>PMCK01000118.1 GCA_003154095.1 Myxococcales bacterium | reverse complement strand
GAAACTTGGCCGCGGCAATAGGCCGCTGGTAGCACGCTCAGGCGTGTTGCGTTCCGCTTTGCTATTGCTCGCGCTGCCGCTCGCCAGCTGCCTGAATTTCAGGAAAGTCGACGACGCCAAAGCGCCGGGGGACATGCTGGGCGTGTTTCAGGTTCAGGGTGAGCTCAAGGACTCGAGCTGCGGCGAGGGCGCGCTCGGCGCGACGGCGACGTGGGCCTTCGAGGTCAAGCTCTCACGCCTCGAAAACGATCTCTACTGGCTGAACGGCCGCGAGACGATCGTCGGCGACATCGCGAGCGACGGACGCTCGTTCTCGATCAAGAGCGCGGTCGAGGTGACCGTGTCCGAGCCGGGGCGTGGAAAGAAGGGCTGCAAGGTGCTGCGCACCGACGACGCCGAAGGGCGCTTGAGCGACTCGGGCAGCGACGTGGAGAGCTTCGACGGCACCCTCGGCTACCGGTACGCCGTCGTCAGCGGCTCGGACTGCTCCGACTGGGTCGGCACCGAGGGTGCAGTCACGATCCTGCCCTGCAGCATGAGCTACGGCATCCGGGGCGAACGCTCGGCCGAAAAGTAGACGACAGCCAAAAACTAGGAACAAGCTCGCGAAAGCGCGCGTTCCCTGTGCGGTAGGCGATGAGGCATGCTAGTCTCTGAACCAACGTGCAGCATGGAACCCTGGTTCCCAGGCTGGTCTGTCGAGGGATCACCCTCGAGTGTTGCTCCAGGGTTGAATCCGCTACCGAGCGGTTTCATTACGGAACGCCACAAAACCGCGGCGGACACCCGATCGAGGCCTTCGCCCGATGCGGGAAGCTTCTCGCGTTGCCGTCGCTCCGGAGCGTCCGGCCAAGGCCGGAGGAGGTCATTGCGCGATGCATTATAGTTGTACCCCTTGCCCGGAGGTCTCCCCCTAGCTGAGCGGCCGAGTCTGCGCGTAGATCGTGCGGACTAGCTGCTCGCGCCCCTGACCTCCGGGTCTCACGGGGTTACACGAACGAGCCGGGTGGCCAGTAGGCCACCCGGCTCGTCTTTATTTGGGGGCACGGGCGGGCCGTTCGCTCTCGACTTTGCTCGGTTTCTGCTAGAGAGTCGCCCCGTCGCGAGGGGCGACGCCTGGCTTTCCGAGGACTTCTGCATGACCGAGCACATCACCGCGCTTCATGCCTCCGTGAACCACGTTCTCGGGCTGGCTGACTTCTTCCTGTACGAGCGTTGGGAAGGGCCCTGGTTCGAGAAGGATACCTGGGAGCGCCTGATGAAGGGCACGCGCGTCACGCTGACGATGGCTGGCGCCTTGTTCCTCATTTACGAGGTCCGCGCGCGCCGCCTGCGCGAGAAGCTGCCGGAACGGCTACGCCGCCGCATCGCCTACGTGATGACGGCGATCGCGTTCCTCGTCTACTTCGACTTCTTCAACCCCAACGTCCGGTACGACCAGTACTACCACCGGCACGAGTTTTATCATTACTACCTAGGCTCCAAGTACTCGCAGGAGCTCGGCTACCTCCGGCTCTACGAGTGCACGATGATCGCCGAGATCGAGCTTGGGCGCGGCGCCAACGTGCGCAAGCGTGAGGTCCGAGATCTTCGCGTCGACCTCATCAAGCCGGTGGAAGCCACGTACATCGTGAGCGATCCCGGGCAGTGCAAGAACCACTTCTCGACCCCCAGGTGGGAGGCCTTCAAGAAGGACGTCGACTGGTTCTACCATTCGGCCGCAGGCTCCTACTGGGAGGGCATGCAGAAGGACCACGGCTACAACCCGCCGCCGGTCTGGACAATGACGGGTAAGCTATTCTCCAGTCTTGCGCCCGCAGGAGATGTCTTCTTCAAACTCCTCGCCAGCATCGATGTTCTGTTCCACATCGGAACATTGCTGTTGATGTGGTGGGCTTTTGGCTGGCGTGTGGGCCTGGTCACGGCCTTATTTTGGGGAGTAAACGGCCCAGCCAACTTCTATTGGACCGGTGGCGCNNGGCCCAGCCAACTTCTATTGGACCGGGGGTGCGTTCCTGCGACAAGACTGGCTATTCCTATTCGTTGCCTCAGTTGCCCTGGCACGTAAGCGCAAGTTTGCCCTAGCTGGCGCCGCTCTCACCTGGTCGTCGTTGCTGCGCGTATTTCCGTTAATCGCCTTCTTTGGGTGGGGAGTCATGATCGCCATTCATGTGTTTCGGCGTTGGCAGGTCTACCGCGCCGGACAGGCGCCGGCGCAAGGCTATTTCGCCTTGGACACTTGGCTTAAGCGCGAACATCAGCAATTGCTCGCCGGCTGCGTCATTGCGGCAAGTGTGTTGATCCCAGCCAGTATCGTCGTTGCTGGTCCAGAGTCTTACAGCGAGTTTTACCAACATACACTGCGCACCCATGACAACACCCCTTTGACGAATCATATGGGGCTCAGGAGCATCATGGCTCATTCGTGGGACAGTCGAATGCGCTTTGGTCGCAACGACAATCTGGACGATCCTTTTCAAGAATGGAAGCAGGGGCGTATCGATCGCAACGAGGCTCAAAAACCCATTCGATTCGCGATCATTGCGTTCATCGCCCTGTGGACCGCGTGGGCTTTGCGCAAGACGAAATTGCTCTGGGTAGCGACGATAATGAGTGTGCCGTTGTTGATGTGCACGACGGAGCTCACCTGTTACTACTATTCGTTCTTCATGGTTGCCGCGGCGCTCATCAGACAGCGCCCAAGCCTAGGTCCACCGCTGTTGGCTGCCAGCGGGGCCGGACAAATAGTCCTACATAGCTTCTATTGGGTTGACGACAAGTTCGTAGCAATGAGCTATCTGTACCTGTTGCTATCTCTGCTGATCTTGTTCGCGTACTCGCGACCGTTTAGCATGGCTAGGCTTCGTGCATGGATCGATGGCAGAAAGGAGCCCAAGATCCCCGGCGCCAGTAGCGAGCTTAATCTCGCTCCGTAACTACCGGACTCTCCGCGTTACGGGCCCGACCCGGAACGCGACATCGGGAAAACTTGCTAGTGTTGGCGCAGCACGCCTGATAGACCGCGTGGCAACGCTCGAATTGCGACATCGAGATGATCGAAGTCAGTTTCGATCGAATCGATGGCAAGTACAGTGGAAAGTACCCCCACTAGCTTGTGCGCTGCCTCGGTGTTGGCCCATTTGGGCACCTTCAACAGGTCCAAAACCAGTCGATCATCCACGGCCTCGACAAGTGCTACCGGCCGCGACGGAAGGTATGCTACCAGGCTAGCAACACGGGACAAATCAAGCGTGCCCGAGCGAATCAACGCAGCGAGCGGAGTCTGAACAGATTCATCGAGAAGTTTGAGCGACACATCCCTGAGGCGAAGTTCGACGCGCGCCTGACTGTCACTGAAATCCACTCGCTCGACGATGACGATACACGACCCCCGTAGAAGCGTACCCATTTGTTCCAGCGTCGCCGTTACGCGGAGCCCGGGCGGACTCGGTCGAATTTCTATGTCTTTAGGACCCGATGACGCTGATTCAAGTTCCTTGGCTAGCCACTGCAGCGCAACTATCGGAATTCCAAAGCGCAATCGAGGAACATTCCTCAGATATCTCAAGATCTCGTCGGGGTGACGTCGAAGGTATCGAATTCCGGCAACTAGGGCAGCCTTTGGGTCGAGCATCAGGTGAACGCAGCATATCGCACGCCGTCAGTTGCGCGAATCGATTTGCGCTTCCTTCGAGTCCTCGAACTGAGCTATGCCTAACCCGATGTCTGAGCTACGACTGGCCGGGCTTAAGGTTCACCTGAACGATTCAACTCTCTCCCAACCTGGCGCGATGGCATCGGCCGTGGTGCTGCTACATGGGTTTGGCGCCCCAGGAACCGACTTGGTAGCCTTGGGTGACGTGTTGAATGTCCCCAAGAACACGGGCATCTTCTTCCCGGAAGGGCCTGTTGACCTCGGTGCCGAGATGGGAAGTGGATATTCGGGCGCGCGCGCCTGGTGGCCTATAGACATGGTTCAGCTCCAGGTGGCCATGATGACGGGGCATTTTGAGAAAGCTGCCAAGGGGCTATCCGAGGGAATTGACGCGGCACGCCCACAGATCATTGCGCTGCTGGACGAAATTCAGGCAAGGTTTACATTGAATTCGGATCGAGTTGTTCTTGGTGGGTTCTCCCAGGGTGCTGTCGCTTGTCTGGACGTCGCATTGAGTGTTCAGCGAAGGTTCGCTGGGCTGCTGCTAATGAGTGGGACGACGGTAAATCCTGAATCGATTGAGGAAGTTGCCCGTTCCAAAAGCGGCATGCGCGCACTTCTCAGTCATGGTCAGTCCGATCCGATGCTCCCCTTCGCGCTCGCCGAAGCGGTGCGGGACCAGTTGATGGCCGCAGCCTGGGAAGTGACGTGGGTACCCTTTCCGGGTGGCCATGGAATTCCAGTCGACGTGCTCAAGGCTGTCTCAAAGCTTGTGCCCGAATGGCTCCGCTGATTCGGCCGATTGGCGCGCTGACTGCCGCAGTGTTTAGTGCTACGGCCCGCCCTCGGCCCGTTTGTGGGCCCGAAAGCAAACACTCGGATCAATGAGTGACTCCCAGCACAACGCCACCAGCAATCGAAATGATGCTCGCGACAGTGATTCGCGCGACATTGACACTGAACTGTCTCAAATCGTCAACGAGGAGCAGCTCTGCCTCATGCGAGTCATTGAGCACGTGCAAGACAGCAGGTCAAAACCCAAGGTTCGTGCAGGAGAGGCGTACAGTAACTACGATGTTCAGCTCTTGGCCCTTCGCGATGAATTAAGTTCGGCACGACAAGAGGACATGCCGCCACTGCTAGAGCAAATGGAGCGGCTACAGAGCCTGGCCGATCAGCGGCGAAAAGACCAGGCTCAGGGCACCGTAGACACGCGCTCACCGTACTTTGGTCGTCTCGTACTTAACGAGAACAAGCGACGTCGGGAAGTACTGATAGGCCGCAGTACGTACCTGGACACTCAAAGTGGCATTCGAATCGTGGACTGGCGAGATGCGCCTGTCAGCCGCATCTACTATCGATACCAGGAGGGTGACGAGTACAGCGAGAATTTTGGAGGCCGCGAAACTGAAGGCGAAATCCTAACGCGTCGTAGTCTTACGATTGCTGAGGGTCAACTGCGGCGCATCGGCTGCCCACAGGGTGCCTTCGCCCGAACCAATCAGGGCACTTGGCGGAGGCTTGGAGAAACTTCGACACGCCTGTATGGGGGCGAAGGCTCTGCGATCCGACCCGACTCGAAGGTACGTGGCGTCCTTGGAGTGGGTGACCCTTCATTGAGTGACGACAAGTCACTTCGCGAAATTACGGCACTCATAGATCCCCATCAATTTGACCTGATCACGAAGACGGACTCGGGACTCGTCGTAATTCAGGGCGGCGCCGGAAGTGGAAAGACGACAATCGGTCTACATCGCCTGGCATACTTGGCCTATCAAGACAAGCGACGCTTTCGTCCCGATCGCATGTTCGTTGTCGTCTTCAATGAAGCGCTTTGCCGCTACATTTCGCAGGTGCTCCCCTCACTCGGTATTGAAGGCGTTGCAATCCGGACTTACAGCGACTTTACATCCAAACTTAGGCTTTCTCACTTCGACAACTTTCCTTCGACTTACAGCGCCGACACGCCTAGCTCAGTAACTAAACTAAAGAAACACCCGACGATTTTGCGCTTGATTGACAACTACGTAGCTGAGCTCGCTGCCGATTTCGAACAGAAGCTCGAAACGACGCTGGAACGCGTCGGTGATCAAGAAAGCAAGAGTTTGCTGCGACAGTCTTGGGCTTCAAACGCAAAGCGACCCCTTCGACATCGGTTGCATCAAGTGCGCAATTCATCCTCAAGAAATCCCGAAGTCGTTGCGCTGGATTTGAGGGTAGCAATTGAACGAATTGCAACCGTTGCCCTTCGAAAGACTCGCGACGTCGTCACCGCCTGGGCGGAGATACTAACGGATTTTCCTCGATTACAACGCCACTTCGAAAGCTACTCGCCGGGTGCATTCAGCCATTTCGAACTGTCACGGGCCCACGAATGGTGCGCCACGCGCTGCTCGCGAATCATAAGTGAGATAGAAACTAACCGAAACAGCGATAGCGACTTTGGGTGGCGCTCGTCCAAATCTGACACCGAGCAGGAAGACGATGATCTCGACAAAGATGACGACCGCAAGTACGGGGTTGACGGTCGCCAGCTGGAAGAAGCAACGACTCTCGATCGCGAGGACGACACGATACTGTTGCGGCTTTACCAAAAACTAAGGGGGCCGCTCATGCGCGGGCCCAAGAGTAAGGAAGCCCTCATATTCGAGCATATGCTTGTCGACGAGGCACAGGACTACAGTCCGGTCGAACTCGCCATGCTCCTAGATCTCCTAAGCCCGGGACAAAGCGTCACATTAGCTGGAGATACGGCCCAACGACTGTTGCTGGACAACGGGTTTTCGGATTGGCGAACCGTCCTTGCCGACTTGGGTCTTTCCCATGTTGAGGTAGAGCCACTCAGGCTTGGGTATCGTTCAACACAAGAAATAACTGACATTGCCCATTTCGTTCTGGGCCCCCTAGCCTCCGAAGAAAAGGGGGTCGCCGTTCGCCATGGAGCGCCGGTTGAGCTGTTTCAATTTGCGCATAGTGGTGACGCGGCGGGCTTCCTAGCAGAGCAATTGCGCACATTAATGCAACTGGAACCCAGAGCTTCGGTGGCCGTGGTCGCTAGATTTTCGGAACAAGCCGACGCCTATTTCGATATCCTTGAAAAGGGTGAAGTCCCACGATTGCGGCGGATCGCCGACCAAGACTTTCCGTTTCGACCCGGGGTTGATGTAACGGACGTACGCCAGGTTAAGGGCTTGGAATTTGACTACGTTATCGTCGTCGAGGTCAACACCGATACATTTCCAGCGACCGAAGAAGCCCGACACCTATTGCATATTGCGATGACACGCGCAGCTCACCAGCTCTGGCTGACAGCGAGCGGAGAGCCGAGCCTGCTTTTGCCGCCAGATCTACGCGAACGTGCCCTCTGACATCGAACTTTCACTAGCCAAGAGTTGGCGATGTCCAGAGTGCAGTCAGGCATTGCCGATTGATCGGTTCCTTCGACAACAACTTTCCGGCATCAGCTGGAATCGCACGCGTCGGCTGATTACTACGGGAAAGATCTCCATAAACGGCAAAGTTGTGCGCGACACATCCGACCCCGTTCGCGGTGGTGATGACGTTCAATACAATCCCAATGCTCAGAACAAGCCGACGTCAAATCAGGCCAAGGTGGCGCTACTCTATATTGATTCGCAGATTGTAGTTGCAGACAAACCGGCGGGAATTAGCAGTGTGCCTTTCGACGAGCATGAGCGCGGCACCCTAATCGATCTAGTTCGACAATCCTTGCATTCGCTCGAACATGGGAGGGTGTCAACCGTCCACGTTGTGCATCGAATAGATAAGGAAACCAGCGGAATCGTTGTATTTGCACGCACACAATCGTCGCTCAAAACACTCAAACAGCTTTTCAGGGCGCATGACATTGACCGTCGTTACCTCGCAATAGTCGAAGGAAAATTGGGCAATCGAACATTCTCAAGCAGACTCGTCGCAGATCGCGGTGACGGCAAACGAGGTTCTACGACTAACCCCCGGTTGGGCCGCATAGCTACCACGCATGTCCGTCCCCTTGAGTATCTGAATTCAACCACACTTGTCGAGTGTCGCCTGGAAACGGGCCGCACCCATCAAATCCGCGTCCATTTGGCAGAAGCGGGACACCCGCTTCTGGGCGAGCGAGTCTACTCGAAGACAGAAACAACTCTAGTTACAGTACCACGCATCATGTTACACGCCGCGCACCTAGCGTTTCGCCACCCGCTCACGGGGGTTCCTCAAGTGCATTCATTGGACATGCCTGAAGACATGCGAGCGATAGCACAAAGGCTCCGCGTGACAAAATGACTCAGTGGTTTCAATCTGCGCCATCCAGTTGAAACTGTTCTCGCCAATTTGAGCGGGAAATGGGATTCGAACCCACGACCCCAAGCTTGGGAAGCTTGTGCTCTACCAACTGAGCTACTCCCGCCTAACCGGTCCGCCGAAAGCATAGTCACGACCCTCGAGAACGCAACCGAAATTCAGTCGTAATTCGGGCTTTCTCTAACGGCGCAAGCGGACCGCGTAATTTATGCAGGATTACCGATTGACCTGCATAGTTCACGATATTAGGCGGGTCATTGAAGTGTATGCCGCATGCAGGCAATAGGACGCTCGGGCAAGGGCCGTGAGTTCGATTAAAAAGCAGCGAATCACGATGATTGGGAGAGTTTGCTGATGAAAACGACGCAAGTAAGAACTCGGTGCGAATGTCAATCCACTTTGATGGCGGTGCTTGATGAGAGGCTAAACGTCATAGTTGGGGCCAACGTGGACTCTCACGATAAGCATGTTCAGGCACCTGCATCCCGCACATTTACATCGAGTCACCAGGTGGGCATTTCATTTGCGTGCCCAATATGTACGCGCAATGTTCTGCGGACATTTTCGATGGAACAATTGTCATGGGAGTCCGCTTCCAACCCTAATCCACTTAGTTAGGCTGGCACCAGGCGGACAAGTGCTACTCGGAGGTATGTTTTACGACTACTTGGCGAATCGTAGCCGAAAGAGCGTCGATTCCGTACGGCTTTGCCAGAAACGCTCGGACACCCGGCAAAGACAAGAGTTCGGATTCAACGTCTTCCTCGGTGAACCCGCTCGACAGTACGATTGCCGGCGCGTTGTTCTGTATCAAACGCTTGGCGACCGAGAGAGTGTCCTCCCCCGGCAAGTTTACGTCTAATATTACCACATCGACTGCTTCATGACTGACGCAGTTTATGGCTTCTTCACCGCTCTTTACGGTAAGCACTTCGTAGCCAAATTCACGCAACAAACCCGCAGTGAGTGTCACGAGCCGGGTTTCATCGTCGCAGATAAGCACGCGGGTCGGTCTGGCAAGCCTAGATGTGATTGACGCCTCGCTTCTCATAGTTGACGGACCCGCCTCGTTGTTCTGCATCGATCCCGTCTCTTGTGAACCAGGTACAATCTCCGCCCCGGATCGTTCAAAGTTTTCGCCATTCGTGTACTTGGCCGGTTCCTGCATGATCCCCTCCGCATCTTGCACGTTGGCTTGGTATCGATCGTTCCGATCTAGCAGCAATTCGAGCGAAAAACAAAGCACACCCCGGACGTCCAACCGAATATCGAAGATTCCACCAATTCGCTGAATGTACGAGATTGCTGCCAGTTCTCCCAGATTACGCCCTTGCTCGCAGCTACCAAAAGGATAATCCGACCGCGAGTTAGCGCCAATCATGGATATTTTACTGGTCGAGCCTTCAGAAATCAATAGGTGGAGCGTCGATGCCTCGTTCCGTTCGAAACTATTGACAGACTCGAGAACGACCGTACTGGACCCCACCATTGGTCGCGAAATCGCTTGCACCAACGCGGTCAAAGCCCCCTCATTAGCTTGAGAAGATCCCAGCAACCATATGCCACTCGTTTCAAAGTCGATTGTGAGTTCAATATGCAACTCTCGCGTACCGCACGACTGACACTAAGACTCGCTCAAGGGAGGCCCGTTGCCGCTCACCAGTACTTCCGCCCGGTAACAAAGTGAGCACCTGTGCCCTAGCTTGAGCCTGGGCGTGGCGAGCAACGGAGATAGTCGTTCCAAGAGCCTCCGCGCTTGAGTCATTCGCTCTTGCCATTCCAACCCTAAGGTAGTTGCAAAACAAGTCGACCGACCCGGCGTCCCGACGGGTGCATCGCACGCGCGAACTGTTGGCCGAATTCCGATTTTCACTAATGCGCCCCGATGAACGAACCGTTGATAATGCGTGTTGCGCGGATTTTCAGGTGGATGCGCCTCCGTCGTAGTGACAGTTGGAATTTCATTCGGTTGCCAAGGAGGCAAGCCAACAATCCCGGTTGGGCCACCCCAACAACATTCGGAGTACACGGTGCCGCCCGATGCAAGCGCCGAAACGATAGTTTCGAATGTAGTAGGAATTGACGCGGGCTGCGTATACGCACAAGTCAAAGGCGAACTCAGGTCTTCGAATCTCCTGTTCGTCTTGGACCGCAGTGGCAGCATGGCCTGCAATTTACCCCAGGATGGCCAAAGCAGCTCAGAATGCTCTCAATTCCCCTTGCGCCGCTTTCCTGATTTGCCTTCCAAGTGGGAATTAACTCTCGCAGCCCTTAATTCCGCATTGATCGCCCTGCAGGCAACCGGACGCGTGCATGTGGCACTAAGCTTATTTCCAGAAACTGGTTCCGCTTGCACCATTGCCGCTAAACCTCAGGTATCTCTTTCTTTTCTCGACGCCACTGGACTTGACCGAGTAAATCAGACCCTGAGTTCAATCGCGCCCTACGGAAATACGCCCTTAGTCGGCGCAATAATCCTTGGATACCAATATTTTCTGAGCCAGTTGCGTTTCGGGGCATTAGACGGGGAAAACTTCGTTGTCGTTTTAACCGACGGTAAAGAGACGTGCAGCGTCGATGAAGTCGAAAAACTACTGAATGTTGACGCGCCTAACGCCCTGCACATGCTCGGAATCCGGACATTTGTCATAGGCGTGCCCGGCAGTGAAGATGCCCGCGAGTTTCTCTCTGCGCTTGCCGAAGCTGGCGGGACCGTTCGCAGCAAGGACTGCCTGTATGGGCCAGGGTACGGCAATTGCCATTTTGACATGACGGCTTCGGCCAACTTCAGCGTCGATTTGCTAGATGCCCTCACCAAAATAAACGCGGAGGTCTTGAATTGCT
The DNA here is from genome assembly GCA_003154095.1 of Myxococcales bacterium. Lineage (GTDB taxonomy): Bacteria > Myxococcota_A > Polyangia > Polyangiales > Polyangiaceae > FEN-1139. The sequence goes on along the minus strand of PMCK01000118.1, from coordinate 203 downwards.
CACTAAGCGTTCCGGACGCGACTGGCGATGCGACAGTGGACTTGACACGCGTGAATGTTGCACTCAACAATCGGAGCATCCCATTCGTTGCCAGTGGTTCGTGCTCTGAAGGAATCAACGGTTGGCAATATACGCCTGACAATGCCAGTATTCGCCTGTGTGGCACCGCCTGCGCCGAAGCACAACTTCCAGGGAGTACTGTT
>PMCK01000292.1 GCA_003154095.1 Myxococcales bacterium | reverse complement strand
TGGCAGGCCGAGCACGGCTTTCGTAAGAAGAGGCACTCGTATCAACTGCTGGGGCTGCACCGCGAACGCGACGAACTCGACCAACGAATTGCCGAGCGCACGGATAGGATGTTGGGCTCGGGTTGGATTGACGAAGTGCGGGCTCTGGTAGAACGCGGTTATGGCTCAGCTCGTGCAATGGGTTCCGTTGGATATCGCCAATTGCGCGATGCTCTGGCGGACGGTCATGTGGAGCCTTTCGCTATCCGCGAAGCCATCATTCGGGCTACACGCGTGTTTGTTCGACGGCAGCGAACCTGGTTGCGGGACGAGGCGGTGCGTTGGATAAGGCCGGACACCACCGACGAATGTCTGAATGAACTCGCGATAGCGCAAAGTCAGTAGAGCTTTTCGTCTTGCCCCGGCGTGCGCTCAGTCAGCAATGGGTAACCGGGGTTCATCGGCCCCTGGAAGGACTGTGTCGCTCGAGAAGACAGCCCTGTGTTGGGCGGGAGCTCTCCGGCCTGTCGACATGATCTGGGAGGCGATGATCACGATCTTTTCGAGCAACATTTGCAAATTCGCCGCCCCGCAGACGTGATCGATTCCACTCCAACTTCGTATTACACTTAGTTGTTTGCAGTGCCTTTCGGCGTCACCTTCTGGCATCGGGTTCGCAAAGCTATTGAAATTTTCTGGGTGTGCTGCAGCACAGCCCGTGAATTCGCGAAAAGTGAACCACTTCTTCGGGGTCCGTCGTCAGCTATCCAGTCGCTTCAACAAGTAGTCTTGGGAGATGGACATGAGATTAACAGCGTATACGAGTCGGGCAGTCGCCCTGATAGCCTTTTTGGCACCCTGCCCTGCGCTCGCCGCGACCTACTACGTGGCCACGACTGGAAGTGACAGCGCTGCGGGCACCCAGGATGCGCCCTGGGCATCGATTGCGCACGCGCAGACAGTAGCCGCCGCCAACGACACAATCTACATACGCGGGGGCACGTATTCAATCACGGCTGGCACCAACACCTGTTCGAGTCAAACCGCGACGGTAAACGCAATCGCTCTGACCAAGAGTGGCACGGCGGGTAACCTCATCAAGTACTGGGCATACACGGGCGAAACTCCGCTTTTCGATTTTAGTAATCTTCAGGCGGACTGCCGAGTCAAGGGCTTCGATGTGACCGGCAATTACATCCATATGAAGGGGATCACCGTCACTGGAGTCAAGCAACGCAACAACCTGAACCACGAATCGTGGGGCGTATGGAATTCTGGAAGCAACAATATTTTCGAGTTGCTTAACATCTATCACATTGATGGCACGGGGCTCTTCATTCAAAACGGGTCGAACAACCTGGTCCTGAACAGTGATTCACACGAAAATTTCGACCCGTTGACGTCGAACGGAGCCTGCGAAAGCGGTGATGGATTCGGAGCCCATATCTCGGCGAATAACCCGGGAAATGTCTTCAGAGGGTGCCGATCATGGTTCAACAGTGATGACGACTACGACCTCATCAACGCGTTCTCGGTTGTCACAATCGAGAACTGCTGGGCCTGGCACGCAGGGTACCGGTATGACACCGGCGCTGCTTGCGGCAATGGTAACGGTTTCAAATGTGGCGGGTATGGTACGGATACTTCGACGTTTCCCGCAAACCCACCAGTCCACGTCATCCGCAACAACTTGTCTATTAGCAACAAGGCCGCAGCCTTCTATGCTAACCATCACCCTGGCACCATCACGTTCTATAATAACACGGGATATGGCAGCAATCCCGACTTCAACATGCTTGGCATGAGCAATTCCGGGGCTGACATCACCGTCGGAACCTATCGGAACAACCTGGCAGTTGGTGGCACAATCACTTCGAATGCCAACAGCCCTGATGCTACCAGCAATTCTTGGACACTTTCGGTAACGGCGAGTACTGCCGATTTCCAGAGTACTTCTGAAACAGGCTTGGATGGCCCGCGCCAAGCCGACGGAAGCCTTCCCAATCTCACGAATTTTCACCTCGTTGCGGGCAGTGATCTCATCGACAAGGGGGTAAACGTCGGCTTGCCCTACAACGGGTCTGCCCCCGATCTCGGCTGCTTCGAAACGGGCGGTTCTACAGGCGGTGCACCCAGCACTGGTGGTGCACCCAGTACCGGCGGCTCGCCCAGTACTGGCGGTAGCAAGGGAACCGGCGGCTCACCTAGCTCTGGAGGAGTTGCTGCAACTGGCGGCCTTTTGAGCACAGGCGGTAGCAAAGCGGCAATTGGCGGTGCCACGAGTAGCGTCGGCGGGAGCAGTACGGCAACGACCGGTGGAACCAAATCCGCGGGCGGCGCAACTGCAGTGGGCACTGGCGGTGCTGTCGTGGTGGCAACAACGGGCGGTGTCACGGGCGTTGGCGGAACCCAATCCACGGGTGGAACGCCCAATACAGCCGGCACCGGAGGAATCGCGGCCACGGGTGGGGCAATCGCAGCCACGGGTGGTGCCGCGACCATTGGCGGCGGGTTGTCGACGGGCGGTCTTGCGGCAAACGCGGGCGGGGCGTTGGCGGTAACCGGTGGTGCAGTCGCAGTCGGTGGCAATGGCAGCGTCGGCGGCTCGAGCAACGTTGCTACATCCATCGGTACAAGTACGGGCGGCGGCGGAGAATCTTCTGACTCCGGCGGCTGCGGTTGCCGGATTCCATCTGGCCAGAGCTCACCGCTCGGTTACTCCGGACGCCTGGCACTCATCGGACTTGCCTGCGCAGGCATGCTCCGACGCCGAAATCTGGCGCGGCTAAAGAATTAGGCCTTTCAAATCGGAACCACTCGGGGGTGTCCCGGTTTTCTCCTGAGCAATCGGCTAATTGGGATTGCACAGGAAGGACGGAAGAGCGGAAGGACTTGGGGGGATTAGGCGTGAGCCTCGTCCGTGACGCCGAGGAATGGTTGAAGAACCATGCCATCTGCAAATCTTCCGAACTTCCGATCTTCCTGTGCAATCATCCAAGTTCATCGGACGAGTCGGCCCTTGATAAGCGCGCGTTATCAGCGAAGCATTACGTCTACGAAGATTTGTCGTAGAACCCGATTGCCGCGTAACCTACGACTCGATCTTTATCGCCAGCGGTGTCGCCGCTATTTTGATAGCCGAGCAAGCGCGCTTCCCATTGGTTCCAAGTGGCCAGGTGTAACAAGGTGGCCACGGGCGAACGACCGCAGGCTTCTGCTTCACGCACGGCCTCAATGTCTAGCCGCAAGATAGCGTCAATCGTCGATCGATCGAGCGTCACGGCTTCATCGTAAGTGTGAAAATGACTGAGATCGCTGCTCGCGATAATCAAAGTCGTGGGCGATACCCACTTGCTCAGTTCCTGTGCTACGGCCTGCTCGTCAACCTCGCCAAATATTAGCGGCGATAGTGAAACTTTTCCCAAAGTCCGCTGTAGGAACGGCAATTCGACTTCGATCGCGTGCTCTTCTTCGTGAGGAGCGTCGGCTCGCATGAAAGGTTTGCTGCGAGCCAACGTATCTAGCTGACCCGCTAATGGCATTTGCCCCAAAGGTGTCTCGAATGCGTCCACTTCCGGCAATGCAACGCCGCGGAAGGCCACGCGGTGACTGGGCCCCATCAGAAGTACTTGATCGAATGATTCCCCACGCAGTTGGGCGAAGGCCTCGGCTGCCGTGGGACCCGAATATCGATAGCCGGCATGCGGACAAATCAACGCACGCAGCCGTCCAAGTGGCTTCGATGCAACTTGCGAAAGCATGCTATCGACGTTCGCGGCCAACGCAGTAGCGCCACCCGGATAGAATATGCCTGCCACGGCAGGTGATCTAACGCGTAACGATTTGGCTGCGCTCATGCGTTAAAGCATACGCTATTTCGTTGTCGATGCCGCGGGCCGGGATTTTTGCGTCACGAAACCAGGTGTTACGTAAGTTTTGCGTGAAGTGTGCGTCAATCTCACGGGCCCCGACCCCGCTCGCTTAATTTCACTACGGCGGATTTAGAGCATTGCGTCAAGGTACGACGATCACTGCAATTTCAGTGAGGCGTCGAGTAACTCTGCGAAACTCTTTGGAGCGAATTTATGGGCGGGGTGAATGAATTCGGGCGCCACAGCCTGGACCTCGGATGTGCGCTCCGTTAAATCCGGTGACAACGCCAAGTTGTCGCGATCCGTCGATGGGGCGGAGCCCTCCGACGGCGCCACGATGGCGGCCGTTTCGATGGTGTCGCCTTCGTCTGGAACATTCAATATTTGAGTTTGAGATTGCTCCGGTGCTCGATGACGCGACGCGGGCTCGACCGCTTCCCGCGTGAGCGCTGGAAATTCCCCTCGAGCCGGCGCCTCGAGCACACTCGCTCTCGGAGGCAACTCGAACTCAAGGTCTTCCTGGGCCTTTTGAACCTTGGGCTTCGCTAGATCGAGCTCGAGGGCGGCCGAGGTCGGCGCCTCGAGATCGAGGGTTTCGCCCAGCTGTTCTACCGTGGGCCTGGGCAACGGCGTTTCGGGAATTGGGGCGGCATACACTCCTTCGAGCGGTTGGCGCCCGGACTCTGGTGGTGGCGTCTTGATGGGAACTTCCACCGATTCAGCGGTCACGCCGGCTAAGGCCTCGTCCAGCGATGCAGCAGCTCGCGGACGCGGTGACGAGTCTGGCGGGTGCCTATCGATGGTGGGCGGTTCCGACCAGTGAAGATCGTCGACATGCTCCGCGGCAGGTTTCGGGGCGTCGGATGTGCCAGCAGCCTCGACGCTGACAACGTGAGAAACTTCGACAGAAGATATTTCCGCGGGCGGCGGTCGATCGCTCGTGATGTCGATTACTTCGGCATCGTCGAAATCGAGTTCTTCGATCACTTCGAGGGTGGGCGGTGGTTTCGCGGACACCTCGGGTGCAGAAGGTCGCCCGAGTGGAGCGCCCGCCATCGTTGGCACGCGCGCCGCGCCTGAGAGCGTGGGTGTGCGGTGAGCGGCAACGGTCTCGGGCCTGTGCGCTGCAACTTCCGCCGCAGCGATCGGCGGCAGCGGAGGACGCCGCGGAGTCGCGACGTCGTTGAGGGCGGGTGCGTCCTTGGGTTTGGTTACGCTGGCGGCCGGCACCGACGGACCCGTGGATATGTCGCTGCGCTGGCCCTGCGTGCCGCCAAAAACCAAATTCGATCCGAGAGGACGCCTCGGGGATGCCACATTCTTCTTGATGCGATCGAGAAGCGACTGCAGGCGTGAGATTTTGTCCGTTGACATTACGCATTACCTCGCTGCTCGTGAAGCCGCGTGATGACCTCGCCCCAGGACACATTTTGCGTCAACCACTGCCGAACCTTGGGCGCCGTGTCTTTGGACACGACAAGCAGGCGCAACTTGCCTTCACTTTGCGCCAATTCGAGGACGGTGGCGTCGCGCGACAATGCACGTTGAAGGGCGCCCGACACGACTGCACTGAGCAGTGCAATACCGGATTTATTCAGAGTGGGTCCCTCGATGACAATTACCATTGCCATGCCCCAACGCTCGACGGCGAGTGATCCGAGACCGAGCAGCGCGAGCTCGCCACCCAGATGGTCCACGAAGGTTTCGATTGAAGCCTGGTGGATATCGGAACCGAGGCGGTCAGATACGCGACGGCCTACCTCGACTCCGAGTTGCTGGCCGAAATTGCGCGTTGCTTCTTCGCCGGCCGCGGAAAGCAGTTCCAATAGAGCCGCTTTGGGCACGAGCACACAGGGCCCTTGCCCTTGAAGAGTCACTTGTCCGCGCCCAAGATCGAATTTCAGTGCGTGCGCGGGGTCGAAATGGGGCTCTGCCATAAATCCTCGAGGTACCAAAGCCGGGGTAGAATTGTGCCAGTATACGGTGGCTTTGGCCGGAACTGTCAAATCCCTGCAGCCGCGCTGGGCGCAATACGGCCTCTGCCTACTATTGGCCAGCGGCCTAGTTGTACCAGCCCCGGCAAAAGCCCAATCAATTCTACTCGGCCCCGCGCCCCGACGCATTAAATCGCGGCCTCTCTACGACCCTGCACTTCCAACCGGGGCCGAGCGCGCGCCGCAGCTTGCGCTCGACGAGCCCGAGTTCGCGCGCCTGTGCAGCCCCACGCGCCCGCTCTGCGTGACGTGGGCTCGGCAGGACAAGACCTCGAAAGTCATAGACGCGCTAGCCGAGCTCGAGGTCGCCTACGATCGCTATGTACTTGCTCTCGGCCTGCCCGCGCCCCGCTATTCGGACGACGCGCGGCCACTCACTTGGCAACTCGGTGCTGATCCCGAGCCGCTGACGGTTCGCCTAAAGCCTAACCTCTCCATCGGCTTCGATACGGCTGCTGCTGTATGTCGCAGCGGCACGGAAAAGGAATTGGCCCGCCTAGCCCACTTATGCGTTGGCGAAGCCATCGCGGCGCGCCTCGATCCGGCTGAAACCCCGGAGATACGTCGAGCGTACGCGCTTAATCTCTGGTGGCTCGTCGGAGGCATGACCGACGTAGACGCCTCGGCGTTGGCGCACGTGCAATCTAATCCGCAGGTAGCAGTCTTTACGCGAGATAGCCTCGCTCAAGCTCCGGCCGCAGCCCTGTTCTTTGACTACTTGGAGCGCGAGCTCGGCAACAATTCTCTGGCAGCGTTGCCAACGGGTCTGATTGCCCTCTCCGCGCAGCGTACCCCTCCCAATGCCTGGAGGTACCTGAACCAGCCTGACGTAGCGGACGTTGTTCGTGCCACTTTCGATGACAACTTCCCCGTCTGGGCGCACCGTATTCTAGATTTTGCATTCGCTCGCGCTCAGGTGGGTACCACCGTCAGCTCGACGCTCGCGACACTGGGCGAATTGGCCCAGCCTCGTATCGATTGGATCATCAAAGCCTCGAGTCTACCACGCCGCGTCGCGCCCGCGTTGCCGCTCGATCCCTGGGGTTCCGTTTACGTGCGAATCGATCTGGATGTACCGACGGACAAGCTCCAACTCGGCGTCAAGGCGGAGTGGGAAGCCCCCGTGGCGATGATCTGGCAGATCGCCAAACTCGATGAAACCGGCAAACAAATAGGTCGAATCGACGTTACCTTCGAGCAGCGAGGCACGGAAATCGAGCGACGCCTGGTCGCCCTCGAAGGAACATCGAGTCTACTCATAGTGGGCACGAATCTCGGCGGCGTCGATCTGGTTCACCCATTCGATCCCGATCACGAACCCTTCGAACCACATAGCTGCACGGTGTACGTCGGACGCCTGTAATAGGCGATTCAGAACGTCGGGTGCCGTAGTATCGAGCACGTGCAGCATCCAGTGGTCCAACTTGGCCCGCACAACCGAGACATGTAAACACCCAGGCGCTGATCGTGAAAGCTCTCTCGCTGATCAAGGTCCTCCTTGCCCCGCAGGCGCCGCGGTAGTCTTTTCTGGTCCAATGTCGATGCGCGGACCATGGAAGCGTAGTTCCGCGACTTCGCGTCGGGATTCGTTATTGACCTGACCTTCAATGACAAGCTTGGCAATGCCAACGCCGGGACAGAATGTCGTTCGAGTAACGGCGGTGCTGGTCATTTCTTCCGTTTCGACGCAACGCGTGAAGTGTCCGGCAGGAACATTCAAATCGCGATTGATTCCAATCACCGTGACACGTCCACTCAGCCCTTGATACGTAGCTCCCACGGTGAACGGTTGTTTCAAGAGCCAACCGCCGGTTGCAATCGAAACGCCCTCCGGTTTCGCCTCGAGCCTTCGAATTTTGCCCGCGACATTGAGTTCGATCCGGTTACCGTGCGGCCTGCGCACCTGCATCACCAGGCGACCCTTCTCTGCCGTGCCTTCCACGGAGGTGTCGAATTCGAGTACTGTGTCGTCTTCGAGGGGCAGGAGTTCCGACGTGTAGAGCTCGCCTGTTGCCCCCGAAGATTTGACCGGATTTGCCGTCGTCTTGCTCGCGCAGGCGGTAATTAGCAGGCAGCTCAAAACCACTCTTGCGAGCGCGAAGAGGACGTTTGCGCGCCCACCCCGCCCGCGGCGCGGTCTTCGGTTCAACTCATCGCCCATGGCCGTACGCCCAGAGAATTATTAGACCCAACAATACGAACGAGCTCCACACAATTGCGACTACAAGTCGATCGGGTTCGATTCTTCGCAAAAGTTCACTGGCCGCCCCCCGTACGTCGGCATCTTCTTCCCGCTCTAGCAGGTTCTTGCTTATGATCCGCACTTCAGCGTAGTCGCCACGCTCGTAGGCCAAGACGGCTTTGGCCAGGCCCTCGTGCTCGGGGAACCTTGCTAGAAAGCGAGGCCGCTTTGGGGAGCGGCGCCGACGGCGACGGGCTGCCGGCATCGTTTCGTCGGAACTGTCGGGCGGTTCAGGGGAGCCACGCATCTCAGAACTGAAAGTACACGAAGGGGACTGCTTCTGCACTCTGCATTTGTCGAAGGACAATTGCCGCGAGCAATAGTGCCACTCCCTGGGCGTACGCGGGCATGCTCGGGAAACCCTGGCGCAGGGTTCGAGTCCACCCGTCCGGCAAGAAGTGGGTCACGATGCCGACGGCGAGCATCGCCATGGGCAATGCGTGGATATTCGGATGATAGGTGGACAGAGTTGCCATACGTTGAAACATGAGCCGCGCGCCGTGAAAGTCACTGGCTCGGAAGAACACCCAGGCTACACAGACGATGTGAAACGTAACCAATACGCTCACGACGTGTCGCAGGCGGCCACCTGGCGCGGCTGAGGCCGCTTCGCCTCGGCGTCGCTCGAACCAACGCGTTACGGCCAGACCCGTGCCGTGGATTGCGCCCCAGACAACGAATGTCCAGTTGGCACCGTGCCAGAGGCCACCGAGAAGCATCGTAAGAAGTAGATTGACGTAAGTGCGACCGGGCCCTTTTCGGTTACCCCCGAGTGGAATGTAGAGGTAATCGCGCAGCCAGCTGGAAAGCGAAATGTGCCACCGGTGCCAAAAATCCGATAGGTTCCGGGCTTTGTAGGGAGCATTGAAATTGACGGGAAAGCGGATACCCAGCAGTTGTGCAGAGCCAATAGCGATATCCGTGTAGCCCGAAAAGTCGCAGTAGATCTGAATCGCGTAGCCGACGACAGCCAGGTAACATTCCAGGCCTGAATATTGAAGTGGCGCGTCGAAGATTCGGTCAATGAGTTGGGTGGCGAGCGTATCGCCGATCGCCACCTTTTTTAGCAATCCAGTTGCGATCAAATACAGGCCGTCACTTCCCATTTTAGGGTCGAAGCGCGGGGGTGCAGCCAATTGCGGGAGTAGATCACGGGGACGAATAATGGGACCCGCCACCAAATGCGGGAAAAAGGCCACGAATCCGAGGTATTCGAGGTAACTTCGATGGGGGCGAATTTGTCGTCGATACACATCGATGACGTAGCTCATCGACTCGAAGGTGAAGAAGCTGATGCCAACCGGTAACGCCAATCGAAGCGTGGCATCCGGCACGTGCACGTTCAATACGGCAAGTGCCGTGCGCGCGGAGTCGATACCAAAATTCCAATACTTGAATAGACCCAAAGCGCCCAAGTTTACGACGACGGTGGCCATCAACCAGGCGCGACGCGCGCGCGGTTCTTCAGTGTTTCCGATTTTGTGCCCCAACCACCAATCGATGGTGGAAGAGCCCCAAATCAGCGGCAAGAAATGCCAATCCCAGTGCGCGTAAAATACGTAACTGGCCGCGACGATGAATATCAAGCGCAGACGCTTGGCGCGTAGTAGCGCCGTGAGCCCGAGGAGTATCGTGACGAGCAGTACGGCATGAGCCACGGGCGAATGCGGCTGCGGCACGTTAATGGCCAAGAGCGCGAGGCTCAGCGGGTCGCTTTGGAAGCGGCGCCACGCCAAGAAATGCAAAGCGGCGAAACAGAGGAGTATGACCGCGGCCGTAGCCAGCGGGGGCGGTCTGCCTTCAATGGGCAAGCGACGTAACCACAACCAACAGAGGCCCAAACAGGCAACACCGAGCGCGATGCCCAGCCAAGAAGGCGCGGCAAACGTGACGAAGGCCGCGACCGCCAACCCTGGAATCAGCAAAGCATTGCGCCGTTCAACCAGCAACCAAATAGCCACGAATACGAGGACGAAAAAGCGCGCGTAGGCTAGGGTATTGAACAGCACGTGGGGCGATTGAGAATGAAGGTTTGCGCCGGCAGCCAAGCACTAGTACCTCGATTCTTTTGAGTCGAGGTACTAGAAAATCGCGGAGCGACTCGATGATCTGCTAGGTTGGACGCGGCGCTGGGTCGTATCGGTCCGGCCGTCGCACTCAATGCCCGCCGCTCGCGTCTTACTCTGGGTTACAACCGTCGGTGCGCTGACCTTGGCGCTGCGCAGTGTTGCCCTCGGGCCGCCACCCTTGTGGATCGCGCTGGCCGTTTCATTTGGGTACCTGACGATTTGCGGCCTCGGAATCATTTATCCGCGAAGCGAAATGTTTGCGGACGTAATCGCCCGCGGCCCAAGTGGGCGATCACTAGTCGCACTAACGTTCGACGACGGTCCCGATCCGGTTTCAACACAATTGATTCTAGATGCGCTCGGCAAGCGTGGCTACCGGGCAACCTTCTTTTTGATTGGACGAAAAGCGGAACAGCATCCCGAGCTCGTAAGGGCCATCGTCGATGCGGGTCACGAACTCGGTATTCACGGCTATGCGCATGATCGCATGACCGCGTGGCACGCGCCGGCTCGAATCGCGGCGGACATTTCAAAGGCGCAGTCACTGCTGCTGCGCCTAGTCGGTCAGCACGTCTTTTGGTACCGCCCTCCGATTGGGCACGTGAGTCCGCGGACTGCCGTGGCTGTGCGTAAAGCCGAGGTGGAACTAGTAGCCTGGAGCATTCGCTGCCTGGATGGCCTGCGTCGCAGCGACCCGAAGCGGGTCGTGGCCTGCGTTCAGCGAAAATTGCACGATGGCGCCATCATAATGCTGCACGACGCCGCCGAGCGCAGCGACTTTACGCCGGCGGGGGTCGTTGCAATCGAGGCGATCCTTGACGTTATTGCAAAGCGTGGATATTCAAGCGTAGCGTTGAGTGAACTACTCATAGACTAGGGTGGCGGCACACCAAAATTGACAAGGGATACCCATGACGATACGTACGCTCGTTTCGGAACAGCCCGACGACAACAACGGATATCTCGAGCTAGCATCCGTGCTGCAGTATTGGAGCGATGCCGGGCGCAAGCGTTGGTTTACCAAGGACGCGCAATTCGATCTCGATTTTCGTACGCGCTTTCTTGAGCATCACCTCGCGGCTGCAGCAAACAGACTCAACGTCTGGAGCCAGTCCGCGAGCGGCACACTTGCCCTCATAATCTTACTCGATCAATTTCCGCGAAACGCCTTTCGTGACACTGCACACATGTATGCGACCGATCCGTTGGCGCGATCGCACGCGTACACTGCGGTTGCCCGGGGCTTCGATGAACAGGTGGCTGCGGAACTTTGCATGTTTCTCTACATGCCATTCATGCATTCAGAAAGCCTCGTTGATCAGGAGCGCTCCGTCATGCTGCAGGGGCGCCTGGGGAACACTGAATATGCCGCACAACATTACGAAATCATTCGTAGATTTGGCCGCTTTCCCCATCGCAATAAAGCCCTTGGACGCAAGACCACGCCCGAGGAACAAGCCTTTCTCGATGGGGGTGGATTTTCTGGTTAATACGTCACGCTGTGAAACCTAGCGGCAAGGGGTCACCCCTCCGGTGAGCAGTCCCCGAACCTTGCGATCGGGCGGTGTCGAATGCATGAATGGGCCGCGTCTAGATTGGAAAGGAGCCACGTCATGCTTGAACTTCGACCCACCTGCGAGCACTGCAACAAGGCACTGCCACCCGAGTCTACGGAAGCCATGATCTGCACCTTCGAGTGCACGTTCTGTAAGGACTGCGTCGGGTCGATATTGGAAAATGTATGCCGCAACTGCGGGGGGTGGCTTCTCGTCACGTCCAATAAGACCAGCGAAGAATCTCAAGGGCGACAACTACTTGGGCAAATATCCCGCCAGTGCGAAGGTCAAGCATCGGCCGGTGGACGTTGCGGCCCACAAAGAATTCGCAGGGAACATCAAGAACATCCCACCCGAGCGAAGATAGGCAAAAGCATGAACGTTATTCTATTTGGAGCATCCGGCATGGTGGGTCAGGGGGTTTTACGCGAGTGCCTGCTCGATCACGAGGTCGAAAGGGTGCTCTCGATTGTTCGCAAGGCGACTGGTCAAACGCACGAAAAGCTGGCCGAAGTCGTGCACGCAGACTTCGCGAACTATTCTGGAATCGAGCAGCTGCTCGCGGGCTATTCTGCGTGCTTCTTCTGTTTGGGGGTTTCTTCAGCGGGCATGAGTGAGGCTGACTACCATCACGTTACGTACGATTTCACGATCGCGGCGGCAGAGGTTTTGGCAAAGCTCAATCCGGAAATGACATTTGTGTATGTGACGGGGACCGGCACGGACAGCACTGAGCAGGGCAAAGTCATGTGGGCGCGGGTCAAAGGCAAAACAGAGAACGCGTTGCTAAGGTTGCCCTTCAAGGCCGCCTACATGTTTCGCCCGGCCATGATTCAACCGCTGCACGGCATCACCTCTCGAACAGCACTCTATCGAGTCCTGTACTCGGCATTGGGGTTTCTATTCCCGCTGTTCAATCTCCTATTTCCAAAGCAGGTGTCCACGACGGAAATCGTTGGGCGCGCGATGCTAGAAGTCGCCAAGCGCGGCGCACCCAAGCGCATACTCGAGACGGTTGACATCAATGCGCTCGTGGCAGCCTCGAGTTAGAAGGCCCTGGCGAGCCATCTGCGGGGGACCGCTATGACTGGGTTTGTCGTTCGAGCCAGTACCAGTACGAGCGCACCAAGCGGCGCCGACTGAAGGCCTCGCGACGCAACACGAAGCGAGGGGCGAACACCCTCTGGATGTCCGACGCCGCAAGCGGAAGACCGCTTGGTGCATCGTCGAGCACCCAGATGAGGTGCGTCCCTCCCGGTCTCAGCAACCGGTACACTTCCGCTGCATACCGGGCCTGCTGATCGGGGTTCAGGCAGTGGTAGCAGCCAACGTCGAACGACAAGTCGAAGGGCTCCTCGACATTGCGCAGGTCTGTCACATCACTCACGACGAACTCGGGGCGCTGCGCGTCACCAGCAACGCGAGCGCGCGCTTTCTCGATGGCCGCTGGCGAGAAGTCAATACCCACGACCTGATGTCCGGCACGCGCGAGGTGGCGAGAGAACCGACCCACACCGCAGCCGAGCTCGAGGATGCGCCGAGCAGGCTTGTCTCGCGCTAAGTCAACCACCTCAGGGGGTATCCGGACGTCTCCCCAGAACGTGAATGGAGCTCGGTACGCGCGATCAAAATCAGCGCTAGCGGTAGGAGGGCCTTTTGGCTTTGCGAGAGTTTCCATAGTCTGCTATATAGCTTACTATGAAAAAGGGTCAAGTGTCATGGGACCCGACGTCGGTTCCAACTTTCTGGATCAACCACGCATCGCGGCTCCTCATGCGCCGCTTCGAGGAACGACTCCGCCCGCTCGCCTTTTCGATGGCTTACCTGCACGTAGCGCTCACTCTTCAAGAGCATGGGCCATTACAGCAGAAGGACCTGCTCCGGTTCATTCATGTCGAGCAACCCACGATGGCAGCGTTGCTCAAACGAATGGAGCGCGACCGCATGATCACGCGAAAACCGGATCCCAAGGATTCGCGAGCCCAGCTCGTGATGCTCACGTCGCGCGCCAACACTGCGCTCGTCAAGGCCAAAGACGCGATGCCCGAAGTCGTCGACGAGGCTCTCGACGGTGTCTCCGAGCCCGACAGGGCAAGCCTCGTTAGAACACTCCAACGCGTCGTACGCAACCTCTCCGACGATCCATCAAGGCTGACCGAATTTGCCATCACCGAGTGAGAGAGCGGGTACTCGGCTGGCTGTGCTGACTGTGTCGGCTTTCGGCCGCGGCTTTCGGCGTCTGCTCGGCCTTC
>PMCK01000003.1 GCA_003154095.1 Myxococcales bacterium | reverse complement strand
GCACGAGGTGGTGTGCAGCTCTGGGATACGGCACGCGCTTTGCGAAAAACCACGCTCGAGACGAGTGCGATTGCGATTCGGGCTCTTGCCTGGAGCTTCGACGGCAAACGACTTGTGTATGGTTCGGACGCTGGGAACGTGCGCGTGCTCGACCCCAACACCGAACAGCCCGTCACGCCGGTTCTCAAGCTTGTATCGGGGCGAGCGATCGCCGCACTTACGTTCGACCGCGCGGGCAACAAGCTTTACGCGTTCGGGGGGGACCTTTCAGAACGCGCCTGGGACCTCGCGCACGGCGCGCAGCCGCTCCCAGCATCGCCGCAAACATCGCTCGCGGCGTTCGGCGATGCTCGATTCCCGATAATGTGGCGTAAGTCCTCAGCTGAGCCTGAAGCCGAGGCGAGCATCGACTACTGTCCCACCGCGCACTCCTGTGGTTCCGCAAGCTGCTTGAACATTTGGGAATCGTTTCCGAGCGTAACTGCGGGTTGCCGCGTCGAGGGTCACGCTATCAGCTGGCAAGCGTGGATCGGCTCGACCCTTCACGCTGAAGAACGCGTCGAAGTCACACCGGTCGAAGACTCGCAGGCGCTGTACCTTCGCGGCAGCTCGCCGGAAGTTCAAGCGGGAAAAACTGAGGGCGGGAGCGTCATCCGGTTGCTGTCGGGCGAGGTCGCCACCGTGGAGGATTCAAGCTGGGGTGTCTTCTCCAGCGTTGAGGCGTTGGGCCAAGACAGCCGTCTTGAGTGTCGGGTAGGTCGCTGGGTGTTTCCAGTAGAGGCGTGTCGGGACCTGCTGGTGCGGCCCAGCCTCCTGCATGACGCAACGACCGGCGATCCAGGCTATCGGGATGAGTAGCGAACGTCGCAACGGTGGGTTCCGACCCACGGCGTGACAGATTACGGGTTCATTCGCGAACGGCACAGCTTGCGGGGACGGCTCACAATGCGAGAGTGGCCATTGCACCGTCGAATATTTCCANNGCGGGGGGCCAGAGTTCAAAAAGCGGGCAATGTCAGGATGGCCTTGACTGTGTCAGCCCGGGCACTTGCCCCGCATTGGCGAAATTGGGTGAATTCTGCGCCAGCTTGGCCTGCACTGGCAATCTGAATTGCGTTGATGGAGTGTGCACGGCGCCATTGGCAGCGGGCTCTTCGTGCAATCTCACCAACGACTATTGCGATGTGGAACTGGGACTGCAATGCGACTCAGCTAAGCAGATATGCGTCGAGCGTCCCAAGGCTGCAGTTAAATCCAGCTGCCGCAAGGCTCGTCTTCAAACGCATCCGTTGCCAAATGAGCGTTGTAATTGCAGCGATGGCGATAACAAAGGGCTCCCATTTGCAGCCGGGTAGCGGCTGGGTGAGTCTTGCGAACTTCGGCGGTGATTGAAGCATCGTTTGGCAAAGTGATGCGGTTTGGATCACCTGGACCCAGTGGAGCCAACTCCGAGAAGTGAACTCAGGATCTGCGGTTTACGAATTGCGACTAATTTCAGGCGTTTGAATGCAGGTTGATGCACCAGGGACGAGACATGTGTATTCGGTGACCGACGCTATCCCGATCGATACACGAGACGACGGATACGGTCGGCAATAGACGCGTTCGCGCTAAGCCGCGCCAAGATTTTGATCCCCTTTGACCAAAAGAATGGCGACGTTTGGTTCCCGTGTGTAGTACCGTCGAGGGGATGGCGTCGTGGTGCCCGAAGACAAGCAAGTCAGCCCCCCTACGGGTTCACGTGGGAGGTGCGTCGTTGGTCTTGGCCGGCTGCCTTCTGGCGTGCCGCAATGCCCCAACGCTCGAGAGAGACCAACAACCGCCGCCATCAGCCACCGTGTTGTCGGAATCACTCAGCATGCCACCGAGTGCGGGAAGGGGCGATGACCAAGTACCCTCGTCCGCAAATGCCGCTGTTCCAAACCTGTCTGCGGCGGATGTTACTGCGTCCACCGTAGTAGTTCGGTTTCACCTTTTCGACACGATGACAACGATCAGCGGTCCTCAACCGCCGCCAACTTTCGGCCCCGATACCGAGCCAACGCTCGATGTGACGATTGGCGCCGAAGAACCGAGGACGCTGAAGCTGTTTCCCTGCGCCCCAAATGAAGCAGTGCGACCGGCATTCGGGATCTGTAACGAGTTCAAAACCTGCAACGAGCTTGACGCTGTTCAATTGGCGCAGCTTCGCCGCCAATTGCCCTCCGGCACGCAGGCAGCGGTAGCATGTGCCCACTCGCCGCAGGGACCGGCGCATGTACTTGCTCTACGAATCGTCGATGACACTGCAGTCATTGACCTGTCTCGCACCGATCCAGATCCTGAGTCGTCCTCGAAGCATCCGCTCTGTGCGAAGTGTCCGCCAGTACGGTTTCGAGATTGGAAGTTGGCACTGCGGGTGCCCGTACCGTCGGGTAGCGTGATCCGCGTCGAGACCGCTCGAAGGACAAGACGAACCGTCGGAACGACGCTTTGAAGCGATTCCGCGGTGAATTGATCAACTTGAATTGTGGATCGGGCTGGATGCATTGGAGCCGACCGCCGATTGTGAAAACGCGGTTGCTTCCAGCGCTGCCCCAATTTGGCAGCGGGGTAGCGGCTGACTGAGCGACGGTGAACTGCGGCGGGGATTGCGGCGTTGGTTGGCAAGGTGATGGATTTGGATCACTTAGAGATCCCACAAGACCACCGAATTCGCCGCTCATTCTGCGAACTCGACGAGGTTGATTTTTGAGCGTTGGAGGTTGCATTTCCATCTGATCGTCATTCTGTGATTGATTGGCACTGAGTGACTGGCCTCGCGTTCTGTGGAGACATACCGCGTTCGGCGAGGTGCCGCGAGAGCCGCTCACCGATTCGACCGTGGACCTTTCGGCCTCGCATGCACGCCCGAGCGGGTCGCGGATCGCCATCGATGTTGGCAGCAGTGAGATA
>PMCK01000184.1 GCA_003154095.1 Myxococcales bacterium | reverse complement strand
AGTTGGTTGGAATTGGCTTCTTCGTCATTGGGGAGTTCCGCGTCGCCTGAAGCCTCTTCTTCCAATGACTCGCCTTCGAGTTCCGCGAACAATTGACGTAGTCCCGCTAGCACGGTGGCGGTGACTCCCGGCACTTGCAGCAAGTCTTCATCCGAGGCAGCTTGCATCTTTTCGAGCGAATCGAACGTCGCGAACAGCGCTTTCTTTGTTTTTGGACCCACTCCCGCAATCGGATCGAGTAGGGACGCAAGCCTTCGAGCTTTACCCAGCCTGCTTCGCCCTCGGTTGGAAAAGCGATGCGCTTCATCGCGGGCGCGCGCGAGAAAATAGAGTTCCGGGCTGCCGGAACGCAGCGCAATTGCATTCTTTTGTCCGGGAAGATAGACGCGATCTACTAGCTTTTCGCCCTGTACATTCTCCTTTTCCTTGGCCAGGCCCACTATCGCAAGGTTATCGATGCCCAAGTCACCCGCTGCGGTAAGGGCAATCGCGAGTTGACCGCGCCCGCCGTCGATGACGAATAGGTCGGGCAACAGCCAGGCATTTTCGACGGTATCAGGGTCTGATTCGGCGACTGCATCTGATTCGGCGACTGCATCTGATTCGGCGACTGCATCTGATTCGGCAACTGCATCTGCTTCGGCAACCGTATCTGCTTCCGCTTCGGCAACTGCTTCTGCATCAGCAACTGCAACTGATTCTGCAACTGNNCGGCGAAAGCGCCTGCGCAATACCTCCAAGATTGCGCCGTAGTCATCGCCGCCCGAAACCGTGTGCACATGGTACGTCCGGTAGCGCGATTTATCGGGGACTCCGTCGCGTAGCGCCACGACGGCGCCTACGGTGTCATTGCCGCCGAGGTGGGATATATCGACGCATTCAATCCGCCGCGGTAAGACCTGCAAGCGGAGCTTTCTTTGCAACCGCGCCAAACGGACCTGAACGTCTTCGGCGGCCCGCTTCTTTTCCTCGAAGGCGTGCTTGGCATTTTCCTGAGCCAGCTCTAGAAGCTGTCGTTTTGCGCCACGCACAGGCAATACGATTCGACAACGCTTGCGCTGGCCGGCTTCTTGTTGCAGTTCGCTGAACCATTCGCTGATTCCTTCCGCGCCTTCCGGCAAGACCGGCACGAGGATTTCATCGGGCAGGTTCACCTGAACCGGGCCACTGGAAGCGTAGCGTTCGCGCAGAAATGCAGCCACTATTTCGTCGTCCTGTACGTCAACCCGCAATAAGGAAAAGGCGGAAACGTCGACGACGCGCCCCGAGCGCACGAGCATTACGACAAGTTCGATGCGATCTTGCTGCCGATAGAGCCCGACGACGTCTTGGTCGGCGTCACTGACAGCTACAACTCGCTGTGACTCGCGCAGGGCATTGATTGCCTTGAGTTGATCACGTAGTACCGCCGCCAGCTCGAAGTCCATCGCGACGCTGGCCGAGCGCATCCGGTCACTCAAATTCTCCGTAAGCGCGTCGTGACGACCATCCAAAAAAAGCGACACGGACCGAACCTCGGCGGCGTAGATTTCTGGGTCGACTGCGAACACGCAGGGCGCCGGGCAACGCCCAATCTGGTGTTGAATGCAGGGGCGCTTTCGCGAAATGAGTTCGCGGTCGCTGCAAGTGCGCAAGCGAAAGTGCTTTTCCACCAGGTGCAACGTGCGGCGTGCCGCTGTTGCGCTGGGGTAAGGGCCAAAGTAGCGCGCGCCGTCTACCGAGGGCCGTCGCACGAGCTCGAGCCTGGGCCATTGATGCGTCGAGGCAAGACGCAAAGACAGGTAGCTCTTGTCGTCGCGGAGTTTGACGTTGTACTTCGGACGGTGTTCCTTGATGAGACTGTCTTCGAGGATGGCGGCTTCCTTTTCGGTGGCCGTAACGATTGTCGACAGATCTCCGATATTTTTGAGCAGCCAAGGCATGTAGGCGCGCTCGTCGTTTTGGCTCGCCGCAAAATAACTACGCACTCGCGAGCGCAAGCTCTTGGCCTTGCCGACGTAGATGACCGCGCCTTGCCGGTCCCGAAATAAGTAGCAGCCGGGCTTTGACGGCAGCGCTTCGAGCTTCTCCAAAACCTCGGCAGGCGCAGATTCAGAGGCTGGTTCAGCGGGCGGCTGCTGCGGTGTATCGGTCATTGGCTGTGGGTTGAATGGGTTATCGGCCGGATCTGGCTGGTTACTGGTATTTTCGTTGATTTGGACACAATCCGAGAAGCCAGCAAGACGCTGGTTGCCGGTTGCTGGTATTTTCGCCAATTTAGCTTCGTTCCAAGAAGCCGGGAAGCAACTAGGTGCCTGGTCAACTGTTCGAAGGCCGTGTACAGCACGTTCGATCACCTCGAAAATTCAGCAACTCCTGCGACCAACAACCAGCAACCAGCAACCAGCAACCAGCAGCGGCAACCAATATGACTCGGTCTTGGTGGAACAGTTGGCCACGACACCGCGGCACTCAAGCGGTGGGTATCGCAGTACTTTGCGGTGCGGTTGTCGCAGCGGTGCTTTCGCCGCGCTTGCCGGGCCCAGGAGATCCGGAAGGTCCCAAACCCGAGGTCATGCTTCTCGGCCAGGCGCTCCCGTTAAATGACCAGGTACAGCGGGTAGCCCTCGACCGAGTAAGGCGCTTCGTTGCGCAGGAATTGGAGTTGGTGCAACCCGATGGTTCGGTGAGTCCGGTGGGCCTCGGTCGCCTTGGCGTGCAAATCGACAAGCGTGAGTTGAGCGCGCTCCTGCGCCAGGCGCGCGATCCAACCAGCCCACTTAGACAAGTCTGGCTCACCCGCGGGAATGGCAAACCGGTCGTTTTACGCCTGCCCCTGGTGTTCGACAATGAGGCGCT
>PMCK01000153.1 GCA_003154095.1 Myxococcales bacterium | reverse complement strand
GGCCCACCCCCGATCGTAAACTAAGAGGACGATGGTTGCAGTTAGGCAACGGTGCACACTGATGCGGGTTGCGGCTACGCGTGATTGGCAAGTGGGCGGCACCCGGTAACAATCTCCACGGTTACCAGCAACGCCCCGCGGTAAAAGCGCGGCGTTGCTGCAGTGTGATCGACAGGGGTCCCTTGTTGCGGGGCTCGAATCCCCCAAGTCTTAGGTTCGAACGTGGTCGCAGTCCCCTATGGAACTGCCGAACATGGACACGCGTAGCTCTGGAGACTTATTAGAATATTTGGATCCAATTTAGTGGTTGCGCTCAGGTTTGCACAGGAAGGGGGAACTGAAGCTAACCATCAGGAGTGTTGGTCAAATGGGAAAGTCGAGCTCACGGAAATTGTTAACCAGACTGTCGAACACCTTTTGCGGTTTGGGTTTGATAATTGTGGGGTGTGGGGGACCTGAAATCATTAGCACCGGCCCGAGCGATGGGGTTGGAGGTACAATTGCCGGCGGTGGCTTACCATCCGTAGGAGGGAGCTCGACAGGAGGTGATGCGACAATGGCCGGCGGCGCTGCTACCGGCGGAGCAACATCCGTCGCGAACGAAGCTACGGGTGGTACAGGTGCATCAAGTACCGGTGGCGCTGCTGGGCAATTGTGTTCGCCGGGCGTAACTCGGTCGTGCTTCGTAGCGGGTCAATGCAGTGGGACGCAAGCGTGTGACTCAACGGGTATGGGATGGGGATCTTGTGATTGCGGTAGCGGGACCGGCGGCTCCGCGGGACTCGGCGGCGGCGTGAGCACCGGTGGCGTCAATGCAACAGGTGGCTACGTGGGTGTTGGAGGCTACCTCGGAACGGGAGGGGCTAAATTAGTCGGGGGGGCGACCGCAACGGGCGGTAGAGCTACGAGTGGCGCTTCTGCAACCGGTGGCATCAAGGCGACCGGTGGCGCAGGCGCAACGGGCGGCGCAGGCGCAACGGGCGGCGCTGCCGCAACCGGTGGCGTCAAAGCGACCGGCGGCGCTGCGGCAACCGGCGGCGCCTCGACTACCTGCGTTGCAACGGCCTCGGGTGGCCCTGCCGCCATGAACCATGGTCAGGCCTGCTTGAGCTGTCACAGCGGCTCGAACCCGGCGTCCGGTATCGCAATGACTTTAGCCGGAACTATATACGGCACGGCGACGGGCGGTACGGCCGTATCCGGAGCAACAGTAACAGTGACAGGCAGCAATGGCGCCAAGATCACAATGGTATCCGGCAGCAACGGTGACTTCTACTCGACTTCCGCCATCTCTTTTCCCGCCACGGTCACCATCAGCAAGTGTCCGAATACACAGACTATGCCAACTACGATATCCAGTGGCGATTGCAACAGCTGTCACAATAACTCAGCGAATCCGCGAATTCACCTGCCCTGAGTGATTGCCGGAATATCTCTCGAGATTGGGGCCGCTGTCGGTATTTCTCGCCCAATAGGTGACCGGTGAACGCCCGCGCACGCCTGCGTCAAAGCGTCCTCACTCCCGTCGTTCAACTCGCCTCGATATTCCGCTGCGCGCCCGTGAGATTTGGTTCAGACTGAATTATCTGACCCAAAGCGCAGGCAGCAAGCCGGACCCATGAGGCCAATCGCAGCACAGAGTGGCAAAGAACAACGCAGGCATCCTCGAGTCATTCCGATGACCCACGAACCAGTCGAGGTGCAAGTGATGGGCGGTACATTTCTGGAAGTGGTAACAGCCCTGGACATAAGCGTGGGCGGGGTTTGCATCTACGTAGCGCATGGCTTTTCACAGCCAGAAATGAGTGAACAGGTTCAGCTGATCATGACTCTGCCGGGCAAGAAGCCTTTCTTGGCCAAAGGTGCGATTCGTCACTTGACCGTGGCGGGAGAAAGCGGTCGATTCGGCGTTGAATTCACCGAATTAGATCAAGTTCATCGCACTGTGATCGAAAACTACGTAGAACAGATGTTGACGTTCGGTCGTCGATCATAATTGCGCCAGCGCCTGACTTGGCACCCACACTCCCTCCCGGTGTCGGCAATCACCAGGCCGTCGAACGATAGTCCTTCAGGAACTGTCCCCACACGTGACGCCCTGTGTTTAGTCCGTCGAATATCGGATCAACGATGCGCGCCGCACCATCGACGACGTCGAGCGGAGGATGAAAGCCATTTTCTGCCGTCTTGCGCTGCGCAATGTGCGCTGGATCTTCATCCGTAACCCAACCCGTATCGACGCTATTCATGAATATGCCGTCTTTGGCGTAATCTGCGGCGCTCGTACGCGTCATCATGTTAAGCGCAGCCTTTGCCATATTGGTGTGTGGATGTTTGTCCGTCTTGTATGTACGATAAAATTGACCCTCCATCGCCGACACATTGACGATGTGCTTGTCGAACGTGCGCTCGCGTAGCATCAGTGGCTTGAGCTTGGCGTTCAGCACGAAGGGTGCAATCGCATTGACCAATTGAACCTCTAGCAGTTCAACCGTCCCTACTTCGTGCAGCGCTAGACGCCAACTATTTACGCGACGCAGATCGACTTGTTGCAAATCCGCGTCCAGCCTTCCGGAAGGAAAAAGCAACTGCCGCGGTTCCAGGTCGTCCGGCGTCAGCGCTACCTGTGATAGAGCGGGCGCGGCATGCAGACCCACGGCAAATTCTGCCGGAGTACCATTGCCGCTCCCGCTAAGCTGGCGAGCTGCACCTCTTCGCATTGCCTCGTACGGCTCGAGAAGCGAACGTGCCCCTGCGGGTAAATCGTTTGGACTACTGAGCTCGGCTTCGACCAAATGACGGTAAAAGCCTGTGGGCCTGCGCACCGTCTGGCAGGCATTGTGCACGACGAAGTCGAGACGCTGCTCGGTTTGACACAAGTGGCGCGCAAACTCCTCGACACTCGGTGTATGTCGCAAATCGAGACCATAGATGGTCAAGCGATCGCTAAATGCGTCGAAATCAATCTCACGCGCATAGCGCAACACCGCATCGCGCGGAAACCTCGTTGCCACAATCACACGTGCGCCCGCTCGCAATAACATCAAAACCGCCTGATAACCGATCTTGACGCGGCCGCCGCTGACGAGCGCGACGCGCCCAACCATGTTGGCCATAGGCGAACGTTTGTTGTAGTTGAAGTCCCCACAAGACTCGCACATTTGATCGTAGAAGAAATGCACGCGCGCCGTAAGAGATTTACATATATAGCAGGCGCGTGGCGTGTGAAGTGGTTGGGCATCTTCAATGCCCAAATAGCCAGAGTTCAGCGCATCGAATAGTCCACCCCCCGATGCCGAAAGGGCGAGTGGCTCCGGCTCGGTGAGCTCCACCTTTTGTCGCTTTTGGCGAATACCCGTGCGCTCGAGCTGCAGTTCGTCTTTGGCTCGAAGAGCCAGCTTCTTCTTCTTGATGACTTCACGCGACAACCGACGCTGATCGGTGCGCTCCGGACGCGAAACTCGACCCGCTGCCGTCAGCAGACGGATTCGGGTTCCCGTATCCACATCAGCAAGTGCGCCGCGATCCTCGACCAACTCCTCGAGAACCTGAACGCATTGGGCGATGTCTTCCGTTGTAATTGACATGAGTACGAGCCCAAGGGGCCGAGCCGGTTTAGCACAAGGGCGGAGGCCGATCTATCTGGTTGGACCCCTGCTTGGCGTGGCGTCCCGACAAATCCCATTCAGAAACAATCACGCTCTCCTGCCTGCATTTTCCGGCCATTTATTGGTCCTTGCTGGGCGTCTCATTTCTTGGGGATCGCTTTGGGGATTCGCGCGCCAGGATGGAATACATCCGCAATATTGCGCGGCCGCGGCTCACTCGAGCAGGTAGAACCAACCCACGCATTGATTCGAATATGATCGCGGTCCACACCGAGGCTGGCAGGATCATTGCCGGATTTGATTTTGCCGTTGCGGCACGCAAGCTTTTCGATAGATAGGCCAATGATAGGATGACAAGATACTTGCCAGTTGCCCTGGGCCGCAAGCTCCTAGGGCTATACGTTACGCGCCAGTTGTTTCAACGCCAGCACTTTTGGCGATTTCTATGCGGCACACTACGGCAACGGTCGGGAAGTCGAGTGTGCCGCCGGAGTGGCATTTACGACAGATCCCTGCCCGTAGCCTAGATTCCCCATCGATTACGATTAGAGGATATTGGTTTAGCATTATCGCTTTTACCTGCGGGCGAAGCAGCGACGCTCAGTTGTCGGGCTCGATTGCGGCAACGGAGGGTTTTGGGTCATCGAGCCCGCGTCACGCACAAGGATTTGCGTCCCGCTCGCAACCGCGACCGCCGGCAATTCCGAGCTCATCGTGTTGCCCTGCGGATCGCGAGGTCGCCCGTCCGTTGCAACGGGAGACCCCGAGCGATTATTGTGCCCACCGTGCAAGGCATATCCGGCACGTCACACTTTGATCATAGCGTCAGTCGGCGAACCTTGACGACCTTGTCGAGTTTCGCCAATTCGGCAACAAGACTGTCGGGTACGTTCACATCGAGGTCGATCAAATTATAACCGAACTTACCATTCGACTCGTTCTTGAACGACACGATGTTTAGCCCGGCCCCACCGATGACTCGAGAAATCTCGGCAATCATGTTAGGGACATCCTGATTGATAATGCAAAGTCGAACCTTGACATTTTCTGCGGGACGCCCATCGACTGCCGGCAAGTTCACCGAGTTCTTGACGATGCCGTACTCGAGGTAGTCTTTAACCTGATCGACCGCCATGGTGGCGCAGGTCTCTTCGGCTTCTTCGGTGCTGGCTCCCAAATGTGGCAAACAAATCACACCGGGAAGATTGAGAATTGCTGGGTTCGGGAAGTCGTTAACGTACGCCTTGAGTTTGCCCTGCTTTAGCAGCTCGGCCACGGACGCGTTGTCTACCACCGGTCCACGCGAGAAATTCAGGATTACCGTTCCATTGAAGCTCACCAGACTTTTCGTGTTGAGCAGTCCCCGAGTCTTGTCGGTGAGTGGAACGTGAACGGTGAGGAAGTCGGCGGCACCAATCACTTCGGAGAGTTCCGAGGTCACCTTCACACTATTGTGGAGACGGTGCATGTTGGATGGGCTTGGGAATGGATCGTACGCAATTACTTGCATTCCAAGGCCATGCGCCGCGTTCGCTGTCAGCACACCAATCTGCCCGAGGCCAATAACCCCCAGGATCTTACCCCGGAATTCTGCGCCCGCAAACTGGGATTTGCCCTTTTCGACCTTCGCGTCCATCTCTTTAGCGTCGGTCATGTCGCGCAGGGTATTGATCCAAGCAAGGGCCTTGTCGACGTTGCGCAGGGCAAGGCCTAGGCCAATGAAGACGAGTTCGGCGACTGCATTGGCATTGGCACCAGGTGTGTTGAAAACGCAGACGCCTTTGGTGCTGGCCTTGTCGATCGTGATGTTGTTGACCCCAGCTCCGGCGCGAGCCACGGCGAGCAATCCCTCGAAGGTGTCCGTATCGACCTGTGCCGATCGCACCAAGATCGCATCGGGTTTATCGACAGTGTCGGATATCGAGTAACTGCTGCTAAAGAGTTGGAGGCCTTTGGACGAAATCTTGTTGAGGGTTTTGATATTGAAGGTCACGGTCAGTATTCCTGGGCAGCCAATTGCGACCAAAGATCGGTGAGCTGTCAACTGTCCGGTGTGGGCGCCACCCGGTTTCCCTAAATCTAGCCTGATTTCATACAGTGGCTGACCCGCGTGTAACGACCGCTTCGGCCAGAGGGCACTGCTCGCCGCATGAAACGGTTCAATTGGGAGCCAAAGGTTCAGTTAGGCAATCTACGGAGCCCATATTAAGAACTTATGCAGGCGATTGACACAATCCCCCCGCTTGGAATAGAAATTGATCGTTTGGCGCGCCCTGGCGCTGCCCTACTGAAAGGCTTGCTTGACCATGAGAACATTTCCGCTGCTTTGGTCGCTCGTGGCTTTAGGGGGGTCCGCGTTGGCCTCGCGAGTTGCTCTTGCTCAAATGATGAACCCACCGATCCCGGAATCGCAGGCAGCCCCGGTCACGGCCACTCCAGGTTGGGCACAGTCACGGGTTGGAATCGAGCTTTCGTTGGCGGGTCCCAATTCGCTGCTTGGTGGAGGGATTGGGTATCAACCCAGCCGCTGGGTCGAGTTGATGCTCTGGGCTGGCTACGATACCGCGACCGCTAACGGAACGACGGACGTTGCCTACGCCGAAGCCAGTATCACTACTGCGACGGGTATGGCACGCGCCAGGATCTGGCCGATGGAACGGCATTCCGTGGTGGTCGACACTGGTTTTGGCATCACCAACTATTCGATGTCGGCAAACGGCCGCGGCACCCAGCCGTCCAATTTGTCGGATTCGATCGACTATCGACGCAAAGGTAGCCCGGGCCTCGCCAACATTGGCGTTGGCTACGGCTACCGCAGTAATTCCGAGTTTCGCATCGCGGTCATTCTGGGCGCACTAGTTCACACCAATAAGCTAAAGAGTGGAACCGTAACGAGCAGCGGTACCTTTACCGAATTCGACCGCGAGAATTTGCGAACACAATTGGACGATACTAGCGACAAGCTCACTCAAGTGCGCGCGTATCTCGAGGTTTCGATTGGGTTCCTATTTTAGGGCAGCAGGCGTCACGGGGGACCGTGAGGAATTTTCCTAGCGACTACACTGGCCGTCACGCTTCGCATGACGACCGATGCGGCCGTTAGGGCCGCTGAAGCCAATTCAATAATCTACCGCCCCGTAAAATATCGGGCCAGCCGTGCCCACCAGGATGTTCGCACCAAAGCAAGGGGTAGTCTTTCAAGCAGTCACTGAATTGCACACAACCGTCGACGGATGCCGGCGATTGCCCGTTGCCACAGCTATTGTAGAAACTCCAAGTCGTAACATTGAGTTGACCGGTCGAAATCGGTTCATCTTGATCCGAGGTTCCATGCACGATCATGGCTGCCACGGGCGCTTGGCACGGAAAAGTTGGTCCGCCACCACCGACTGAAACCAAGGATCTCAGGCCTTTTCGGGCGCACGCCACGAGGTTAGCCATGCCGCCACCCCAGCTATGCCCTAACACATGGATACGTGTTCGGTCGATGCAATATTGCGCCGCAGCCCAATCCACCAAGGCGTCGTAAAATTGCAGATCGACGCTAGCTTCCGAACGAGTATCCCAACCCACCAAGCTACGAAACCACGGCTGACGGGTGCCGTCGGGAAAGATGCCAACATAGGGCCGCAGACTGTTTTGTCCAAGCTCCCAAACCGCTGCCACGTGCTCGCCACTTCGGCCACGCCCGTGAAAGCCAATGATCAAGTCCACGACCTTTGCTGAACCAATGGGTGGGACCAAGAAGAAGTGACGCTTCTTACCATGGACGTCAATTGTAATGTAGCGGCTCGTCGGGTCTTTATCACTCGGGGCGCACCCGCCGTCAACCAGCTGCGACTCGGATGAAGGCGGAGTGTCCTTGGTCGAACCTACATGACTGCAACCGCTCGAACAGCCAACGATGCTCGATGTCAATAGACCCAGGCAGAAGGACAACCAACTCCAACCCGCGTAGCCCTTGATGGCTTCGGCATGTCGTATGGCCACAAATTGCCAGGTAACCGCGGAACCCAAGAAGATGCAAGACTCATCCCAAAAAGGCCGCATCGGTCGTGAATTGTGGGATGCAGTCGCGGGTAAGCCGCGTTCGCGGGGGCTGTTCACTCGGTACCCCCGGCCTGTGGGTGAGTACCGGAGTCGGCCTCAATTTCCCATCAATTGTTGGGCTTAGGGTATCAAGAAAACATAAAGGAGGTAAGCGGGGGCGCCCGTTTACGATAACAAACAGCCAAGTTATCATGCATAGGAACACCGCTACGCAGACCGGGCAAGTGCTCGACGACCGTTATCATCTCACCGAGGTGATCGGGCGGGGCGGAATGTCGGTCGTCTATAAGGCTGAAGATTTACAAAACGGCAAAGAAGCGGTGGCCGTGAAGGTACCACTTCCGATGTTCGCCAGTGGATTAGGGGCTTGGTCCATGTTTCAACAGGAGGAATCGATAGGCCTGAGGCTTAATCATCCCTTAGTTCTGAAGTTCTTGGCTAACAGTGGAAGTGCCCGGCGCTCGTACTTGGTAACTGAATACGTGGCAGGTCTGACCTTAGACGAGCGTCTGCGACAACAATGCCCACTACCGGAGAATGAGGCCCTCTGCGTGGCTAGTCAAATCTGCGAGGCTCTGGAATATATGCACGATCGAGGCTACGTTCATTACGATCTGAAACCGGCTAACGTAATTCTCTGCCCCAATGGAACCATTCGCCTGATCGATCTCGGCACGGCCCACGCCGCCCAAATGAACAGGTTTACTCTGTCGGGAGCACCGCCCCAAATTGGGACCCCGGACTACGTGGCCCCGGAGCAAATCGAGCGAAAGCGGGGGCGCAAGAGCGCAGATATGTACGGAATTGGGGCCATGCTTTACGAGATGTTGACCGGGCAGCCTCCGTTTCCCGGAGATGACCCGTTTCAACTAGCAAGCAATCGACTGCTCGGTGATCCATTGGCGCCGCGAGAGCTCAATCCGAAAATATCCGCGGAGACCGAGGAAATAGTTCTGCGAGCCTTACGTAGAAAGCCCACTGAACGTTTCTCGAGCATAGCAATGCTAAAGGCTGCGCTCGATAACCCCGAGCGAGTCATTATGTCGAATCTTCGAGATCGACTTCAACCGGTCACGCGCTGGCGACGCTACCGACGCATCATTCGACACATTTCCTTAGTCGTGCTCATCCCAATCGCGTCGCAAGTACTGCTGTTCCTCGTGTTCTGGCACTATTGGGCGCACAGGCATTAATCACAGGACGGCCGCGCGTTACGGCCGTCCTGACGTTGTGCGCCTAGATACCGTTAGCTACACAGGTATCCGATGCGACAGGTGCCGCGCAGGCGACATTTTGAGAAGCGGACGGTAGGTGCGTTGGCCAAAGATATTAAAACTCTCCGATTCGCAGCCGTAGGGCCTAAATATCTCGAAGATTCGGCCGTCTCAGCAATGCGCGTCGCCCCCATTCTAGGGTGGTGCGCCCGAGGTTGCATTGCAATCCAACTTAACTACAGAAGACGTTGCACGCTGGAACCACGTCGAGTCGCGTCCCGACCACGTGATCGTCACTTGGCGGTCGGTCCTCGCCATTGTCTGCGCGTCGCGCATCGGGGTGCTAGACTTGTTGGCTTTATCCGGGAAAAATGCGTGACAATACCAGCTAAGTATCATCTTTGGGGGATCCGAACCGAGGCCGACATCAGCAGCCTGATGGGTGCGGCGACTCGGGCCTGGTCGAAGGCAAACAAGGGTGACAAGAGGGTCACATTCTATTGGCGCGGCCAAGAGTTCGAGTCAAAGCAAAACGAACTTCGGATGATGGTCAATACGCTGAAGGGCGAGCCGATTGTCTGCCGTGACTACTGATCGATGCGCAGACCCAACACCTCAT
>PMCK01000197.1 GCA_003154095.1 Myxococcales bacterium | reverse complement strand
TGAGCCAGCCCGATTCGAGAAGCTCAGCCAAACTGGAGGGGCGCCGCCCTTCGAGCCAGCCAAAGAGAAGCGCGCTGTGATCGACAGCTTCGAGTTCGGACTGGGCGCGCATTCGTCGCGCCTCGAGTATTCTCGAACGAGCGCTGATGACATTGGCGATAAATGCGTCACCGAAGAAGACGAATGCCCGTTCTCGTTCAGGGCTAAATGGGGTCAAAGTGCGAGCTCCGAGGTACCCTTTGTCCTCGGAGAGTCTGGCCAATTTGCCTTGTTTGACCTGAATCAAGCGGCTAATGGCGCTCCTGGAATTGGACAACATTCGGTACTCGCCATTGGCATATTCGTAACGTTTCGTACTGGAATCGGGCGTAGCGGTTACCGTAACCAATTCACCGAAGATTCTTTCTTGAGTGCCTGTGAGGTCCGAATGTCGAGCCTTGGCGCGAGCGAGGTGGTTTCCGAGGACACTGGCGAGGAGTGCTTGGTTTTCCGCTCGAAATATCATGGACAAATCCGTGCCTTCGCGCAGGTAAGGATCGCCTAGAACTACGGCAACGCTCTTTACTGCGAATTGTCCCACGGTTTCCGCAAAACCATCCAGTTCGATCGCCAATTGTTTGCGGTAACGTTCAATCAGGTGATTGGGTCCGCCGGTTCCCTCGGCCACCCGCAAGATTTGTCCTAGTTTTTGATCTAAAAGGCGCGGTAACTGAATGACATCCTTGAGCGATGCAAATTCGACTACGAGGGTATCGGCTGGAACCACCGTCGATAATGGTGAAACAACGGGTGTTCCTTGCAGCGAATCCTTTGCGACCAATTGCTCGTAGTTGCGTTCCTGTACGGCATCAGTTCGGATTGTTGCAGGATCGATGTTCTTTGGGGAAGGTTTTCTCGGTAGTTGCAGCCCGCGCTCAATCTGCAGCGAATCACGAATAGTCGAGCGTCCCGTGTAAAAGTCCATTAAATCTAGCAACTCTGTCCGATTGCTGTTCCAGCGCCAGCGGCGAGAATTCTGTTCGGGCGTGCCCTTGACTAGCTTTTGCATCAGGCGTGCTGCTGCAAACTTCGAGAAGGGATCTCCCTGTCCGTGTTCGTCGAACCATGTAGCCATTGCCTCACCGAAGCGCGCATCGAGGTCGCGTTGAATCGGTGCGG
Organism: Myxococcales bacterium; assembly: GCA_003154095.1. GTDB lineage: Bacteria > Myxococcota_A > Polyangia > Polyangiales > Polyangiaceae > FEN-1139. The sequence goes on along the minus strand of PMCK01000197.1, from coordinate 22,460 downwards.
CATCGATGGCGGGCAATGTTAACTCCTGTTCGTAACCGCTGGCTAAGCTCTGTGGTTCGGAAATTCTGCGGGCTAGCCAGCGCACCTTGCCGAGGTTAGTGCTCGCTGCGGGGCTCGGTAGGCGAATAATCAGTTCATACTCGTTTGCGGACATTGACTGAGTAGAGGCACCCGTGCCGGCGACTGCCGCGACCAGCAGGTTGCCGGAAGCATCCATGACGCTTTCGAGCCGTGTTGGGGCCAATGTGCCCTCATGGCTTGCCCTGAGCAGTACGTAGGTTGCTTTCGGTGTCATAAGTCGGCCAACAACGCTGGCTGTTGCATCCGGTAGCCTGACCTTTTGCTTCTGGCCGGAGCGCTGCACAATTGGACTCTCGTCCTTGACGTCAAGGTCCTTCGAGCCGTCCGTCTTGTGCACGAGTACTTTCGAATTGGCGGCGTGAGGCGGTTTGACTGTGGGCTTAGGCGCGCAGCCACCGTAGATCCAACTTCCGACGACCAGGACCAGCAAGTACTTCGATGCGATGCCCATTCTTTCATCGGCCTAGCCCCCGCTCCCGAGCGTGTCAAAGAAACGTCCGACCAAACCATATTTTTCGAGCTAAAGAGGCATTTGCGCCGCCATTCGGGGCCCCATTGAGCCTATTATTCGCTGGATGACACTGGATATACCGTGAAATACTACCCCGAGGAGGCCCCAGTGAAACAGCGTCGTAAGCCTGGTATCTTGATCTACTTGTTCGCATTGTCCGGCTTTGCTGCCGTGATTGCCGCCGCATGTAGTAGTAACTCACCGGCGAGCACGGGGGGCACCTGTAGCCTTGCGGGAAATCGTTGTCAGTTTGGTTGCACCGACAGTCAAGGCTGCGTCGAGTGCGTCGGCAACGCTGATTGTGTTGGCAACAATGGCAACCCCATTTGCGTGCTCGGTCAATGCGCCCCCTGCGCAGTCACTTCAGATTGCAACGCTGGTGAGGTCTGCGAACCTGCGAATCACGTCTGCGCTGCTGCGTGTACCACGAACGCCAATTGTGTCGGTGTCGGTGGTCCTGGTGGAAGTAATGCGCCCACTTGTGACGTACCGTCAGGCACCTGTGTTGGCTGCACCGCGGCTACGGAAGCGACAGTATGTACCGGCACTCGCACGAAATGCGATTTGAATCGCATGCAATGTTCAACGTGCCTCTCGAGGCAAGACTGTGGAGCTGCCACGCCAGCCTGCGACACGCAAACTGGCGACTGTGTACAGTGTTTGATTGATACGGACTGCACCGGCAAATTCGCTTGCGGTACCGATCATCATTGTAACCCGATTTGCACTGCAAACACGGACTGTGCAACGACTCCAGCGCGGCCCATATGCGACTCGGTGGGCGCTTGCGTCGAATGCGCGACGAATACGGATTGTGCCGCGAACGCCAACAATTTACACATCTGCAATCCGAACAACCACGTTTGCGTTGGCTGCGTTGCCAATACGGACTGCGCTGCCACTCCAACCACTCCCGTATGCCGTCGCAATGGCGGAGGCGCCGGCTTTAACGCTCAATGCGTCCAATGCGCGGCCAATACCGATTGCGCGGCGATGGCGGCAACGCCCGTGTGCGACGTCCAGAATGGGCAATGCGTACAATGCCGAACCAACGCGAATTGCGCAGCAACCCCGGCAACGCCCAACTGCAACAACGGCACCTGTGGTGCCTAGGCGGGGACGGCAGCCAATGGCGAATTGCGTTTGAACGCAATTCGCCTTGTGCGTGCCGGCAATACAAAAATCCAAGAAAGGCGGGAGTAACGCCAATCCCTTCCAAACCGCGTTCAGTTAGGAAGAGCCTAGCGGCTCGACCCGTAGTATCTTTCTGACGTGTCCGGTCGAAACGACTAGCGGGTAATCGGCCGGCCAGCTAATGTTGCGGCTGCGAGCTACCAGCCGCGTGGAAGGATTCATCATGTCGCGGAAGATGGCCGGGCGATGGTTGGTGGCAACGCTGGTTTCTCTGGGCGCGCTGCTGGCGTTCCCACGGGCCGGTTCAAGCGGTCGAGGGTGGCTCTCGGGGGCGCTCGCCGCAGAGCCGGGTTCGGGCGATAAATTTGGGGGCAAGCTTCAAATGCAGGTGGATCGCACCAAGGTCGACCTGGAGCGGCATCGGCTAGAGGTCACGCTCAATCGACCGGTGTCACGCATCGAACTCAAGGTCTTGGGCGAAAACAAGGAAGTGCTCGCCGAGGAAACCTTTCATCCCAAGGAATCCGCGGGTGAACCGATTTTGCTCCGGTGGTCGCAATCCGACAAGACGGCCATCGCGCGCATCGAACTGTACGGGCATGACACGGATGACAATTGGGTCGGTGTAGCTATTGTGCCTTGGTCCGTGAAGATCCCGCACGAAGATGTCCACTTCGATACGGACAAAGCCAATATTTTGCCGTCAGAAGTCGGTAAGCTCAAGGACAGCCTCGAGCGCATTCGCGAAGCCCTGCAGCGCTACAAGCAGCTTGGACGCATTCAGCTGTTCATTGCTGGGCACACGGATACGGTCGGTGCGCCTGCTTACAATATGGATTTGTCACGGCGTCGCGCTCAGGCGATTGCCGCTTGGTTCCTCAAGAGCGGGTTGACGATTCCAGTGGCCTACGAGGGTTTTGGTGAGACGGCCCCGTTAGTGGAGACCAAAGACGAAGTCGACGAGCCGCGCAACCGGCGTGCTGACTACATCCTCGCTATCGAGCCGCCCTCACTCAAAAAGGGCCGTAACCCGCAGTGGAAGTACCTCAACAAGGCGAGCAAGTAGTAGCTATCAGCTATCAGCTATCAGCCGTCAGCAATCAGGCTCAGGTCATACACATCCCGAGGGGGCTATTGATTTGTCGTTCCGCCGCGGGATTGGGCGCGCGCAGACTTTTGGGCGGGGATGAGGGTGTAAGGCCCCCATTTTGGCTTTGACTTAGGGATAGTCCTATTCGAGGGGGGCTGCCTGTCGGGGGCCTGCACCAATTGGATCGGGCCAATTGAGAGCACCAATTGAAACTTCTGCCGAAGCGGTGGAGTAGGCTGGAAGCCATTGTCCCAAGGCCTCACGTGAGAAAGCGCGACATAGATAATCATTGGTAAATACGGCAAGTTGCACTATTAAGGGCCCGGGCACCCAGTTGGACAATGGCTTCCAGCGTAAGTCTCCAAACGTTCGTGTCACCAGACCTTCCCATTTGTCACCTGTCGCCCCAGGGATAGGGCGCATCGTCACGAATTGTAGTTGCGAATTGTCACGAGTGATTGGAAACCCTTGCGAGCCGACATTCATGACCGGTAAGTGAGGACGGGCGGATTTCCAAAGCGGAGTTCATGAATGCACCCTTTCGACCGGCTTTTCCGGTTTGTCCTACCTCCAGGAGCAGCTGCTGTATTGGGAACCGTAATTGGCGTTGGGTGGTTCACTCAACCTGACCGATTTGCCAGTGGTTACGCTCCCGAGCAGCCGATTGCATTCTCCCACGCGCTACACGCGGGTACGCTCAAGGTACCCTGCGGATATTGCCATTCGGGGGCCACGCGTTCCCGCATTGCGGGTGTACCTAGCGTCGAGACTTGTATGGGTTGTCATAAGGTAACCAAGACCGATAGCCCTGAAATAAAAAAGCTCACGGCAATATACGAGTCAGGTCAGCCGCTTGAATGGAAGCGCATTCACAGTCTGCCTGATCATGTCTATTTCGACCATCGGCCACACGTGACTGCGGGCATCGCTTGCCAATCTTGCCACGGCGAGGTGCAGAACATGAAGGTCGTGTCTCGGCAAATGTCACTACGCATGAGCAATTGTCTAGCTTGCCATCGCGACCCTCACGAGGCGCTGCCCCAAGGGAGCTCGATCAAGAGAGCTCCCGAAAATTGTGCCGCTTGCCATAGGTAGAAACGAAGGGTATTCATGAAGCACTCGCCCCGACGATTGATCTTACGCGACGTTGCGACTCTGTTCGCGATACCCCTGGCGCTACGTCCCAATACTATTTTGGGGGCGCTCAGCGGCGCGGACGAGCCAGTAGCCGACAACGGCAAGCCGATTCGAGCGACGGGTTCGGGCTTGATTCGCCCGAAGATTGCCCTACCCAAGGGATCGGTGATGCGTCGTGGATAAGCAAGAAGGCGGACCGAAGGACAATCGAATGTCGGAACAAGCTCCGAAGTATTGGCGCTCGCTCGAAGAACTCTCCGAGTCGTCCAGAGCGCGCGGTGCGGCTGAACATGAATTTTTGCCAGAGACGGTTGATGACAGTCTGTCGGCAGCCACGGTATCGCGGCGCGGTTTTCTCGGCTTGATCGGCGCAACTGCGGCAGTTGCAACCGCTGCGTGCACGAGTCGCGAGCGCACCATCGTGCCGTATACCAAGCGTCCCAAGGAGATTATACCTGGCGTAGCCAACTACTACGCGAGCACGTTTCCCGAAGGGTCACGTTCCTATTCCGTGCTGGTAAAGACTCGCGAAGGCCGTCCCATCCATGTCACTGGAAATGACGAGCATCCTGAGCTCAGAGGGAAAACGAGCCCGCGCGCCGTCGCCGACATCGCGTCTCTTTATGACCCCGATCGAATTCGAATGCCTCATTTCGAGGGTAGACCTTCGAGCTGGGCCGAAGCGGAAAAGGCGCTAACGGCCGCACTGGCCGTTGCGAAGCGCGAAGGCAAAGCGATACTATTGTTGACCCCTGCCAGCGACAGCCCCTCGCGCCAGGCTTTGCTTGCCAATTTCAAGGCAAGCCTACCTACTCTTGAACATTTGTCGTTTGAGCCGGCACTTTCGGATAGCCAAGTGCTCGGCGCCCGCAGCGCATTCGACGCTGACGTCCAGATGCGCGCCCGTCTCAAGGACGCAAGCGTAATATTGTCGCTCGGCGCAGACTTTCTCAATGGCGAGGACCCGGAGGCAATTGCAGATTTTACGGCTCAACGCAGACCTGCAAATCCAGTGTCTAGTATGAATCGGCTGTGGGTGCTCGAGGGTCCGCTGAGCCTGACGGGTGCCAACGCTGATCAGCGGTTTCCGGTGCTTCCTTCGCGTCTCGCGGCGTTGGCTTTTGCGCTGGCACATGAGATGAATGCTCACAATTCAGTCCCATTGCCGCCCGGCGTGACGTTGCCCCCAATTCCGGAAGACTTGGGCCAAAACCAAGGCATACCCAAGGATGCCTGGGAAAAACTCGCAACTGACCTAGCCACCGCAAAGAGCAAGGCTGTCGTGCTCTGCGGAGCGGGCATGCCAGCCGAAGCGCACACGGCAGCCCATTTGCTCAATACGATGCTTGGGTCGATGGCCGTCGATTATCGAACGAGCAGTACTCGGGCCAGCCTGCGAGATATTGAGGGCGTCATCAACAGGATGGAGGTTGGAAAATACACTGCGGCCATCCTGTGGGGCGTCAATCCGTCTTATGCACTCTCGAATGCCGAGCAATGGAATGCGGCCTTCGCAAAGGTACCACTGCGCGTTTTCGTCGGCCTATTCGACGATGAAAGTGCAGCCCAGTGTAACTGGGTATTGCCCTCGCATCATTGGCTGGAGTCGTGGGGCGATTTTGGCGAACACGAAACATTGACGCTTCAGCAGCCTGCGATTGCGCCACTCTACGACAGCCGGCAAGCGGAGGACGTTGTCCTTCGGCTCATAAAGTCCCTTGGAACCGCAGTTCCAGACGACTATCACGCTTTTTTACGGCAACGTTGGCAGAAGGAGCTTTATCCAGCAGACAGCCCTTTGCCATTCGATCGATTCTTCGATGCAGCATTGCACGATGGCGTATTGCACCGTGAGTCAACAGTAGCCCCGCCGGTTACTCTTCGGGCAGCCTCGGTGAGTGACGCAGCCGTCCGATCCGTCGTGAAGGCGGCGGATGCGGGTTTCGAACTCGTGCTCAGGCCTGGCACTCAAGTTTACGATGGTCGTTACGGCAACAACGGTTGGCTTCAGGAATTGCCCGATCCAATTACGAAGAATACCTGGGGCAATCCGCTGTCGCTTTCCGTCACCGACGCCCATGAATTGGGAGTCAAAAATGGTGACTTAGCCGATCTCGAATTGTCCGGCGTACAGCTAAGAGTGCCTGTGTTCGTGCAACCTGGTCAGGCTAAAGGAGTAATTTCGCTCGCCCTCGGTTACGGTCGTGAAAAGGGGACGGTCGCGCGTGCCGTCGGAGTCAATGCCTTCCGATTCGTGAGTCTCGACCCGGCTTCTTCCCATGTTCGACAGGGCGCGAAGCTTAGCAAAGCGATGGGGAGCGTGCGTCTTGCAATGACGCAAAGTCACCATAGGATGGAAGGTCGCGACATCGTACGCTCTTTCACTTTGGCTGAGTTCGCCAATGAGGCCAAGAATCCCCGCAAGAAAGTCGAACTTACNNTGTCGGCATGCGTGGGCTGCGCTGCCTGTGTGGTCAGCTGCCAATCAGAAAATAACATCGCAGTCGTCGGGCCCGAGCAGGTCGAACGTGGTCGCGAAATGCACTGGATCCGAATCGACAGCTACTACGAGGGTGCCGAGGCCAATCCCAAAGTCGTTCACCAACCCATGCTCTGTCAGCATTGCGACAGCGCGCCCTGTGAAAACGTGTGTCCGGTCAATGCGACTAATCACAGCCCCGATGGCCTGAATCAAATGGCTTATAATCGCTGTGTGGGCACGCGGTACTGCGCCAACAACTGCCCCTACAAAGTGCGGCGATACAACTTCTTCGACTATACCTCGGAAAAGACCGAACCCGCCGATCTCGTGTACAACCCGGAAGTAACAGTGCGGCCGCGTGGCGTGATGGAAAAATGTACGTTTTGCGTGCAGCGCATCCAAGACGCAAAGATGCGCGCCAAGGTCGAGCATCGAAGCATGCGTGACGGCGATATCGTTCCAGCGTGCGCGGCCGCCTGCCCCAGCGACGCAATTATCTTCGGTGACTTGAAGAACCCGAGCAGTCGGGCGTCTGAATTGGGAGCCAGCAAACGCGGATACAAGGTAATCGAAGAGGTCGGAACACGTCCGGCGATTACTTACCTGGCCGACTTAAAGAACCCCGCCATCGTAGGAGGCTCACATGAGTGACTCTGCACTCGTCGGTATTCTGCCCGAGAAGGTTCGGAAGGATACCAAGAAGGCTCCCGCGAGTGAATCCGCGTTCGTGGGCGGGCTCCCCGAGAGCCTGCGTCCGCCGTCGCTGATTGAAGGTAAAGTCACCCCAGGTAGCCTGGATGACCAGGTATTGGCCTTTCCCGGGAAAAGGCCTCCGCGCGCCTGGTTCATCGCGATTGCAATTACAACGACGCTCTTGCTCCTCGGCGCGTCCATGTTTTGTTACACGATTTACAAGGGGATTGGCGTTTGGGGTAACACGAGCCCTGTCTTTTGGGCCTTTGACATCATCAATTTCGTTTTCTGGGTCGGCATCGGCCATGCTGGGACGCTAATCAGTGCAATCCTGTTCATGTTCCGAATGCGCTGGCGAAACGCGATTGCACGCTTCGCGGAGGCCATGACCATTTTCGCGGTCATTTGCGCGGGCATTTTTCCCGCTCTTCACACGGGGCGTCCTTGGCTGGATTTCTTCCTATTCCCCTACCCGAACCAGCGCGCTCTCTGGCCCAATTTTCGCTCACCTCTGCTGTGGGATGTATTTGCAATCAGCACTTACTTCAGTGTTTCCTTGATGTTTTGGTATCTCGGCCTCGTGCCGGACATCGCGTCGATGCGCGATCGAACCAAGAGCAAGCTGCGAAAAACCATCTACACAATTCTTGCCGTAGGCTGGCGCGGCGCAGCTTCACATTGGCGGCACTACGAAAAGGCCTATTTGCTCCTTGCGGGCCTGGCCACGGGCCTGGTTCTGAGCGTGCACAGCGTGGTTAGCTTCGACTTCGCCACGTCCATCGTGCCTGCTTGGCACATGACGATCTTCCCGCCGTACTTCGTTGCAGGCGCGATTTTCGCCGGCTTTGCGATGGTCGTGATCGTGCTCGTCGTAGTTCGCGAGACCATGCAGATCAAGAATCTAATTACCGATTACCACCTTGACGTGATGAACAAGGTGATTCTCGCGATGAGTTGCCTGATGGGTTACTCCTACTTCATGGAAGGCGCCACTGCCTGGTACAGCCAAAATGAATACATTATCCATGCTTTCAAAAACATCATATCCGGTACATACGGCTGGGCCGGTTGGCTAACGATTAGCTGCAATATCCTGATTCCACAATTACTTTGGTTCAAGAAGTGCCGCACCAGTTACTTCTGGATGATTCTCGTCTCGATCGCAGTGACAATTGGCATGTGGTTCGAGCGGTTCGTCATCATCGTGATCAGCCTGCACCAAGACTACTTGCCTTCGTCATGGCGTATCTATCGGCCAACGTTAGTGGACTTTTCGATCTTGCTCGGGTCGTTCGGGCTCTTCTTCACGTTGGTGCTGCTGTTTGCCAGAGTATTGCCGGTCATAGCCACTTCCGAGGTCAAGTCGATGTTGCCTGGGGCGCAGCCCAAGCGTGGAGGTCACCATGAGTGAGCGGACCAACATGGTAGTTGGCCTGTTCGACAGCGCCGATGCTTTGATGTCCGCGATTGGCGGCGTCAAAGACAAGAAGCTCGGTAATCTCGAGGCGTACACGCCGTATCCGATTCACGGCATTGACGATGAACTCGGTCTGCGTCGTTCGCCCGTCGGGGCAATGGTAATGGTCATGGGCCTGCTCGGGGCGCTAACCGCCCTGGGCTTCGAGTACTGGATTAGCGCGGTTGACTACCCAATTGTTACAGGTGGCAAGGCCCCTTGGTCCTGGGAAGCATTCGTTCCAATCATGTTCGAAGTGACGGTACTTTTCGCGACGTTTACGTCGGGGTTGGGTATGCTCTTCTTACTCAACAAGTTACCATTCTTTGGGCACCCGATCCTGAAGTCCAAGGCGATTGCCGATATCACTCGGGACAAGTTCGCCTTGGCCATTGAATCCGACGAAAAAAGCGCCCAGAGATTCGATTTTGACGCAGCGCAGGCCGCACTCAAGGCTGCAGGTGCACTCACCGTGGAAGTCCTTCGGTTGCCTGAAAAGGAACCGGTCTTCACGAGTGTATTTCTGCTGCGGACATTGGGAGGCATCTCCATTTCATGCCTCGTAGCAGGCTTCCTGATGTACTGGACTATCAAGCTCTTTCCCGTATTGCCCCCGATGTCGCACATGCTGGACCAGCCCCGCCTGATCCCTCAGCAGTCCAGCAAGTTCTTCAGGGACGGTCTTGGAATGCGCCTACCGGTAACGGGCACAGTTGCACGAGGATATCTGCCTCTGGGGCTCGCCACGCAGGATGAGGCGGTGAGCTTGGTCAATCCGCTTCCGCGAACTGATCAGGTGTTGGCCGTTGGTAAGCAGAAATTCACCGAGCGCTGCGCAGTCTGCCATGGTTCGCTAGCGACTGGTGTTGGAAGTCTCACTGCCGCCTATGGAGCAAAGCCGGCCAATCTGCAGTCACAGCAGATTAGAGATTACCCGGATGGGAAGATCTACTGGGTTATTGTTAACGGGAAAAACGCGATGCCCAGCCACGCAGCCGATCTGAATGTCGACCAACGTTGGGCCGTGGTTCACTATGTGCGTGCCCTGCAGCGAGCTCAAAACGCCCACGATGATGACGTCCACCTTTGATGATGGCCCCGCGCGATGACTGATACAAATTCAAAATCCCCAAGTTTGCTGATTACCGCGACGGTATTGGGAGGGCTCGGCGTCCTTTTGACCTACGTCAAAGCGGGCCCTGAACGGTTCTGGATTAACTGGATTTTCTGGTTCGTTCTTGTGTTCACGGTGGGAATTGGAAGCCTATTCATCGTGGCACTTCAGCACTTGGTTTCGGCGCGCTGGAGTATTCCAATTCGCCGAGTTCCAGAACGGCTGGCGACGCTCCTCTTGCCGGTAACGCCCGTGGCACTGATTGGTCTGGCCGCCGTACCGGTCTTATTTCCCGGAGCCCGTCCGGAAGCTATTCACAATAAGATTTTAGCGGGCAAAGCATTTTGGCTGAGTCTGCCGTTCTTTTCTGTGCGCACAGTGCTCATTCTGTGTCTCAGCCTAATGGCTCTGGCAATCCTAGTTCGCGGTTCGATGCGACAGGATAAGAGTAGAGATCCGCAATTTAGCGTACGCGCCAAGCGATTCGCACCCCTCTTCATGGTGCTGTTCGCTTTCATCGTAACGCTTGTAGCGTTCGACTGGATAGCTGGAATGGTTCCCGAGTGGTACAGCGATATATTCGGGGTGTACCTGTTCGTCGGCAGCTTCTTATCGGCGTTGGCTTCGACGACATTGGCGGTCATTTATCTCAAGAGCCAGAGTCGGCTCACCGACGTGCGACGCGACCACCTCTACAGTCTGGGTACTTTCACCTTCGCATTCACCGTCTTTTGGTCCTACATCGCTTTCGCTCAGTACATGTTGATGTGGTACGCGAATTTACCGGATGAAGTGAATTGGTACCGTGATCGACTGCACGGTGGCTGGCATGTGGTGACCGTGTCACTGGCCATTGCACATTTCATCATTCCATTTTTCGCGCTTTCCACGCGGGACGCCAAGAGCAACCCCAAACGGCTGCTAAAGGTCGGATTGGCAATGTTGGGGGCTCACATGCTCGATATGTACTGGCTCATTTTCCCGGTTTTGGGCATAGGTCCAGTTTTCTCATGGCCGGAGGTGAGTTTTGCCCTCATGTTCCTGGGTGGATGTTTCCTTTGGATCAGGAAGGCCCTCACCTGGGGTGAGGACATGCCAATTGGCGACCCCTTCCTCCGGGAGGGATTGGAGTTTCACCTGTGATTGAGCAGTACGTTTCTCCTGCCGAGTTCAAGCGACTGATGTCAGCTCTGCTGGCGGTCATTGGTTTCATCTGTATCGCGATGTTCTTCGCGTTTCTGATCGTACCTGGACTGCGCTATCAGGCGCACACATCGGATGAGACCACAGTTATGCCGGTCCAAGGCGAAAATGGCTGGCTCGATCAGACGGACTATTTGCCCTCGAAAAAGCAAGTAATACCTCCCATCGATCCAAAGACCGTGATGAGCCCTAACCCGGAATTGTTAGCCAGGGGCAAGTCAATCTTCGATCAGACCTGCGCGACCTGTCACGGTGCAACAGGTCTAGGTGACGGTGCCGGCGGAAAGGGGTTGACTCCGCATCCAAGAAATTTCACGGCCAACGCCGAGTGGAAGAACGGGACCCGCATCGAGGATATCTTCAAGACGCTCGAAGAAGGCATCAAAGGCAGTGCCATGAACTCGTTCAGCTATCTGAGCAAAAAGGATCGGATGGCGTTGATTCACTATGTCACGAGCCTGGGCGCTTTCGACCACGGGCAGAGCGACCCTAAGGCTCGCGCGGCGCTCGAGAACCTCTTTGCCAGCGTGGGTGAGGAGATTCCGAATCGCATTCCCGTGCGTGAGGCAATCGATAACTTGGTCCACGAATATCGGGTTCCTAAAGCCGTGAATCAGTGCATAAACTCTCCGCAATTCGGGGGTGCGGTTATCGATTCGAGTAGAGCGGCCCAAACCCTTGCGCTGATGGGCCCCAATGACGGCACTGATGCGTCATTCGCAAGGGATGTCGCTCTCGGTGCCCCTAACAACGGCTTTGCCGTCAAGGTGGATTCCTACTCCACATCACGATGGAACCAACTCCGGCTCTGTCTTTCCCCCCATTGAAGATTTATGCCGAATATTGCGCGTTACGTTCAATTCTGTACTCGACGAACCGCACGTTGTATGCGGGGGCGCCTTTCGATTCTAACCGTCATCCTGGGCATTACTGTCTGCCATATCGGTTGGAGCAAGACTCCCTCCGACACACAGCCCTCAACCGACAGTTCGAGTGCCATCAAACCGGAAGAGGTTGGAATCGACGAAAAACTGGGACAAGTAATTCCACTTGACTTGGTACTTCGAGACGAGGACGGTAAAGACGTTACAATCAGGTCGCTCATCGATCGCCCCACTATCTTGACGCTCAACTACTTTCGCTGTGCGGGCATCTGTTCCCCACAATTGAACGGCGTCGCCGACACCATCAATCGCACCGACGCCCAGATCGGAAAGCAGTTCCGCGTGCTGACGGTCAGCTTCGACGAGCGCGACACGCCCGAGATTGCGGCGCGCAAACGCAGCAACTATCTGCAAGAAGTCAAACGCCCGATTGCCCCAACGGACTGGCGGTTCCTGACGGGTGACGCCACCACCACCAAAAAGCTCGCTGACGCGGTTGGTTTCAAGTTCAAGGCGATCGGTGCTGACTTCGTGCATCCGGGGGCGCTGATGTTCCTCAGCCCAAAGGGCATGGTAACTCGATACATGTATGGCGTGACGTACGTTCCGGCGGACTGGGAGATGGCCGTGCAAGAGGCGTCGCGTGGAGAGGTTCAACCCACCATCAATAAATGGCTGAAATTCTGCTTCAGCTACGACCCCGCCGGACGAAAATACGCGTTGAACGTGACTCGCGTGGCAGGGACGTTCATCCTCGGCTCGGCTATGGCACTCGCAATTGTTCTGATTGCGAAGGGACAGCGCACCAAGTCTCGAAAGAAGGGGGCAACATGAGCACCCAACAACATACTACGGCCGAACCCAACTATCTAGAATACGACGGTAAACACAACGGTCTGCTTGGGTGGCTCCTTTCAACCGATCACAAGCGCGTGGCCATCCTCTACCTAGTGAGCATGGTGACATTCTTCTTTGCCGGCGTCAGCGCTGGCTTCGTCATGCGACTGGTTCAGCTGACGCCATTTCACAAGATGATTACCGCGCAGACCTACAACGCCTTGTTCACATTTCACGGCGTTGTCATGATCTTCCTGTTCGTGATTCCAGGCCTCAACGCAGTATTTGGCAACTTCGTTTTGCCCATCATTCTGGGTGCCAAGGACGTGCAGTTTCCCAGGCTAAACCTCGCATCCTGGTACTTCTTCATCGGGGGGGCCTTGATTGCCGTCATTGCGCTCTTTACCGGTAATGGGCCGCCTGACACGGGCTGGAGCTTTTACGCGCCATTTAGTCTGAAGACTGGGACGAACGTGACACTCGGTGTTTTCGCTGCGTTCATTCTCGGTTTTTCGTCGATGCTTACCGGTATCAATTTCGTCACCACTATTCACCGCCTGCGCGCGCCCGGGATGACATTCTTCAAAATGCCGCTTTTCCCCTGGGCGGTTTACGCAACCTCATGGATGCAAATCCTTGCGACGCCTGTTCTGGCCGTCACCTTGCTTCTCGTCATTCTGGAACGTCTATTCGGTATCGGCATATTCGATCCGGCCAAGGGCGGTGATCCGGTCCTGTATCAGCATATGTTCTGGATCTATTCACACCCCGCCGTTTACATCATGATCTTGCCGGCGATGGGCGCCATCTCGGAGATTCTGCCGACCTTCGCTCAACGAACGATTTTTGGGTACAAGGCCATCGCGTTTTCCAGCATTGCGATTGCGGGATTCGGAAGTTTGGTTTGGGCTCACCACATGTTCACCAGCGGCATGAGTGATTTCGGCAACATGATTTTTTCGTTGTTGACGATGGTCGTGGCGGTCCCGAGTGCCATCAAGGTGTTCAATTGGGTCGCCACTCTCTACAAAGGTTCAATCAATTTTCAGCCGCCGCTACTGTACGCGCTCTCTTTCATATTCTTGTTCTGTATTGGCGGCATGACGGGTGTTTGGCAGGGCGCGCTGGCGCTCGATATTCATCTCCATGATACCTACTTCATCGTGGGTCACTTCCACTACGTCATGTTTGGAGGCACCGGCTTTGCCTTCTTTGCGGCACTCGTCTATTGGTTCCCCAAGATGTTTGGCCGCATGTACTCCAACACGGCCATGTACGTTGCCTGGTTTCCCATGTTCATCGGTTTCAACATGTTGTACTTCACCATGTTAATCCTCGGCATGCAGGGAATGCCCCGCCGCTATTACGCACATTTGCCCCAGTATCATCTGGCTCACGTAGTCGCGACAGTTGGAAGTTGGATCATGATATCAGGGCTCCTCATCTTCTTCGGTTCTTTGCTACACGCGGTCTTTCGCGGCAAAAAAGCTGGGAGCAACCCGTGGCACGCGGTGACGCTGGAATGGTCAGTGCCCAGTCCCCCACCCGTTGAAAACTTCGATGAGGTGCCGACGGTGACTCACGAGCCCTATCATTTTGCGAAAGAGGCCGGGTCATGAGCACAGAGTCTCAAGCAGCGCATGTTCATCGCGATGACTTCGGCGCCAAGCTCGGGATGTGGCTGTTTCTCGTCACGGAGATCAACCTCTTCGGTGGCCTTTTCGTCGCATACTCCTATATGCGCCATAAGTACCCGGCTGATTTTCACCACGGAGGAGCGGAACTCAACGCAACCCTTGGAGTTACAAATACTATTGTCCTGTTGACGAGTAGCTTGACAGTCGTGCTGGCTATCATGGCGATTCAGGAGGGTAGGCGCGCCGCTTCGAGGGCCTATCTAGCGGCTACGATTGGCCTGGGGTTGACATTCCTCGTCATAAAGACCTTCGAATGGAGCGCAAAATTTCACCACGGCCTGTATCCAAGCGCGCCGCATCTAGCCACTTTACCCCACGGCGAGCAGATATTCTTCGGGCTGTACTTCACAATGACGGGTCTACACGGTTTGCATGTGCTCATCGGAATTTCCGTGCTCACGGTGATGGCGCGCATGATAGGCAGCGGCAAGATTAGCCAAGACAAGAACGTAACCCTGGAAAACGGCGGCCTGTATTGGCATCTAGTGGACGTAATCTGGATATTCCTCCTTCCGCTGTTTTACTTGGCGGCCTAGAGGTAAAGTATGAGCGATCAATCGACACATCCGACCGAACATGCGCCATTACACCCAAGCTACGGTACCGTCGTGGCGGTCTGGATCGCGCTCGTCGTGCTTACTGGCTGCCTCGTACTGCTGAGCCACTTTGGGCTGCGGGCGGCCGTGTGGGGCCTCTTGACGATTACCCCCCTAAAAGCGGGGCTCGTCTTCTACTTCTTCATGCACCTGCGCTACGAAGATCCGCTACTCAAGGGAGTGATTCTGGTAGCCATCGTTACGCTCCTGATATTCTTGGTGCTACTTTTTTCCGATGTCGCTTTCGCGTGAGGATTCGACATGAACTTTCTGCCTAAAGCCTCCACATTCGCGACTCAAGCGGATAAGCTATTTCTGCAAATCTTCGTTCTGTCATTGGTGTTTCTGGTTTTCATCACGGCGCTGATGATTTACTTCGTGATCAAATACAGCAAGAAGCGTCACCCCAAGGCAGAGCAAATCGAGGGACACACGCTGCTCGAGATTACGTGGACGGTGGTTCCACTTCTGCTATTCGTAGCGATTTTTTACTATGGTTGGACAAGCTACGACTACGCGCGGAGGGCTCCGCGCGACGCAATGGTCGTTAAGGTTACCGGAAGACAGTGGACTTGGTCGTTTAAGTACCCCAACGGTAAACAGACGGATAAGTTGTACGCGGTCCTTGACCGGCCGATGAAGCTCGACGTCAACAGTGTCGACATCCTGCACGGGTTTTACATTCCCGCATTCAGACTCAAAGCCGACGCGGTACCCGGTCGGACAAACACTATCTGGTTCCAGCCCACACGCCTTGGCACGTATGACATTCAGTGCACAGTCATTTGCGGCGTCAACCACAGCTCGATGTTGAGTCATGTAGAAGTCGTTCGAGAAAAGGAATTCAAGGCCTGGTACTTTGGACCCGAAGGCGCGCCCGAGCCAACTGCGGTTGCTGCCTTAGCCCCCCCTGAGCATGCGGGCGAACCAGAAGCACTAGCGCTCATGCGCCCCCGGGGCTGCCTAGGCTGCCATTCAATCGATGGTAAGCCCATGGTCGGTCCGACATTCAGAGGCCTCTACGGTAAGCAGGAGGAGGTCGTAACCAAGACCGGCCTCGCGCGGGTCACTATGGATGACGAGCGGCTGCGTTTAGCCATATTGGAACCCTCACGCGAAGTGGTGCGTGGGTACCCCGAACAGATGCCCGTGGTTCCCATTGGCGACGACGAACTGAATCGCGTCGTGGCCTACATCAAGGAACTCAAGTAACATTGAAGAGTCACGGCGCAAAACACACCAGAAAAAAGTCACCCGTATGCGGCGCGCAGCGTCGAGCCCCTGCGCCAAAGCCAAAAAGTTTACCGTAACAGCATCGAGATCCGTGCAAATTGACTGCCACAGCCGCACACATAAGTTCGGATTCAAGACTCAATCATTGGATTGAGCTGACCAAGTTTCGCATATCCGCCGTGTCTACCCTGACGGCGGCAACCGGATACATTGCGTATAGTCGCAGTCTAAACATCGCGTTGCTAAGTTCAGTTGTTGGCACATTGCTAATGGCGATGGCCTCGTCGGCATTCAACGAGGTTCAGGAGCGCAAGACTGACGCGCTCATGAAGCGGACACGCCTGCGCCCCATCCCAGCCGGGCTGGTGACGGCCCGCACTGCGTCGATTGTCGCGCTAGTCTTGGCTGTGGCAGGCTGCGCGCTCCTGTATGCGACTCGGGGTTCCGTACCGGCATTGCTGGGTCTATTGGCGATGCTCTGGTACAACGGCATTTACACGCCGCTGAAACGCATGACAGCGTTCGCCGTTGTACCCGGCTCCGTCATTGGAGCTTTACCACCTGCAATTGGTTGGGCCGCAGCTGGCGGAAGCATCCAGAATCCAGCTGTATTGTCGCTCTGCTTTCTGTTCTTCGTGTGGCAGGTTCCCCACTTCTGGTTGCTTGCGCTGCGCCATCAAAGTGATTACGCAAATGCTGGGCTACCAACATTGTCCCGCCACTTTACCTCGCGTCAGATCTTTAGGCTAATCTTCACGTGGACGGCAGCGTGTGTCGCATCTTCCGCGCTGCTCATGCTATTTCAAACGATAACGGGCATGGTTGCGGCTCTAGCTGTCATAGCTATTGGTGTTTGGCTCCTCTGGAGATTTGCTTTCATGCTTCGCCGGGTTGAAAATACGGCGCGTATCTTCAAGGCCTTCATGGACATCAATCGTTATGCCTTGGTCATAATGGCTGCCGTGGTCTTCGATGCGCTAGCCGGGCCCTGACGCCGTACTTACCAGCTTGTTGCTGCTTGAAAACCGCGCGATGTGCCCGTGACAATTGGCAGTATTACCCAATTCTCGCCGCTGCTATTTTCGGCATCCTCGCGAAAAGCCAAGCCCACACTGCGCCCAATGGCTGCTCCAAGGAGGCCGCCTGAAACTATGTCTGAAGCCCAGTGGTGGTCGCCGAGCCACATGCCCAGAGCGACACCCGCGGATGCCGTGTAAGCCGCATATCCTACCCATGAACGCCCAAACTCGACCGTAGAAAGGGCGGTGGATGCCGCAAACATGATTGCCGTGTGTCCACTTGGCCACGCGTAGCCGTTCTTCCATGAGAACCAATTGAAACGATGCGCAAACTCGGGATGCTGTAGGTAGTCGGGCGCCTTTGGATCAAGGCCTCCGCTAGGCCAACTGCGACCCGTAAACACCTTCAAGCCCGTCACCAGGACGAAGGATATGCCCATGGCTTGAAGCATAGCCGACGCGGGACGTACCGTTTCGCATTGGTTTGATGTGTAAGCAAATACATCAACACCAGCGACAACGACAGGAAGTACAAATGGAGTCCAAACGCTGATAGGTTCTGCGTTAGGCTCTCCGTGGAGATCGCGTTGGGATACGAGGCGCAGCTTGTAGTCGGCGCCTGTGGGCGCCATTAGCAGCGGGGGCACCGCGGACCCCGCGATTAAGGACAAGGGTAGGGGAGTTGCGACATGTTCCGCAGTATCAGGCAGGCGTGACCAAGGTGCCACGCGCTCGCACGCGCGAGACTGAATTGGAACTGCCTCGAGAATCACGAAGACCGCGATGGGTCCGTACCAAGATGAAACCTTCAAAATTTTCCTGTAGAGACGCGCATTAGTGGGCAAATATTGCCACCGAGCTTAGAGCGGTTTTTTGCACGCGCCACTCACAAAATCAGGGTCGGTTCCGCGGCAGCGGCACTAGCTAGAGCAGGTACGACGCAAGGGCGATCCCTTGCGTTCGCAGGGCCTTCGCAACGAGTCCCGCAACTTGCTTGGCTCCGGCCGCTTCGAAATGCGTGTGGTCGTCGCAAAAGAACAGGCCAAGCGCGCTGGTCGTTGACGTGTAATCCCCAGCATTGGGGCAAAAGCCCAGCGAGGCGTACAGGCTCATGGTCAACTGATTCAAGTCAATGACCGTTACACTGTTTGCCGTCGCCGCCGTCTTGATGTCTGTCAAGAAGCCTCGGTTTTCCGTGACCGTGTTGCCACTGCACGTAATCGCGTCGGTAGGTGTCAAGAAGATCGGAATAGCTCCCTTGGCTTTGGCTGCCTGTGCCATAACGCCGAGCAGGGTCTGAAAGCGAGCCGACCCTACATGACGAGGACAAGTGCTATCACCGTCATTGATCCCGAAGTCGATCATCAGGTAGTCACCCGCTTTCATCGAATTCAACATGTTGGTCCAACGCGCATTGTACGTTGTCGACGTGAGAACACATTCTCCATCCGAGCCAATTGTCGAGCTTACGTTGCCCTCATATAGCCAGGTTTGGATGCTCCTGCCGCCCACTGCACTGTTGTTTACGGTAACATTGCTGTTGAAATAGGGGTCGAATTGGCTCCCCCAACCGCAGGGGCAAGCTGTCGTACAGGGCTGCACCGTAGAATCACCCGCTAGCCAAACGGTAATTGGTGTGTTGGAACTTGAGGAGCTGCCGCCCGTTGCCTTGGTCCCGCCTGCAGCTGTGACCCCACCCGTCGCTTTGCTACCACCTGTAGCAGCCGAACCACCTGTAGTCTTGGACCCGCCTGTGGCTATTGATCCGCCCGTTGAGCCACCCGTGTTGCTCCCGCCTGCGGCCTGAGTTCCGCC
This sequence comes from Myxococcales bacterium, assembly GCA_003154095.1. Lineage (GTDB taxonomy): Bacteria > Myxococcota_A > Polyangia > Polyangiales > Polyangiaceae > FEN-1139. The sequence continues at coordinate 3,478 of PMCK01000197.1, read as the reverse complement.
TATTGCGATGGCACCGCCCGTTGCCAGCATGCCACCGGACGTATTGCCGCCACTTGTCGTCGAACCGCCGGTGGCTGTTGTCCCACCGGATGCCGTGGTCCCTCCAACCGAGGCCAATCCGCCGGTAGCCGCATTGCCGCCCGTTGCTTTGCTTCCACCCATTGAAGGCATTCCACCGGTCGGATTTGCTCCTCCGAGCGCAGTATTCGCTCCGCCCGTGCCGACGCCCCCGGAGCCTGGGCTTCCCCCTTGAACGCTGCCACCTGCGCTTAGCGCCCCGCCCGACTGTGCTGAGGTGCCGCCCACCGTTGGAGAGCCACCTTGAGAATTGGCTCCGCCCGAGACACTGGCGTCGCCACCGCTCGAACTCGATGTGCTGCCCGCATCACTGCCTGAGCATGAAGTCGCGCCGCAAAGACCCATGGCGGCAAGCCCGACAGCCGCCCAAGTAGTCCAAGTGATTCGAGAAGTATTACATAGTGAATTCATAATGCCTGCGATTGGTGTTGAAAGCTTTCAGCCCGAGCGTAAGCCCACCCATAGCGAGCGACTGATGTCCGTTTCGCCGGCAAAGCCGGTAAAATTGGCGCTCAATTGGCTGGGCTCGATGCTGTAATGCTCTCAGGTCACCCAAACGATCGCCCGAGACACCACTGCGGTTTGTCTTGGGTAGAAAGCGGGTATATTTTAGGCCTCGCTGTGCTGAACAACGAAGATCGAACCTGGAGGGGTGGTCCACATATCAGCCGGCCTAAGAATGTTCACCCTGATGGAAGCTCTGTTGAGTCTGCGCAAGTGTTCTTCGACGTCGAACTAGAGCCCGAGCAAGTTCCGCTTTGCACGGAGACACATAGGAGGTTCGTACATACGCCAGGTGAACATAGCTTGGCGTTCCAGGCCACGCGAATGGCGTCCATGTTTGCGAGCGCCACCTTCTGCAAACTGTTGGCAGACGTGTTGCATGGGCAATCAAGTTTGTTCAGAACAAGTGCGTCGCATTGATTCGCGGACCCCGAATTGTCACACACTTTGGCGTTGGCAAGCTCGCATGCGTAAGCAGCCGTTAGTTGGTTGCAGGTCATGGTGTCGTACCCGCCGGAGCTACAGGTTGCAGAGCTTCCACCAGTACTTGGAGTGCCCCCAGTTGCTGGTGCTCCGCCGGTTGGTTTGGCTCCGCCTGTCGTAGGTAAACCGCCTGTCGCCGGCATACCACCTGTCGCTAGCGTACCACCTGCCGTTGCGGCCCCACCGATGGGCTTAGCACCACCCAGTGAATTGACTCCGCCGATTGAATTGACGCCGCCTGTGCCATTGGCGCCTCCCGTTGGTTTGCTTCCACCAGTCGCCGGCGCACCGGCATTGAGGGTTGCGCCGCCGGAAGCTCTGGCGCCTCCCGTTGAATTGGCCCCAGCAATCCCGTTGGAACCGCCCGTTACTGGCGCGCCACCGGTCTGTATGTTGCCTCCTGTGGCTGGATTTCCGCCAGCTGCACGATGTCCCCCCGTAGCGGCTCGTCCACCTGTGTCATCGCTTCCGCCGGTGCCGACATCCCCACCCGTATCCGCGCCGCCCGCGGCAGAAATTCCGCCGGAGGCGGAGTTGGCACCCCCTAAATCCAAATTCGTAGTGGAGCCACCTGTTGCGCTGGCATTGCCGCCCTGGCCTGCACCGCCATCACCCGAGCCACCGCTTCCGGTTTCACTTCCTCCTACCCCATTGTCGCCCGCGGAGAATGAGGACCCACCGCAAGCGATACAAATTACAAGGATAACGCCCAGTGATAGATGCCGCATTGTCGCCATAACCAATCCTCAACGTCCTTGCCAGAAAAGTGCAACCATAAGAATGACTCAATACATGGCTTAGATCCAATGAATCTTTCTCTTGGTCCGACTGGCACCACGCAACTGACCAACGACATTTTCCCGGACGTCAAATGTAGAGTTGCGCATGATGTAGGTATCGGCAAGATGCCCTTGCGCCCTGCAACACGGTGCTCCGCCCCCAATTCCGCGTGAACGGCAAAAAACCAATGGGTCAGGCAGGCTTTAGCAAGTCGTCGGGAATTGCACGCCTAGGCTACCGCCATTCGAACCAAAGGTTCCCGTCACCGTGTGACCAGCAATATCCTTTAGCGTGATTTGCGTTCCGAGGGTCAACGTGATGCCAAAATCCCACATCCCGTTGGTGAGATTGGCTGTGTGCGTTGTGCCACCCACTCGCTAGAGGGAAAGCTTGTGGCAACGCCGCCATGTCTCACTCAGCAATAACCCAACGTGCAGCGCTTGGGGTATGGTGGGCGCGCAGATTTATGGCAGATTGGGCAGATGTTACACCGGTGTCCGCTTGTTGTTCTGGTCGGTTGCGTTATGGCTTGTGCGCAAGCAAATCAGGAACAACGAGTTAATTCGAGCAACATAGCAGACTCCCCAGTCAACGAATCAACTAGTGCGCCGAGCCGGCGCGGTGTAAGCGTGGATGGCAACGCGCGCCACCAAGAATCGGGCCCGCGTCATTCTTCTGAGCCCCCTATCGCTGGCGATGCAGTAGATCTCACCGACTTTTGTGCTCAGCATGGCATAGTGGCGAGCCTGAACGTCGAGCGCTGTGTGAGTACAAACCTAGGACCACGTCCGAACGACACACTTTGGTGCTCACGTCGCGAAGAACTCGACGACGTTCGAGTCGCCTATTACTTGGCGCTCTACCGTGTTCAAGCAAAAAGATTACAAAAGGTAATTGAGTTGAATTATGCGGCTGGTCCCCGCCCCATGGAGGACCGTGAGCATGACTTTACCTACTACGTGAAGTTGTCGACTGTCGTTGCCGATGATGGCAAGTCCTTCGAACTCAAGGACGAGGCGGGTCTCGGTTGTGACGAGGGACTCAAGAATGTTCACGATGAGTACGGGAGCACCCCTACCCAGGAGCAGTCAATTGTCCAATTGGTGAACAAAATCTGTGCGTCTCGCGGAAAATACTCGGTCCTAGGTCAACACATCAAATAACTTGAGGTGAAATCCACGCATTTGACAATCCCCGGATACTCGGGGCCGTTTCCCCTGGGAAGCAGCCGACCAAATGATATACAGAGCGCGCATGTTCGATCTCCGCTACGCAACGCCAATAGTTTGGCTTGATGCCGTATTCTCGAATTTCAATGCTTTCCTTATCGACCATGCAGCATGTGAGCGTAAGGCTTCTGCTACCGGGATGTCATTCGTAGTGCGCTATCCGGACCGAAAGATTTTGATAGAGCCGATGATTGAGTTTGCGCGCGAGGAATTGGAGCATTTCCAGATAGTGTATCGATTGATTGCCAAGCGCGGACTTTCCTTAGTCGACGATTACAAGGATCCCTATGTTAATGCCCTTCTCAAAAAATGTCGCTCACCCACCGAAGAGCTACTGATGGATCGGCTCCTGACGGCTGGCATAGTGGAAGCCAGGGGATGTGAACGGTTGCTGATGGTTGCAA
>PMCK01000043.1 GCA_003154095.1 Myxococcales bacterium | reverse complement strand
TCCCCCTCCCCAAAATAAGACTCATAAACATGCTCATACAGTGATTCAACGACTAGCTCGTATTGCTCGCCGGTATAGGCATCAGGCAAAGAATCCAAAGCATCTTTGATACCCGCCTTAACCTTCGCTCGAGCCCGCTGAGACTTCCGCCAATCGATAACAAGCGCTGGCTCAAGTGCCGCCGGTAACGCGCGTGCAATCGACTTAACAGCGTCCCTATCCGAATCCGAAAGCCGCCCAACGCAAACCCGCATTAAATCGTAGAAAGTCAGCTGCTCGGCACTAATTGCCTCCTCAGCCGGGCGCTGCTCTTCCTTTTCAAGCGTCTTCATGAACGCCAGCAGCTCCTGAAAGAACTGGTCGGTAGAATGTGCCCCTTCGTTGTATTCGGCGATCAGTCGTTCGAGTTGCTCGTGTAAATTGCCGCGCGTCGGATTAAGACTCACCAAGTGGGCCACGCGCCGCCGCACCGAGCCGACCACAACCTCGGTCGAAGCGGCCTTGTGCTTCGCCCGCTTGAAGAATCGATTGAGAGCGTCAAAGTCGATCTTGCCAAGGTCGATGCGGCCGCCGTCGGCGACGTGGCTCAACGGGATTTCGTAGGCTTCAATTGAGTCATCCAACAACTGCTCGACGCGCTGCATGATCTGGCTGATGTCCACTGGCGCGGCGAGTCCCCTGAGCCCGGCGGCGAGGTCGGAGATGACGCCCCAATCTTCGGAATAGGCATTCTTGCGTGGGTCAGCACCTAGGGCCTTGTAAAGGCTCTCGACGCTGCCCGCGTGCTGCAGGTACGTCTTCTTGACGTCTTCGGGGTGGACGAGCCGGTCAATGCCGTCCTTGAGTAGTGCAATGCGTTGCAGTTTGGTTGCACTTCGGGTGGCGTCGAACTCGACGCTATGTGCGGTGCAATAGTTTTTGGCGTCGCAAATGGCTTGCCCGAGTTGTTGTAGTTGGACTTCTTTCGGTTGGACAGGGCCTGATTTTCCACCGTCGCCACTTCCGGTGCCGTAGATGGCGAGGGCCTTTTGCAGGTTGCGGAACACGCCCACGTAGTCGACGATGAGTCCGCTGATCTTGTCCTCAAATACGCGGTTGGCGCGGCACATCGTCTGCATTAGATTGTGGTTGCGCATCGGCTTATCGAGGTAGATGACTCCGCAGCTCGGCACATCGAAGCCGACCATCCACATGGCGCACACGAACACCAGTCGGAAGGGATCCTGGTCATCTTTGAACTTAGTATCGAGATCGTCTTTCATCATGCGCTTGCGATGCGGCAAAATGTCGACGCCCTTCTTCTTGAATGTGTCGCCCTCGTTTTGTTCCTGCGACACAACCACAGCCATGTCCGTCTTCGCGAGGAAATCGACGAGTCGCTGCGCCGCGTGCTGCTCCGGCGAGCCCATGATAGCCTTGCTTAATACCGTTCTGGCGGCATTCATGCGCTTGGCCCAGGCTGCCGTCACCTTGTTGTACATGCGTACGGCTGTGACCTTATCGATTGCCAGAACCATGCCTTTCGTGGCGGTCACCTGGGGGTCATCGATGGTCGGCTGGTTCTGCCCGATGAAATGCTCGACGATGTCGCCAGCAATCGTGTCCAGCCGGTCGTCGCGTGTAATCAAGTGGTATTGCCGGGCAAATTCCTGCTCGACCTTGGATTGCTGAGCTTCGTCGAGATCGGCGTCTTCGACCACGGACGCAAGGTCGTCAGCCAGGTCGTCGTTCGAGAGCTGAAGCTCGGGGATTCGCGCCTCGTAGAAAAGGGGCACGGTTGCGTTGTCTTCGACGGCCTGACTGAAATTGTAGATGCTTACGTAGTCACCGAAGACCTCGCGGGTCTTCTCTTCACCGGCCATGAGCGGCGTGCCCGTATAGCCAATGAACGCGGCATTGGGAAGCGCATTGCGCAGATTCAGAGCAAAGGTGTCGTATTGGCTGCGGTGGGCCTCATCTGCCATCACGATGATGTTACTGCGGTCCGATAGCATCGGATAAATGCCACCTTTGACGTCTGTGCGGAACTTCTGAATCAGCGTAAAAACATAGCGGTGGTCTTCCTTTAGCAACTGCTTCAGGTGTTCGGCGCTCTTGGCCTGGACGTTCATGTCTTTGGTCGCGCCGCAGTTCTTGAAAGTCTTGCAGATTTGATCGTCCAGCTCGTCGCGATCCGTCACTATCACGAAGGTCCAATTGCCGTGCAGTTTTCTCAGAATCTTCTGGGCAAAGAAGACCATCGAAAACGACTTGCCCGAGCCGGGCGTGTGCCAAAACACACCCAGGCGCCGCCGCTCGGCGAGTTGCTCGGCAGAAATGCTCGGTGGCTGAGACGCCAGGCGATATTTCTGCACGGCGGCAAGCGCATTGTTGACGCCGAGATACTGGTNNCCAGGTACTGGTGGTTCTTGGCGATCTTCTTGGCCAGGCCGCCGCGCACTTCCTCGTAGAAGACGAAGTTCTCCACCAGGTCGAGCAGGCGCGTCTTGTCGCAGACGCCGCGCAGGATGACCTCGAGGCTCACACGGCGCGGCTCGTCTTCGCGCTCGATGCGCTTCCATTCCTTAAAGTGTTCCCAGGCACCGGTGAGCGTGCCGATGCGGCTGTCGATTCCGTTCGAAAGTAGTATCAGGGCGTTGTACCAGAAGAGCTGCGGAATGTTGTTGGTGTAGTCGCGCAGGTTGTCGTTGTACGCCACCTGGATGTTATTGTGGATGCCCTTGAGTTCGATGAATATGAGGGGCAGGCCATTGACGAAGCCGACGAGATCCGCGCGCCGCGTGTAAGTTTCACCGGTGACCCAGAATTGCTGCGCCACGAAGAAGTCGTTGTTCTCCGGGCAATTCCAGTCAATCAGGCGGATGCGCTGCTCTCCCTCCTCCGGGTCATCCACGGCGCCCATGGCTTTGAGATCCACGCCGTCTTTGAGCAGACGGTAGACCTCGCGATTGGCCTGCGCCGGGTTCATCGCAGATCGGTCGCGCGTGACCTCTTCAATGGCCTGGCTGATGGCTTCTTCCGAAGCTTCTGGGTTTAATTTTGTCACAGCGGCACGGAAAAGGCGGGGAAGAACGACGTCGCCCTTCGTCTCACGTCCGAGGGTTCCCTTTTCGCCCAGGACTTCTTCAAACACATTCAAGCAACGCCAGCCCAGGCTCTCGAACAAATCGGGTGCCGCACGCTCAACATCCGATTCGCGAGTGGCAGGGCTCATGTGGGAAGCTCGATTTCTCCGGAGATGAGGCGAGGCAAGAGGAGGTCGCGTTGTTGCGAAAGCAATTTGGTCTTGCGTGAAAGTAATTGAACTTGTTCCAAAATCGGATCACTCTCTACGCCAAATTGCTTCTGCACAATGGGGTGCGGGATCACTATTCGCATCATGTGCAGGAAATTCCGATTCACCCCAGGGACCGCGCCAGCTACGTTTTGTCGCGAGAAATTCAACGAACGGAGCAAATATAGTAGCCAGTATGGATTGCTGCCCTTGAAGTCTTTGACAAACAAGGTCGTATAGACCTCGCCAAGGGTGCCGTATCGGCCCGTTACGATTCCAGGAGCGTCAACCTTGGCCGTGTCATGCGTTCCAGTTACCCCAGATGAAGACACGATGGGTATGATGCCAGGGCATCGATCACGTTCAGGTAGATCGAATCCTCTCTGCAAAGTAACCACATCGCCAAGTGCGCCGAGTTCCCACCCCTTCGGCACACGGCCAATCGCAGTCTCAACGAATTTCGCCTTCTCATGCCCCGGGAACCGGAGCTCGACGAACCACTCGCGGTAGAGCGAACGCGCCATTTCCTCGAGAATATTAATGCGCTTCGTGTTGTTCTCGATTAGATCGTCGTAAGCAGAAAGCACGTCGGTGATCCGGCGTTGTGCCTTTGTGTCAGGAATTCGGATCGGTAGTCCATGTATATGATTTCTATTGAGGGATGGATTGGCGGCACCCACGTCAAACTGCTCGAGCCGCAACGTCTTCAAAAAATAGTATGCGAATCGAGGCAAGTTACCCTTGAAGTCGGTCACCCATAGCGTCGTGTCATGTGGCCAGTGCGGTTCGCTGATGTAGAATACGGTCCCTAATGTACCTTTTCTACCGATAACGACGCCTGGGCCATCTGTCTTGCATGCAGCATGATAGCTTGTGATGCCCGAGGATGACACGACGGGAAATGGTCCTTCAACCTGCTGCGCTTTCGTAATGTCGAAACCTCGCTGCAGTGCGACAAGGTCGAATAGGGTCGCGGATTTCCAGGTCGCGCCCATCACGCCTCTAGGATCTCGGCCACATTTTCTGCGATTCGGGTTTCTAGTTCTCGGGCCACGATATTGAGTCGCTCGAATTCTTCGTTAAGCTCTTCCAGGCGCTGTTTGAAGTCAAAGTCGTCAGCGGCGCGGTCGGCTACACCCACGAAGCGGCCTGGATTCAGGCTCCAGCCTGCGGCTTCAATTTCCTTGACTGAGACCACCTTGCACAACCCAGCCACGTCCTTGTACTTACTCTTTTTGAAATGCTCTTTGAGCAACTTCCCGCCTCCCATGCGGTCTTCTGTCGGCTCGCCGCGCTGCAGGCGTACGATATTGGCCAAGTATTCCACTTGATCCGGCATAAATTCGCGGTGGGCCCGGTCCACTTGGCGGAAAGTGTACTTAGCATCGATGAATAGTATCTGGTCCTTGCGCGGTGTCTTAGCCTTCGCCTTGTCGAAGAACCAAAGCGTGACCGGCAGTGTCACGGTGTAGAAGAAATTCGAACTCAAAGCCACCACTGCGTCCACCGTGCCGCTCAAAACAAGATTCTTGCGAATCTCCAATTCGCTGCCGCGGGCGTCGCTGGCGCTGTTGGCCATCACGAACCCGGCGCGGCCCTTCGGATTCAGTGCCGACCAGAACAATTGAATCCAGAGATAGTTGGCATTGTCCACCGAGGGCATGCCAAACGGGAAGCGCTTCTTGTCATCCTTGAGGCGCTCCTTGTCCACCGCGTTCTGATTGAACGGCGGATTCGCCATCACGAAATCGAACTTACCCACCTGCTCATCCAGCGACTCGTAATAGGCGTTCGCCTCCTTGAGATTCCCAAACAGCCCATGCACCGCCAGATTCATCCGCGCCAGGCGCAGCGTCGCCGTCATCTTCTCAATGCCGTAGATCGAAATCTCGGCAGAAGGCTCCTTCTCATGCGCGGCCACGAAATTGGCACTCTGCACGAACATACCGCCCGACCCGC
>PMCK01000215.1 GCA_003154095.1 Myxococcales bacterium | reverse complement strand
GTCAGTGCGGGCTACGGTAAGTAGCTACAGCTGATGACCGTGGGCGCGGGTGCGCCCGCGCCGAATCGCGCGCCTCGCAAGATCTTGCAGGCGCGCCGCTAGCGTGGTCAGGTTCGTTGAGGAAGCTAGCAACGCGAAGGCCGTCGGCGGCTCGCTATCATGCGCCGAGATCCTCGTCTTTCTGAAGTTTGCATGGATGCGGAACGACGACACGTTTGCCAAGGACACACCGGTAGCCATCATTGCTAACACAATCAAGGGACACGGCATCAGTTACATGCACGACACGGCTGCGGTGAGGGGCTATCGGAATGCGGTCTGAATTCGCGCAGGCAATGATCGCGCTTTTCGAGAAACGAAGGGATCTCGTGTTCATCACGGGCGACCTCGGATACATGGCCTTCGAGGGTGTCGCCAAAACATATGGTGAGCGCTTCATCAACGCTGGCCTAGCAGAACAGAATGCAGTCTCGCTTGCCGCAGGCCTCGCCCGCGAGGGGCATCTTCCGTGGTTGTACAGCATTGCCCCGTTTGTTGTGCTGCGTTCCTACGAACAGATCCGCAATGACCTCTGCCTGCACGGACTTCCTGTCAAGCTCGTTGGGAACGGCGGCGGGTACGGCTACGGCATCATGGGGCCGACCCATCACGCCCTCGAGGATGTTGGTGCCCTGCGCGCGCTGCCTAACATGAGGATCTACGTGCCGCTCACTGCGACCGACGTGGATCAGGTCGTCAACATGATGGCAGAGGATCCCCTGCCCAACTACTTGCGGCTGAATACGCCTGCCGTGATCCCGGGAGAGCTTCCCTCCTTCGCCCCGTGGCGCAGGATCAAACGCGGCCGAAGATGCGTTGTCATTGGTATGGGGCCAGTTCTCGGCAACCTTTATGCGTTGGATGATCAGGAGTTGCTCGACGACATCGAGATATGGAGTGTGGGGATGTTGCCCATCGACGACATTCCTGCCGACCTCGTCGCCAGCATCGGGGAAAAGCGCTGTGTCGTGACCATCGAAGAACATTATGGCGCCTGCGGGTTGGGAGAAGCGCTCAGCCACCAGTTTTTGACGCATGCCGTGTTCCCTCAATCCTTTACTAGTCTTCATGCCGCCGGCTATCCAACTGGACGTTACGGCAGCCAACGTTGGCACCAGGAAGAGAGCGGGCTAGCTGGTCCGACGCTGCAAGACGCTCTCCGTCGGACACTGGCAGGCCATGCCGACGTTCCACTTGCCCACACTCTCCTTCGGCTCTCCGCAGTCATCATATGTTACAAAGATGCGCAGGCGATTCCGCTGATGTACAAGCGTCTCTCAGACGTGTTCTCCTCATTGGCCGTTGAGTATGAAATCATCTTTGTCAACGACGGCAGCCCCGATGAAACCGATTCGGTATTGGAGGAGCTGACGGCCAAGGACAACCATGTGCTAGCCATCGAGCATTCAAGGAACTTTGGCTCACAGAATGCGTTCGTGAGCGGGATGCAACTCGCCACTGGTGACGCCGTCATCCTTCTCGATGGGGATCTTCAGGATCCGCCAGAATTAATCCTCGCATTTTACGAGAAGTGGCGCCAAGGGAACGATGTTGTATATGGCCGTCGAGGCAAACGCAAGGGCTCGACTCTCTTGGCGATTTCCTGCAAGGTCTTCTACAAGATCTTCCGTCGCGTTTCCTATGTTCCGATGCCACTCGACGCGGGCGACTTTTCTCTCATGGACAGGAAGGTCGTGAACGAACTTCTGTCTCTTCCCGAAACCGACCAGTTCCTACGTGGGCTTCGGGCTTGGGTTGGTTTCAGGCAGACAGGGGTCGACTATGTTCGCCCCGAACGCGCCTTTGGGCGCTCGACTCATAGCTCGCTGAAGAACATTTGGTGGGCCAAAAAGGGCATTTTCTCATTCAGTTTCGTGCCGATGGAAATACTGGGCTATGCAGGAGCCACGATGACGGTGCTCTCTTTTCTCGCAGTCATCTACCAAATCATCGACAGGTTGCGTCGCCCGGGAATACCACATGGTATCTCCACAATCATCGTTCTAATTCTGTTGTTTGGCAGCGTGAATGTGCTCGCCATTTCCATCCTTGGAGAGTACGTGATTAGGATCTTCGAGGAGGCCAAGCGGAGACCGAAATTCATCAGGAAAGCAGTTCGACAGGGCGGCGAGCACTTCAAGACCCCCAAGGAAATAGAGGCCTTCCTGTGGAGACGATCACGCAAAGTAGCGGCGGCGCGACCGCCGAGCGTGCAATCGGTTGATGGCCGTGAATGATCGAGCCCTTTTCAATGGTGTGGAACACCATTGCGGGGCGCCCATTCGTGCGCAAAAGGGCTCTGCTTTCATTGTAGGGGCATTTGCCCCTCTCTCCTCGCTTTGCTCGTCGATTCACCCCGCAATCCGCTCACGCGGATTGCTTAGAGCGGTTTTCGACAAAGTAGTCCATTGTCGTGAAAACCGCTCTAAGAGCGTTCTGATCACAGGGACGACCTCGGGAATCGGCCGTGCCCTCCTCGAATATTACGCCCGAAGTGGGGCGAAGGTTATTTCCGTGAACCGCCGCCGCGTCGCGGAGCTCGAGTCTGGATATCCTTCGGTTCGTTTCGAGTGTGTGGATGTCCGCTCCGCGCAGGATGTCGACCAGCTCGTCTGCGGCCTGGCCGAGTCCGGCCAACTGCCAGAGGTCATTATATTGAATGCCGGGATCAACCGTGTGGACAATGACGAATCGTTTCTACTGCCCGCTTACAGTGAGGTCATCGATACGAACCTCTACGGTGTTCTGAATTTTGTAGGGCCGCTGACCCGGCTTGCATCGGTCCATGTTCAACGTCATGTGGTCGCCATCAGCTCCATGTCCAATTACGTCGGAAACCCCTACGGCCTTGGCTATTACACGAGTAAGAAAGCTCTGACGGCTTGCTTCGAAGTTTGGTCGAGAATGTACGCAGGGACAGACCTAGTGTTCCAGCAGGTCATGCTGGGTCCCGTTCGTACCGCGATCTTTACGATGGCCGACAAATTTCCGGCTTGGATGGGCTGGATCAAGAACCTATTTTCCGCATCGCTCGACGGTACCGTGCGGGCAGTCTCACGGTTTGCGCTGACCCGTAAGAAAAAACTGATCTATCCGATGCGTGCCTTCCCACTCTATGTCGCAATGTGGCTCGGTCAGTGTCTTATCCCCGGTTTCTTTCAAGGGCGGAGGACGCTTGACGGTAAGACGCGCCGGGCAGATGCATCGATCGATATATAAGGTGATAACAATGAAGTTCCCCCTTCGTTCGCTTCGGCCGACTTTGGCTGTCACCACCAGCGTATCGGACCTGGTCGCGGTCTCGCTGATTGCGGTAGTGGTTTCTGTCTGGGCTGCAGTCGCAGGAGGCTCGTTTTCCCTTCTCGTGCTCCTCGCCTGCGAGGCCGTGTTTTTCGCATTCTATCTGGTCGGCTCCCTCTTTGCCGGTTGGAAATCTTTGTCAGCAGGTGTCCTCTTCGATCTTCCGCTGCGCCTGCTCGTGGGATACGCCCTCGTCAATACGGCGTTACTCCTGCTCGCTTGGCTTTCCCCGCTCGACATCGTTACCAACTTTGCCATCTTGCTCGCGGTCGCGACTTTAGTGTTCTTTGCGACGCCTCTAGGCAAGCCGCGACGAAGCGATCCGGCCAGTCTCTACGTCGTCGGCATCTGCCTGGTCGCCGCAACGCTGTGGTGCCAAGACTCGATCCGCCCGATTTCGGTGCAAGGCGACACCGTCTTAGTGAAGCCTTGGGTCGACGGCTTCTATCATGCGGTTCACATTCGAATCTTCGGCGCCAGCCATGGGGCATCGTCAATCGAGGACTTCCGGTTGGCTGGAGTGCCCGCCCGCCTCTACCACTACGGGGTCTACTTGACGCCCGCACTTATTAAGCAGGTATCAGGAATCCATTCGTACACAGCCTTTGCGGGGATTCTGTCACCCTTGGGGGTCTTTTTCACCGGGCTTGGGGCTTACGCCTTCTTCGGGTCCTTGTGGGGCGCCTGGCCCGGGCTGGCCGCAGCTGCAGCGCTGATGTTGCTGCCCGATGGCGCACAACAGGGCATGCAAAACCCCTTCATGTCCTATCACTGGCTGACGCAAATCTCGCCCAGCGCAACGTACGGGCTGGCGCTGATAGCCGTCTCCTGGCTCTTCGTCATTCGAGGGTGCACGCACGGCAGTCGGTTGCAGGTGATCGCAGGCTGGCTGGTCTCGGGCATCCTCGTATTTTACAAGCTGCACTTCTTTATCGCGAGCGCGCTTCTGCTCTTGCTCATTCCACCTCTGTTCTTCTTTGGGCACCTCGGCCTTCGCAAGCGTGCCCTCTGGGCCGTCTCGGCGAGCGTGGTTTATATCGCGACCCTCGTTTACGGGCAGAAAGTGCCTGGGGTTCCTCCGATTCGTTTCGATGGATCGAGCGTGGGTGAGATCCTTCGCCTGGTGCAGTCATTTGCAAAGCCGGGGGCCCTGCGCGATTACCTTGCCCATCACATGGGAGCGCAATTCCCCTGGACGTCGAACCTTCTGTTCGGCATCCCTTTCATTCTGCTCGAAACTCTCGGGCTCTGCGTGCCGCTGTTAGTGATTCTAGTCATCCGTCTGCGCAGACGTACGCCTCTGCTACACGTGCTCTTCCCGCTATTGCTCATCGCTAATTTCCTAGCGATGTTCTTTGGGCTGGCACTCGACTTCAGCAGAAGCACACCCGACGAGCTTTCACACCGTCCCGTCATGCTCATGTACTTTTTCGTGGTGGCCTGGATTGGCGGAGCATTGGGCATGACTCTCATCGAGTCACGGCGCCTCAGCCGCATGGCTCGACCCGCCATAATCGGCCTAGCTCTCTTGCTCATGGGCGTCCCTGCGGTCCTAGGATCGGGGGTCCAGCGGATGTGGGCCATGCCCAGGATCTCTCCTGTCCGGCTCCCGATCGGCCTGGTTCGCGCCGCGCAATACATACACGACCACGGCAGCACTGATGACGTCTTCCAGGATTCACAGTTCGACAGGACCTATACAGTGGCCGCTTGGTCAGAGCGAAGGGCGTTCGCCTCACGCACGATGACGCGCATGCCGTTCCGGAGCGAAATGGTGGAGCAGCGAGCGGTTGCCATCGACAGGTTCATGGGCATCCGCCAACCCAAACTTGTTGCCGCAACAGCTCGAGCCCTAGGCTTTCGTTGGTTCCTACTCGAACCGGGCGACAGAGTCGATTGGCCCATGGAAATCGCGAATAACCCCGCATTCGAGATGGGGCCGTTCAGACTTTACGAGTTCTGAGGCGTCGCTTTCCTGTTTTGCCATCTCTGGGGGCCATCACGGCACGTGGCTACGGTTCACGGTGAGTGAGCGAGTGAACCACCCTGACGGTGGGCTATACGGGCCCACGTAGGTCTCACAGTCGCTTGCCGCTTACCCCAGCAAATTCCGCTAGGGTAAGCCAGTCGGAGGACGTCACGTAAAAGGCGTGCCGCGCTCCATCCGCCGAGAACTGCAGCAACAGGCAGTTGGCCAAGGCCTGACCACGGGTAGAGGGATCTCGGTAATAGTGCATACCGAAAAAGAGCAGGAGACTGACGAGCATAGCCACGATTGGCCATTTCGCGAAACTAGGTCGACCGTCGGCACGGTCCCAGCCTACTGCCACGCACAAGTAGAATCCCGCTAGGGCCGGCGCAAGGTAACCGGGGTGCTCGCATAAATACAGAGCGCACACCGCCAACGGGCCTGCCGTCGCCAAAGCGCCATAGACCAAGAGCACGCGTTGCTTGGACTTCCACGGCTGCGGAGATCTCAGGCGAGGCAGTGCAAACCAGAGGCCAATAGTCGCCAGGCCAAACCAGATCAAGGTGCGGCTCAGATTGAACAGCGCCAGTCGAGTGAATCCGGAATGGATCACACAATAAGTGCGATTGACGACGTTCATCTTTGCCGCCCAGCCAAAATACGTTGCCCACCCGCCTGTCACGCGGATTACCAGAAGTTGCAGGAGCGCAAGCAACAACCCACCCACCGCGCAAGCGACCCAGACACTGGGTTTGCGACGGTTCACCCAAAGGACGGCGAGGAGGAGGGGGCCCATCATGATGAAAGTCGTCAACCGAAAGCCGCCAGAGAGAACGATGGCCAGGGCGAGCGCCGCAGTGGCAGAACGCGTCGGACGGGTGGTCACCCGCACGGCCGCCCAGAGCAATAAAGGCGTCGTGAGAAAATCCGACGCGTGCGATGTGCCTGCATGATTGATCAATAGAGGAATCCAAGACAAAGCAGAGGCAAAGACCAGGAGAGAAGACTGGAGGGAGTCGAGCACTTCCCGGAGCAGCCGGTAGAGCGAGAGCATCCCCGCCAGGGTCAACAACAGGGTAAGCACCTGCAGCGTCGTGTAAGAGTTTGCAAACACGATTGCCACCTCGGGCGGCCGGCAAAGACCCTCCGGGTTGCCGTGGAACGCATTAGGCATGCCTGCCGAAACCACACAGTCTGCAAACCCAACCGCGTGGAGCAGCCGACCCGCCGCTACAAATAAAATGTGGCCTGGCGGATGAACCACCCAACGATCCGCGGCAAGGATTGCGGCATAGCCTCCTGCATCCATCCAGTACGGGTTGCTGTTCCAGCTCAGCGCGATGACGCCGGCAAGCAAAGCCAGGCCGCATAGCCAGATCAAAATCAGCGTTGTTCTCACCTTGTCCTGTGTGCCTTCGTCAATGAGTGAGTCGCGAAATGCGAATCAACACGTCCGCATCATTTTGGAATTCCAACATCGTCTCCAACTTGCGCGTGGGCCAAATGTCATATGCTGGCAGTGGCTCCTTCGTTGACAGCCTGATCTGCTGTATCAGGTAGATGTCGTAGAAGAGGTGCCGGGCGAAAGCCTCGAAGATGAAAGGGTCATGCCTTGCGGTCTCGAAGTTCATCGCGCCATAGTCCATAATTGTGAATAGGTTGGGGCGATCGGTGACGATGAGAATGCGCTTTTCGTGCAGGTTGTCGAAGAAACGCCAGGTTGTGGCACTCTCCCTGGTCTGCGTGAGCCTATTTAGCATCCGATGCTGCGAGGCCACCGGCACCGAGATCGTGAAGGCCGCCGCGGCGAGCAGGACGGCAACGAAGGGCCTGAAGCGCCTGAGCGAAAGGGTCAGGACCCACGCCGCGGCAAACGAGAAGAAGGTGTCGATGGCGATGACAAGGCGCGCAGCCGAGGGATATTGGGCGCGTCCCCAGAAGTACGTGAAGACGATAATCGCCTGCAGAAGCATCCAGGCGCCGACCAAGATGGCGAATTTCAGATGTGGGGTCTTCCAATCGCGCGAGAGCAGTCGGCCAACAATCCATCGCAGCCACAGTATGCAACCGACGACGCCCAAGGCGATCACGATGGCCGAGTGAGCAGGATAGGACTGCAATGGTGAAAGGATGGGTTTGAAGTACTCGTACGTGTTGTTGAAGAAGTTATCGAGACTAAAGGTAATGGTCCCAGGATCCTGTTCAGGCACGTTCCCGCGCAGCACCGACTGCCAGATGCGGGGCAAGAGAAACGCGGGCGTAAGTGCGTAGATGAACGCATAGGGACGAAGCGCGCTCCAGGTGACAATCTTGAACAGGAGCAACAGCGCTACGAGCGGTGGGATGAACAGGCCGGTCTCGTAGCGGATCTCGGCGAACATGCACAGATTCATCCAGAGAATCGCCAACCTCGCGGGTGCGGGTTCGCAACTGTAGTCGAGGAGGCTTTTGATGACGAGCAGTGCCAAAAAGACGGTAAAGAAGTCGAACCCGCCCGAGCGGACTGAGATCAGCAGGATGGGATGGGCCACCACGAGCAGTGAGGCGACGATGGCGAACGTCTCACCGCCCAGCGATTTAGCCAGCCGGTACGCCACGAACACGAAGGCTGGCAGCACCATCAGGTTGAATAGGAAGGCGTTCTTGTACGAATAACCGCACAGTGCGTGGACCAGGCTGACCAAGAACGGGAACAGTGCCGGACGGCGGTCGATGGCTACATCGATATCCCAGTAGCTATCGTAATAGTTCTTGCCAGAGACAGTGAAAGTGGCGGTCTTGTTGGCCCAGAAATTCTTCGACGTTCCAACCAGGTTCGATTCGTCGGAAAGGATTCGCAGGGCGGGATGAACAGCGACACATGCGATGAGTGTCACACCGAGTGCGATGACGAGACCTGGCCAATTTTCCTTCACCCAAGCGACGACAGTGTTCCTGCGCACGTCGCGCGCGGCATGCAGGTAGGTGCCGGCCCAGCACAGCACTGTTACCATCAGAAAGTAATAGGCGGTGTTAACGAAGAGCTGCTGAGTGTACCTTGTCTCAGTGACGCTAACCACGAGCAAGGCCAAAAGCGCCGCCGACAGCATGACGAGAGCAATCTTGCCCGGTGTCCAAATTGACTTGTTCATCGTCGATGTCCCCAAGGGGTAGCCAACATGACACTATCACGGCTGCCAGGGTCATACGATCCCTGCGTTGCATGATCATTGACTTTCTCCGACAATTTCTTGTTTTTGTTGG
The DNA here is from genome assembly GCA_003154095.1 of Myxococcales bacterium. Classification (GTDB taxonomy): domain Bacteria; phylum Myxococcota_A; class Polyangia; order Polyangiales; family Polyangiaceae; genus FEN-1139. The sequence continues at coordinate 2,873 of PMCK01000215.1, read as the reverse complement.
GCTAGCGACGTTGTCGCAGACGCTACTAGTGGTTGAAGTGGGGGCCAGCTCACTGGGCCGTCATAGTTGCCGTCGTGTAGTCAACACTTCCAACTCCACCCCCAACTTCTGTAAGGAGCCTGGCGGAAGCCATGTTCCCGAGTGGCATGCCCAAAGATTTCCACTCGTTGAAGTGCGCGGTAACGGATATTCGGCCACACTGGCGAGCCGTCTGTCGGACACTGAAGTACTGCACGAAAGTGGTCGTACCGTGGATGGAAGGTTGGTTGACCTGCGTGTGCGTAAAGACTTTGTACGAACCGCCATCAACGGTGAATGTGCCCTTGAGAACGCCATCACCCCAAGTGATGTTGGGGGGACCCGAGCTGTAATAGTCGTCGACGATGTAGAATTCTATGAGTGGGTTGTTCGACCAACCATAGATTCCCAAATAGGAGTAGCCGCCGGCGGTTCCTGTTCTTGTGTAAGCGTAGTCTGCTGTAATGGTTCCGTACTTGTCGTACGTCTGGGTTTCGTTCCATTGAAAGCCCATTCCCGCCAGGAAATCCCCTGAATTATTCCAGGTTGTCTTGTAAGCAGCACCCACGCCGTAGGGGGTAACGCATCCGCCGCTTCCACTCGACCAGATTGACCAACTGAAACTGCCCGTCGTGCCCGTTTGATTCGACGAGCAGTGCTGCGTGCCGCCGGTCAAGGCGGGACCCGAGCAATTGACGGTCGATGTGCCACCCCCTACCGCAGCGCCGCCAGTCGCGGCGCCTCCGGTTGCCTTGGTTCCGCCGGTCGCTGACATTCCACCAACTACTGGAGCGCCACCGGTCGAAATGTTGCCGCCTGTTGCGCCACCGCTGGCAGAGTTACCGCCCGTTTGCTTGCTGCCCCCGGTTGATGAGGTGAGCCCACCGACGGCATTGGCACCCCCTGTCGATGCTTTGCCCCCTGTTGCTTGCACCCCGCCAGTGCTGGGCAGACCGCCGGTGTTGTTAGCAACAGCGGTGGCTCCTCCCGCGCTGTTTGTACTCTGGGTTCCTCCGATGCCAAGCCCACCACCGGTGCCCGGTGCACCACCCGATGGATTGGCGCCTCCAGAGCCCTGCGAACCCCCAATTGCCTCCGAACCGCCCAGTTCACCGGGTCCAGTTGAATTGTCGGCGCCGCTGCATCCAACCACACCGACGGCACTCATGAGGACGGTAAACAGCGAATTGCGCCCAAGACATAATCTTCCGTTCGACTTTGTCGAAATGCAATTTTTATAAAGCATCACATAGCCGCAGTGGCGGCCGTTGCGCTCTTCTGTCTTCGATTCCGCATTCGAATTTCAAGAAGATAGGACTCAAGTATTCACATCGATTTCGGCCGCGCTGGTTAAGCCGTCGCGCTGCCTGGCGCCATTGAGTCAGAGGACGTTCTACGAAGGGTTGATTGTCATGGCTATCCGTCGGCCGCGACGGAAGACGCGATTCAAGTGAACATCGTCACTGTAGGGTACAGTAAGTGGCTCGATTGCTACCAGTCGATTTGGCGATGGAAATGTATCTGCTTTGCCACTGCCAATGATCATGGCTTCAAGTTCCCTCATTTCGACCCGGTCACACCAGAAACTTCCGTTTGCCCTCGCAGAAGTAGCACGGGGTTCTCTGCTCATGCTTGCCACGAGTGCGTTAGCGTGCAATGGGACCGAGAGCCCCACTCCACCTGGTTCATCAGGTGGTGGTGTGTCGGTAGGCGGAGTCACCGGGAACGGTGGCGCCGGTACGGGAGGCTTTATCGGCGGAGGCGGAGGCCCGAGTAACTCGGGGGGTGCCACTTCTCAAGTACAGACGGGCGGCGCAGCAAGCGGAGGCCAACCGCCAGCTACCGGTGGTACAAAGTCCACAGGGGGTAGTCCCTCGGCGACTGGCGGGGCCGCCACGGGCGGTACCCCCAGCACCGGTACCATCACCGGACCCTGCGACATTTACGCAGCCGCAAGCCCAGCCACACCTTGTGTCGGTGCCTACAGTACTACTCGGATTCTCCGGAGCGGGTATTCCGGGCCTCTTTACCAAGTCAGGAAAGGGGGCTCGGCGAGTGGCACGGGTGGCACGGTCCAGGACATCGGGGTTGTCGCGGGTACGGGCTTCGCCGATGGCGCCGCTCAGGACACGTTCTGCGGCACTTCTACATGCACTGTTTCGCTCTTGTACGACCAGTCCGTCAAGGGCAACAATCTCAAAGTAGCGCCTGCGGGCTGTTACACGGGGACGGCGTCTGAAGCGGATTATGAGTCAAACGCGAAAACTAAGACGGTAAATATCAGCGGTCATAAGGTTTACGCGCTCTATATGATTCCGCATGATGGTTATCGCAACAACACACCCTCGGGCATGCCAACCGGCAGTGCGGCACAGGGCATTTATGAGGTAGCGGACGGCACGCGTACGGGTACCACGGCTGGCACCGCGTGTTGCTGGGACTTCGGAAATGCATCGGTAAACAACTGCAACCAAGGCACAATGAATGCCCTCTTCTTCGGAACGGGCTATTGGGGTAAAGGCGCGGGCAACGGCCCGTGGTTCTTGGCGGACCTCGAGGGCGGTGTTTGGGCCGGAGGCACAGGAGCGTCGAACGTACAGAATCCCAGCTTGCCGTCCTCGAACGTGGCTTTCGCGTTCGGCATACTCAAGACCAGCCCGTCAAACTACACAATCAGGGTCGGCAACGCGCAATCCGGAAGTCTGACAACCGGCAATAACTCTGGCTTGCCCAAGACGCTCAACTCCCCGGGCGGCATCATCCTAGGCATCGGCGGTGACAACAGCAATTCATCGCAAGGAACCTTCTTCGAAGGCGCCATCACAGCCGGGCAGCCGTCAGATGCAACTGACGCC
>PMCK01000333.1 GCA_003154095.1 Myxococcales bacterium | reverse complement strand
CGGCCCGACCTTCGATGGGAACTGTAGCAGTGCACTCTGTCCTTGGCATCGCACCAATCGTCGCACAAGGTTGGCGCAATGGGGTAACTCCCTTGGCAAGCCCAGAGTCCCATGCAAAGTGGCAAAATGCGGAGCGCCGTCGTCACATTCATAGCTCAGGGCCTACGCAAGGCCAGAACTCGGAACCCGCCAGCGTGCGACCCAAGAAACGAGAGCACGAGTGGGTGTAAGACATAGGAGGCGCCTGACAGGTTTGTAGCCTAGCACGACCGATGCGACCCAGTGCGAATCCAATCGAGCCTTTTAGCCCTGCGGAGTGCGCTAGCCATGCGTTGGGCTTGCTCGGACGATTGTCCGTCATGTCGTAGCGCCATCGTGTCCCGATTAGTCGCTTGAATGCCATTGTCACACGCTTGCCCACCTGCAGATGGCGCGGCTTGCGACCCCAATGCGGGAACGCTCTGTCAGACGGGCGTATCGTGCGTCGCAGATAGTCTCGATGCATCCTCCAAAGTCGCGTGGAAGTGCCTCAAGAGCGGCAGCTATAAGACGGGCGAAGCCTGCAAGCCTGCGTTCCCCGAGGCCTGCTCGAGTGGCAACTACTGCCTTGCGGGTACAGGCGCAGCCGCGCTCAATGGAGTCTGCACTGCAATCCCAGACGCCAAGCAAGCCTGCGGAACTGGCATTGGTGCACAGTGCAAGACCGGTGCAGTCTGCGTCCTGGGACTGTGTCAAAACTACGCCGCCAATGGCGTAAGCTGCACCGGCGATGATATGTGTTACAGCCAATACTGTGGCACTTCCGGTGGATGTGCGCCGCGGTTGCCTTGTCAGTAGGATTGGGGTGGCTGGTCAACGATGAGCTCGTGCTCGAGCATTTGATCGCCCTCGAAGAGGAAGCGCCCCCGAAAATGCTTCCCCGCGAGTAAGAGCGGCATCCAAAGGCTATCATCCGCCCACATCTCAGCGTACGGAATTGCATCTCGATGCGCCCAGAGTGGAATGGCTTCATCTGTAGCTTGGGGCTCACCTTCGCAACCACTGGCAGAGAAGACGAGGCCGTGAATGCTGTGCCCATCGACGAATTGAAATCTTAGCTCGCCGCACTGCCGAAGGCCTAGTGGGGTGACACACAATTCCTCCTGTACCTCGCGCCGGGCACAATCGATGTACGTTTCGCCGGGCTCGACGCGCCCGCCGGGCCCGTTAATTTTGCCGGCACCGAGGCCGCGCAACTTGCGGATGAGTAGCACCTCGTCGCCGCGCATCACGAACACCAACGTTGCGCGGTCGACCGGTGACCAATCGCCCCACGGGGGTATTGCTGTGACTGCCAGATTGGACACGCCGAATCATGTAGCGCAAGTCGGCGGCCTCCGTCGAGCTACTTGGCCAGTGACGCTATTCCGCGGCTCGAGTTACCTACAATACTTGCTGGTGTCCGGTTGGATCGCGAGCTCGAACGGATGCATACCCGTGTACGTAACGCATGGGTCGAACCAGCCCTTGATCTCGTTGTAGTAATAGTCGGCCCCGGAAAGGCTCGAGTGGGCGGCGTCCCCACCCATTAGAAAGCTTGCCATTCCGATATGCAGGTTGCCTGCGACGCCACCACCCATGCAGTACTGGTCGACCCACACGACAGTGGAGCCGCCATTGCCGCTGGCGAAGATGAAGTAGTACCAAGCCCCGATCGCGACATTGCAGTTGACATCGAGCATCATGGTGCCCTTCGTCGCGTATGAGTCACTGCTCGTCACCGTGCCGAAGTTGCACCCGGCGCGCGTGAGAGCGTCGATGGGGCCGTAGTTCGCGAAGTCGAGAACTACCGAGCTGAACCGAATCTGGAGCAGCCCGACGGAGGGATCACCAGCGGCGCCCGTAGCTCCCGCTTGGGTGTTGTACGAGCTTTCCGCGTTGATCGCTGCAGCGAGGAACATCTGACACCACGTTTGCCATTGTGCACCCGGCGGCGCGAACTGAGCACACGCGTTGACGATAGCAGTGATAATGGGCGCTCGCTGAGCTGCGCTCAAGGTACTGCCGCCATACGGGAGCTTGTCGATGCAAGCACTAATCGCGGCGCTCACGTTCGGATCGACCGAAGTTGCTCCCCCCGTACCCGCGCCACCGGTAGCAGGCTTACCTCCAGTTGCGAGGCTGGTGCCGCCAGTGCCCAGCGTGCCGCCGTTGCCCGGAGCGCCACCAGTTGTCGCGCCGCTGCCACCGGTGGTCTTTGTGCCGGTGCCTCCGCCAGTNNGCCGCCCGTCGCCGCTATTGCACCGCCGGTGCCAATCGCTCCTCCGCTTCCTGTCGCAATCCCACTCGAGCCCCCGGTTGCGACACCGCCCGTTGCTGCGATTGCACCCCCTGTACCGTTGAAGAGTCCTCCCGAGCCGGCTTCGATCGTATTCCCCGAGCCCTTGTTCGACGAACAGCCAATGAGCCCACCCGCAAGTGTGAAGATGGTGACGATCACTGGGCCCAGATTCTTTGTCATCTGCCAATCGTAGCAGGCGGGCGCGCTTACGGCGGGCAGACTTTCCAATTCATTCATGTGCTCTGGCGGCAGTTTTCTCGCGCCGGTGCAGCCAAGCCGAGTCGCTGGACTTCACCCCCACCGGCCTTGGAGCATGGTCGGAGCTCACTTACCGTCACGGAATCATTGCGACCCGGCGCGTTCGCAATTGTGAGGTGTGGTCGTGCCGCGATGAATCGAGTGGCGTGTTCTACTTCTCGAACGTCGCCTTGAATTTCTTTCCTTTGATGTGACCCTCGCTGAGACTTCGCTGGGCCGCTTCAGCCACGCCGCTGGCTATGGCGACGTATGCAAAGTGTTCGTGAATTTCGATTTTCCCCACTTGCGCCGAGTCTAGCCCTCCAGCTTCACCCGTGAGAGCACCCAGAATGTCACCGGGTCGCACCTTCTGCTTGCGGCCTCCCGAGATTCGCAAGGTTACCATGGCGGCGCCTCGATCGAGCGGTTGCTTTGCCGACGCCTTGCCGACATTCGATGGCTTGCGAGTGGCGCGCTCCAAAGTCACACCCGCAGTTTGTTCGATCGCCTCGAGCTTGAATCGTTCGTCCGAAGCGCACAGCGATATTGCCAGGCCTGGTTTGCCCGCGCGGCCAGTGCGACCGATGCGGTGCACGTACATTTCCGGTTGCGATGGCAACTCGAAATTAATGACGAGATCCAGATCCTGAATGTCGAGCCCGCGGGCGGCCACGTCTGTCGCAACGAGCACGCGCGTGCTAGCGTTGCGAAATTTCGCAAGGATTCGATCGCGATCGAACTGCTCTAGGTCGCCGTGAAGCGCGGCCACGCTCATATTCGCTTCTGACAGTGCTTGCTCGAGCTTTGCTACCGTTACTTTGAAATTGGCGAATACCAAGGCCGATTCGTGCGGATGTTGCGCAAGCAACCCGAGCAACACTTCGAGTTTCTGGTCGGGCTCCGCCTCATGAACCAACTGACGGATCTCGGGCGGCTGAAGTTGCTCCTGGATCCGAACCCAGAATGGCGATTGTTGATGCTTTTTGCTGAGCGCATCGATGGGTTCGGGAAATGTTGCCGAGAAAAATGCCGTCTGGCGCGGCTTCGGCAGCGCCTTGAGGATTTTCTCGATGTCTTCTTGGAAACCCATGCTGAGCATTCGGTCGGCTTCGTCCAGCACTACCGTTGCAACACTGTGTACCTTCAGATGGCGGCGACGCAGCTGATCGAGAACACGCCCCGGCGTCCCCACTACAACGTGAACTCCGCGGTCCAGTGCGTCTTTTTGTCCTCGAACGGGCTCTCCGCCAGCCAGCACCAATATTGAGAGTCCCGGCAGGGAACGGCCCAACTTGCGAAACTCGCGCGCCACCTGGGCGCTCAGCTCACGAGTGGGGCAAAGGACTAACGCCCGCAGTTCCCGTGGCCCCGTAGTAAGCCGCTCCAGAATCGGTAGCGCGAACGCCACCGTTTTTCCACTGCCCGTCTGGGATTGCCCCACCACGTCGTGGCCCGCTAGCAGTGCCGGAATAGCGCCAGCTTGAATAGGCGTAAGCGTCGAGAAACCGAGCTCCTCCACGACAGAAAGCAGTGGAGGAGAGATCGCAAGTGTTCGAAAGCCATTATCCATGCATCCAGACTCTAGCAGCTATTCAAGCTGGCAGAGCGCGCGGCTGGAAGACCACGAAGAACCGGCACGAAGCGTTCACATACGCCTTTTTTGTCTTGGCGGCACGGAAACGCGGTGACACCCCGGTGCTCGCCCCGCCCGCTAGGTCGCAGTCTAACTTTTCTGCGGACACAACAGTGTCCGCAGAAACACGACTACTCGAGCGAAAGCTCACTCGGGTGCCGGGGAAAGCCCGTGACGAAGCCCATGCTGTAGCGCGCGTTGATCTCGCTGAGCGGGCAAAAGGCTTCCCGGCCGTCGCTCGAGTAGCGATAGGCATCGATCCCAAACGGCCCAAAGTAACCGGCTGCGGAAAGCGCCGCCGCTGTTTGCTCAGCTGCATCAACGAGCCGCAGTTCTTCGGCGGCCAATAATTCACCAGTGCGCGTCGCGCGAATACTACGAAAGACACCACGGTCTGACACCTCTTGAACACAGGGTCGACCGAGTTCATTGCGCCGATCGCGCGAGATAAAGCCGTGCAGGCTCACCTCGAGTGTAGGCGTCACGAACGGTTCGATAACGAGACCCGTGCGGCGCAGGGAAGCATCGATCCAAGCGGATTGCTTTGCGTCAACTTGCCCGAAAATGCGTTGCTGACCGCGACCCGCGAACGAAAGCGGTCGCTTGAGCAACCATGCGCGTTCTTTCTTACGTAGTATCTCATCGAGCTCCCCCCGGTCTTCGACGTAGCGTTGCTCAGAAAGTCCAAGACTCAATTCCACCGCGAACTTTCGGTGATTGACGGCATGCAAAACGGACAGCGGCGGGTGTGGCTCGGGCTCGACCCCAGCCTTCGCCATGCGCGCAATCGCGCGCGGCGTTGGGCACCAGGCTCGCCCGGTTCGCCCAAGTGCAATTGGGTTCGAACCGTCGAGCAACACGTCTCTTGGCCCCAATAGGGCGCGCGCGCCCTGTCCGTAGCGATCGAGCTGAGCTAGCAACCGCGGGCGAGCGCAATAGCTTGGCTCGGCCATTTCGAGCTCTGCGTCGAGATTGAGCACCCAGGCAAAACCAAGTATGTCGCTCACTACGCACTCTCGGACGGATTCGGGATTGGGCGGCCCTTTGCGGACGGAACGTACGCCGCAAGTGCGTCCACGAACGCTTCGCTCATGCCAGCGCGCAAACGAGCGCTTTCGGCGATGGGATTGCCATGCATCACCCAAGGAGAGAACGGGGCAGGGAGCTCGAGTGACCAACGCTCGAAGTCACAGCCCCCGGTCCATTGTTTGAACCAGTGCGTTGCAAAGCTCACGTGTCCGAGTTCTTCGTTGGCAATGCGCTCTTGAATGGCAGCCCCCGTCTCATCTCCGACTAAACGAAACCTCTCGGCGAAGTCTGCTGCATACTCTAGGTTGGCTGCTTCGAGACCCATGCCCATGACCGAGACGAAGGAAAGCTTGGTCGGGCACGCAGGAACCCGGCGCCAGAACCAATCGCGAACGCCAAAGTCGCCGATCGAAGATCCCAGCGCCTCGATGTGCTCGCGATAAAGATTCATGTGCCGAATCTCATCGAGGCAGATCCCCAAAAGACCCCGCCTGAACTCGAGCTCTGCATCCGAGAACGCCAGTAGCGCCCAACACATGAGCTCGGCTGCTTGCAGCTCATGATGAAAAAATGTGTGTAGCGTGCGCGCGCGATAGTGCGGATCTTTCAGCGCTTCTAGTCGGGGCGTTCGCTCTCCCCGCTTGGCCTGGCGCAGCTGCGTCGGCCTGCCGGGGCCATGAATACGGCGAGGCACGTGCGTGCCGAACTGCTGCGGAGGCCTGGGCGGTGCCAGTTTAACCGCAAGCTCGTCCGTCGATATGTAATGCACCGCCCAAGCTTCGACGTCGGCAAAGAGTTGCGCTTCGGGAGGCGTGGCCATGTCACTTTGTCACTGGCGCAAAGGCTCGAGCCATGAGTCCTGGTTGATACAGGGCGTCAATGCAGGTCTTCAGAGGCAACTTTTGCGGCCCCACGGCACAAGCGAGTGACCACTTCGCGGGGGGAGTGGTCGTCTCGAACTTGCCGTTGGAGGCAATGAATAGAACACCGCCGGAATCGACGAGCAATTCCCCCACGGGCTGGGGTGAAGGAAGCCGCCAAACCCAGATGCGTTGGTAATCACTGGCCACAAGCAAAGAGTTAGGGCCAAAAGCGGCCGCGTACAGGCTACGCATTGGCAAATGCGCAATCACGTTTCCGTTTTCGAGGTTGCGCAACGTCGGGTTGTAGCCACCAACCACGACGAGCCGGCTTGCCACATCCGCCGCAATGATGGAATCCTCGTTGAGCCCCAGCCGCCAGCCCTCCGATTTGGCACCCGTCAGGATATCGATCGTGACGACCGAGTCCAAGCCGTGACCCACGACCGTGTGCGGCCCAGCGAACACTGGACTATAGAGTTCCCCAGCAATGTCTACCGTTCGGTTCTCGCCGACGAGCCAGAACCTACTCGAAATCTTGCTCATGACGACTGCGTCGCCTCTGGGCTTCGTCATCGCGCCCACGACGGCGAGACTACCCGATTCGTTGACGGCCGTGACTTTGCTAGACCCTGTAACATCTAGCCTTCCCATTTCGCGGCCTGTCGTCACGTCACAGAGCACTATGGGTTTGCCGTCCCCTTCGGACCAAGCGAAATGCGGACCGCTCAGGTACGTGTTCTCCTCCGCACAACGCCGCGTTGTGGTACCGTTCGTGAGTCGCGGTGCTCTGGCATTGGTGAAGTCGACAGAGGCCCAGCTGAACTTCTGCGATTCGGGCGTGTCGGCAATCCACAACCGGCCGCTATCAAAGCCTTTGATGGCGGCGAGCGGGAGCTGCCTAACGATGGGGCGCTCAGAACCTTGCTTGGTCGGATCCATAACGTACGCACCCTGTCGCGTCATGAGTGTGAGGTACCGGGCGCGCGGGCTTGGAAACAGCCGGGCACCAGTCGGAACCGTTCGGCGAGTGACGGCAAGCGTCTTCAGATCGACGAGCCACGGCCTCGATTCGCAAGCGACAACAGCCACATCTTCGAAAATCTTGAGCAATGGCCGTTGGTCCCAAATGTCCAATTGGCAGTTCCCTCGCAACTCGCGCGCGACTTCATGTAACTCGAATTGCGAATCGAGCTTAGAAAGCCGTATGGGTCGGTCAGCCTCGTTAGGCACCTCCAAAAGCAGTACTCGAGCGCCTTGGGTGCTCACTTCGGCAAAGCCCCGTTTGACGAGATGGCGGTGCTCAACATCCCACAGTTCGGTGTCAACAACGAGGCCCCTGTCCGCGAAGAACCAGGTTGCCGGAGAACTGGGGATTCCGGCTCCGTCGGGAGGCTCGGACCGCTGCAGCACCGTTCGAAGGTGGCCCGTCTCCGTATCCCAAAGGCAGGCACCGGTTTGTCCCGAAGTTGCAAGCGTTCGCCCGTCCTCGGAAAATAGGGCAGAGCTCGCTGCCAACTTTGGCGATGCCCGCGGAAAGCAACGTGCGTCGAACAAAGCAAGCGGACGGTCACGATTGGAGCTCCACAGGGCGAAGCCGTCCTTGTTTGCCCACGCGACGGCTTCACCGTTTGGGGCTAGCCTGGGCTCGGCAACGAACGGGTGATGTGTTGTACGACCCGTGGCGAGTTCGACAAGCCAGAACTGGGTGTTGCTTCGCACGAGTAGGATTTTGCCACTCTTACCCCACGTGACCTCCTGAAACTCGTTACTTTCGGCATCAGGGAGCTCCACCGAGAAACGCGAAGTGTTATCGGCAAGGGCGTCCACGTGAAGAAGCAACCCTGGTTTCTCATCCGCTTGTGCGGCCTGTAGCCACGCTATCGTTCGACTGTCTCCGCTCATTTGCCAACACGCGTCAAAGCACCCAGAAGCCTCTTGAAAGCTGCGCTTGCGTACCCAACCTTCGAGCGCGAAGACTTCCAGCGTATTCGGCGACTTCTCGTCTTGCGTGTGGCTCGCCACGACGACAAGGCGTCCATCAGGACTGAACCCGGCGTTGATGATATTCCCGTCAGCCTGCACGCTGTGCCGAGCAAGCTCGCGATCGCCCTGCACGTCGAAAACAACGACAGTGCCTTCGGACCAAACGGCGATCAATCGGTCGTCTTCAGACCAACGATGCCCTCTAATGTCTCCGATCGCGTCAGTGTGCGAAACGCGCAGCAGCTGCTTGTACTTCGCCTCTAACGCCCTCACCCCCTGACTCTTCCCGTGAAACGTGCGCGTGCTGCGCGCCATCTTACCCAAGTGCTTCGCCAGCGTGCCCCCTGCGCCGGAATGATTGTTACACGCAACCGCAACTGCAAGCACCCAGAGCCCAATGGCGAATCGTTGCATATTACCCCTGGAGTTTACAGGATTCGCTAGAAACCTACCCGCTCCTCGACGTTATTCTCGCTGGGCGCGCGGGCCGTTGGGACCGTTGTTGCAGGTTGGTCCTGGGGCGGCGTCGTTGAAGGTGCAGCCTCAGGCGGCGTTGCTGCCGCAGGTGGTTCGGCTCTGCTCGACACGCGGCCAGACTCCGTGGCAACCGCGGTCGCGACCGAGGGCTTGTGATGCGATTCAGCGACGGCCGGCAGCGGCGCGCTCGCTCGCGCAGCGGTTTCGCCAAGCGGCGCCTGCGCCGAGGACACGGCCCGGGGCGGCGCAGCGGCTTCNNAACAACACCGGGGCTATCTGGCACCTGCGCAATTCGATGTCTAGAGCTGAAAAATAGGACCGCCCAAACAGCCGCAACCGCGGCAAACAGCAAACTCGCAAGCGTCCAAACACGTATGCGTCTGCGTGGCGGCGGGCGCGTATTAACCTCAATGAGAGCCCGCTTGACTTCTTCAATGCTCGCGGAGCGGCGCGCTGGATTCCTCTCGAGACAACCGGCAATGACGGCCTCCACGCGCGGATCCACGTCCGGAACGATCGACGACAGCAACGGTGCCGGCTCCTGAAGGTGCGCCATCGCGAGCGCCACTCTCGTGTCGCCCTTGAAAGGCAGCTGCCCCGCAATGGCTTTGAAGAATATGACACCCAGTGCGAAAATGTCCCACTTGACGTTGGGGGTGCCACCCAGACTTTGTTCCGGTGCCATGTAGGTTGGCGTGCCGGCGGCTGAGCTAACACTCGAATCAGGTGCGGAACCGCGGTTTTCCTGCATGCGAGCCAGGCCAAAATCCATCAAGATGACTCTCAGGTCACCGCCCGAGTGGCCCAACAGGAAGATGTTTTCGGGCTTGAGATCACGGTGCACGATGCCAGCTGCATGAATGGCTGACATACCCTCGAGTATCTGAGAAGCGATTTGCTGAAATAGCGGCAGCGAAAGCTGCCCCTGGCGCCCCAGGTGCGTGGCGAGTGTCTCCCCGTCGAGAAGCTCCATCGTGAAAAATGGGATAGTTTCCTTTTGCCCCCGGTAGAGCTGCTGGTGCAGGCCAAACTCCAGAATCCTGCACACGTTTGGATGCGTTACCCTTCGCGCCAGTTGCACTTCCTTGCGAATTCGACGGTAGAACTTCGCATCGTCGAGAGCAGTGCACGCGATGGTCTTGAGCGCGATGTTTTCACGCAATTGCAGGTCCCAAGCTTGGTAAACCTCTCCCATTCCACCCCGAGCAATCCACCGATCAATTCGGTAGCGTTCACCGACGATTTCTCCCAAGGGAAAGGTATGGGGCAAACAGCCGACTACCATTGAGCTCGTCTGCGGCTCAGAGGATCGCAAAGTGGCAGCGAGTAGCAAACGACAATTGGGGCATGCGTCCAAATGGCTCCATACGTGAGCTGTCAGCGATGGATTCGCTTGCTTGTCGAGGAAACGCGCAAGTTCGTCCTCTGTTGGACATCCTGCTCTGGCGCTTCTTGAAGGTTTAGGCTGCACCGATAACCCGAATTAGGCTCAGCTGAAGCTGGCTGCGAATGAGAAAGGCCAGGCTTTCGAACTCCGATGTACTAAGCCGCAGTTCTTGACACAACTTCAGCTGGACCTCATGCAGAATTTTCTGGCGGACATCCGATATCCAGCGGGCGGCCGTCGCGCGGTGCACGCCGTATATGTCGCCGATGGCGTCAATCGAAAGGCGGTCAAGAAAGCATAGGCGCAATAATGTCTTGTTCCGCTCCGGCAATGCAGAGATGGCCGACTCCAGAGCAGCCTGAAAGGCGGGTCGCGCATTCTCAATGAGCGCTTGGAGTTCTGGGGTATGACCATCGGCCACGACGCCTTCCAACGCAACGGGGAGCTCGACAAGTCTCTTTCGTGGCCAAGTATTGAGCGCCAAGCGCAGGGTCGTGACCCTCAGCCAAGTAGCCAAGCTTGCTCGCCCGGCATAGGTAAGCATCCGCGGCGTCTCGCCGGCGCACAGGTTCAACATCGTTTGCTGCAGGGTGTCCTCAATCTGGGTCTTGTCGAAGTCGGATCGCGCTAGTATGGCTTCGAGCGCTGGAAAGTGTGTGTCTTTCAGTGCCCGCAAGGCCAGCGTATCACCCATGCCGCATCCGAGGGCCAGGTACAGATCGGAACCGTAACGCTCGAGGTCCTCTGCTAATGTATGCAATCGGCGCACGTGGCGCGAATAGTCAGATAACGCCGGCTTCTCCAGGTCTGGCCAATCCCACCTGCCTGCAGCGTAAGCATTCTCGATTACAGCGTCCATAGGAGCGAGCCCAATCGTCCGTTCCAGAAGTCCTTAGGCGGACTCTCGCTGAAGCGCTTCGCGCATTGCGGGCGTCGTCTCCATGCCATACGCCACCGCGGGAAGCCAGCAGTGCCTCAGGACATCGCGCGCATGCGCGGCCGTGAAATCGATGATTTTGCCAGTTTTCCCGTGGTGCAACGGGAACTGTCGGCAAGTCGGCTATTGGACCAAGAAGGCGCTAGTTCGCTCGAACGGGCCGCGTTCGCCCGCGGAAAGCTCGGTCCCCTGAGTCGGCGTAACCGCTGTTGCACGCGCCAATCGCGCCCCGCGCCCGCATGAGTCGTACAACGGTTATGGCGTGACTTCGGCGCGTGATCCTGGAGTGACGATAATGATCTTGGCATCCGCTAGTTCAGTCGGCGGTGGCGTGCTGCCACCCTGCCAGATTACGACCGCATCCGAAAGGTCAGGACCGTAACCGCGCTCTTCGCGAGAGTAAGACAACATGCGAGCGAAGCGCCGGATAAGCACGGGCGATTCGTCGAAGCAAGCGCCGTTGACGGGATTGTAGGACACGACGTAAAGTCGTCTGCTCTCCGCTGCAAGTGCTGCTCGTATTGCGAGCTCGACCTTCGCTACGAGTTCCGTCCCGAAAGAGTGGTAGAGAAACAGAACCACGTCACCTGCGGGAATGGGATACGCAGCAGCATCCCCGACCTCGACCTGAATAGGTGTCCGTTCCGGGTGGCGTTCGGAAATCACAGCAGCGTTGGTTCTCGCAACCTCGGCGAGATCCTCTGACAGCTCGACTCCGACGATTTTGCGGAACGGAAATTCAGAGGCAACGATGAGCGGTCGTCCCTTGCCACAACCGAGATCCACGAAACAGCAGGTTTCCAACTGGGGCAAAGTAGCGAGCGCCCGGCGCACCACGCTCGGCTGCGAGCCACCATAAAGGTTGGTGTGGGCATTCGCGGGATGGCTGCATCTCGCTCGCAAGTCTGCGGCCGATACGCTTCCGCTGGTATTCGTACCGTTCACCCGATCGAACGGATGCAACCGGTTCCAGCCATCGCCGTACAGGAAGTGAGAGCCAGGAACCTTTGTAAGAAATTGCCGAACCGTGCGGTCAAAGATCACCGGAGAAACGAACGGCAAAGAGCCAATCGCACCGATCCCGTACTTCAGTTTCTCTTTTATGGTCAAGCCGACCATACCCTTCCGCAGCGTTTACGCAATGTGATCTCCTAGCAGCCCCAATTCCAAACACCGGCCGTGATGCCCTAAGACTCTGGTAGCGCCACCAGCTTGGAATAATCGTTGATGCTTCGAACGAAGAGCCACATTGCCATGACTTTCAAGGGCACATGGGAATTTTCTGCCTTTTCTCGGACGCTACAAACCGCCTCTCGTTCAAGGACCACGAATGGCGTCGTACTCCAGGCATTATCCGAGGTTGGCTCGTCGACGTTAGGTAGGCGCAATCGCAATATGTCTCCGCGTGCAGGAGCCGTTACATCCGACGGAAGATCGAGAACCTCGAGGCAAACGTTGCGATGCACGTGGTCTGAACCAGGACGCACGTCTCCCTCTTTCCATTCATAGACTTCAATTTTCATCGTTCCTCCGATGTGAACTCGTACAAAGGACGTACGCCCGGCATCGAGCCGAGCAAGAACCGTGCGCGCCGACTCGATGACTCCGATTCCTGGACGATTGGTCGTAAAGAACGGGTCGAAGATGTGCCCCCGGGAGGGTTGGGACATCCCCAATCCGTTGGCGGCGCTGCTCTGGTTTGCATTTTGCCGTGGCAATTCGCGCAATGAGAAGTCGAGGTTCGGGGTTGTCTGGCTTTTGCAGGACGGCCAGCTTGACCGAGGATGAGGCACAGGTGTTCACGGCTAGGTTGCAGGTCCCTATGTTGGTCACGAAATTAAGAAAGGTCAGCTGTCAGCGCGGGTGGCGTATACTCCCGACAACGGCATGCGTATCGGCGGCGGTTGCCTTCTTTGCGTCGTTCTGACACCCCTGGCTTGCGGCGGCCGCTCCGAGCTAGATAGAGTAAGCCTGGGCAGCGGTGTTGGCGGAGTTACGTCCGTTGGGGGCGCGGCCACCGGTGGCCATGTCGATACGGGTGGTATGCCCGCTCTGGGTGGCAGCGTGTCCACGTGGGCCACCAACAATACAACAAGCATCGGAATTGTCGGTGGTGCGAGTGCCACAGGTGGGACGAGTGCTAGTGGCATAACGGGCGGCACCATCGGGACGGGTGGCAGCAGCAACGATGTCTCGGTGATCCACATTGCACTTGGTTCCAACCATGCCTGTGCGCTGCTGAACGATGGCACCGTGAAGTGCTGGGGCGACAACTACTGGGGCCAGCTCGGCAATGGCACGAGTACCAATAGCTCGACACCAGTGACTGTCCAGGGTTTGAGCGGTGCAACGCAAATTGCCGTGGCTGGAGAACATAGTTGCGCGCTGGTTGGTGACACGACAATCAAGTGCTGGGGCTACAACTACTACGGCCAGCTTGGCGATGGCACGACTAGTTCCAAACGCACACCGGTGACCAACCCATTGCCGGGCGTTGCGCGGTTAGCCCTCGGTAGCGCACATTCCTGCGCTTTGCTCAGAGACGGCACGGTGAACTGCTGGGGCATGAATCGAAACGGCCAGCTCGGTGACGGAAGTACCAGTAACCGGTCAACCCCGGTTGTCGTGTCCGGCGTGATCGGCGCAGTGGAGATTGCCAGTGGATTCGAACATTCTTGCGTGCGCTACCCTGACGGCACTGCACAGTGTTGGGGTCAAGGCTGGCTCGGAGAGCTTGGCGATGACAATACCGCTGATCAGCTGACACCGGTGACTGTTCAGGGACTATCAGGTGCAACACAAATCGCGCTCGGAGCAGGTCATTCTTGTGTGATTGTGCATAATGGTACCGTGATGTGTCTGGGGAGCAATTCCTACGGTCAGCTCGGTGATGGCACAACGACACCTAGCGGGACAATAGTGGCTGTTCAGGGCTTGTCGGACGCGGCACAAATCACCGCAGGCTGGCTTCATGCGTGCGCGTGCCTCGCTGATGGCAGGGCAGAGTGTTGGGGAAACAATGGCTATTACCAGCTGGGCTATGGCAGCACGCTCGACCAATACCAGCCCGCACCGGAGCTAGTCACCGGGTTATCGGGAACGGTTGAAATCGCCGCAGGTCACCAGCACTCTTGCGCCCTTGCCAATGACGGCACGGTCAGGTGCTGGGGACGCAACGACAGTGGCCAGCTCGGCAATGGCACGACCCTCAGTAGCGCAACGCCGGTGACCGTCATCGAGTAAGGAACCCCCCAATGCCTCCGGACCCCGATTTGTTCGGATTACACGTCACAAGCCGGATTTCCTCCGCGGTTCAGCTACCTCAACTTTGCTGGAGCTCGAAGCCGTCTAGCAGCGCACGTAGCCCTGACTCGAACTCGGCGGTGTAATTGTGAGGCAGCGTTGCCGCTAGAACACGCGGCAGGTGGACTAGTCCAGCACGGGCGAGCGCCTTCTGCCGCGGTATCAGGTCACTGCCGTCGCGCTCGGGCGCCGCGACCGGTGCGATGCCGAACTCGGCAAAAGCGTGACCCACCGTGAACATACCGATGCCGTCGAAGAGGTAAAGGGATTGGTGCGCAGAAAAACCAGCGGCGAGGAGCTGCCCAAGGAATTGATCGACAGCCTTGAGGACTGCTTCCGTGCGCGCCGGCCGCGTCGCAAAGAGTATGAGCGCATGAGGGTGCGCACGCAGACCGCGTCGCAGCGTGCGTGCAATCTCGGTCGCCGTTTGCTTCCAAGGGGTTTTCGCGTCGATTCTCGGCAACGGAGCGTCCAGCAGAACGGCTTCGTGAACAGCATCGAGGAGATCTTCTTTACCCGCAAAGTGATTGTACAGGGCCATTGGCGTAACGCCCATGGCCAGTGCGAGCTGTCGCATCGACAGTGCAGTTAGTCCCTTCTCGTCGAGCAGAGCCAGCGCGCCGCGCAGTACCTTTTCGCGCGACAGGGGTTGCGTCTTACGAGTGGGCCGCCCGCGGGGACGCTTGTGCGCCTTAGGTCTCGACACGCTCGAGTGTCCAGAGGAATGCGAGGCCATCGTAAACGTTCTGCTGTTTCTTTAGTGTCAACCCCTGCGGGATCTCCGGTGGTGGACGTTGAAAACAAGGATTCACGCGCATCAGGAGGCGTCGCCTCCAGCCACGCACCGGTATGGTCGGCGCAAATCCTTCATCACCGAGAAACAGAAGACCGCCCGGTCGCAGCACACGCGCGCATTCTGTCAGAGCGTGCTCCGGCGAGTTGAATAGCTTGATGCCTCCAAAGTGGAAGACATTGTCGAACGAGGCATCGGCAAACGGCAGCGCCGCGCCGTTGCCTTGCACTACGAGCGGCGTGGGAAGCTGCTTACGCGTGCGTTCGGCGCAGCGCCGCACCATGCCCCACGACAGATCGAGTGCTGCCAGGCGTCCCTGAGGGCCAACGGCCTTGGCAAGCAGAGGTTGATAGACGCCCGGCCCGGTGCAAACTTCGAGCAGCGAGCTGCCGGGTGCAATAGCTAGGGACTCGACGATGCGACGTTGCTCGTCTCGCAAGTCGAGCCCGCAGAGCAGGCGCACCCCGACGCGCTCATTGAGCTCGTACAGCGGTGCAATCCAGTCGAAGAATATGTTCCAACTCGCGTCGTCACCCTCCAATGCCTCAGGGGCCACAAGACGCGGAATGCCGTGCTGCACAGGGTAGCGGCCGCCCGTGTCGTCCACGAGGTCTTGCCCCTGGCGGCAAAGAGCGCTTTTGCCACCGGGGCTGCGTATCAGCGGAAGCCAAGTCTCGAGATTCTCCATGGGAGTCCAAATCCTTTGCGTGGTTATATATACGTCGTATATTTTTGAGCGCAAGGGCCCACCCTGCGATCAGAGGGCACCCCTCTTTGACCGGTGACAACGCGCGGTTTCTATTCAAAAGATCGGCAACAAGTCTGTGCTCGATCGGAGCGCGAGTCACACGATGCCGTCAAGCACTGTATCGAAAGCGCGCAGGGAAGCGGCGGCTCGGCGCTGTCGCCGCACGCGGCCCTCTGCCCTTTAGGCATCAAGAGACCCGTCTGTGTTCAGACATGCTGCAGTTCATTGCTACTACACAACACTATCCCCGAGTCGCACAAGACACCCCCTCTTGTCTCGCCTACGTGTTCGACGAATCCGGTGCCGCAAACCGTGGGTAAGGGCACCCGGAATTGCATTCGCGCCACAAGTTTACAGCGGGGCCCTTACCGAACCAACGCGATATGATTTCTGCGCCGCAGCGCCAAACGAAAGCCGAATGTGGCTTTCCGTTTCTCGTTGCGGGAGGTAGACTGCATTCGGCGGTTCAAAGAATCGGCCGCAACTGTTTGCCATTTTCTCGGCTAATCCGGTTTTCGAGACCGCTCCGCCGTGGGTTCCGCGGCTCGGCGAGGCGGTTTCGAACAATTTGGAAACTCAAATGTCAAAGACTCATGACCTTCGCTGCAATGCCGCATCCCTGGCGGCTGCCTTTCTGCTCGCTTGCGGCAACCAGGGTGGTGGAGACGGCGCCAAAGTTGTCGACGCGGGGAAAACGGGTGGTGGCACGGGTGGCGCACAGAGCACGAGCACCAGAGTGAACCTGTTCATACCCCAAACCACCGGTGGGGCCTCCAATGTGGATGGGGGTGCGACGGGCGGCGGCCCGACAGAGACCCCGTGGCCACCCTCGACTGACTACGTCAACGTGACGGACGTAACTTACGGCGCCTATGCCCTGGGGCCGCAGATTGTCAACGGCGTCGTGCCAGCCAACACGTCCACGACGTGCGTGGGGCTGCTTTATGGCGTGGTCCGTGATTTCAATATGGGAAGCCAAACCGGGGGTCACCCCGATTTCGAGACGGCCCCCGATTCCACCAGCCAAAATGGCGTGCTGGGCATCGTCCAGTCAACGCTAGGACCCGACGGCAAACCCGCCTACAATAACCCGACGGATCCGCTCGCGGGGACGAACGGGCAAAGCTATTTCGACCAATGGTACAATGACACGACCGGCGTCAACATGACGTACGTGGTGGCGCTCAAGTTGACCACGAATAGCGGGATCTCCACGTTCTCCGCTTCGATCAACAACGGAACCGGGTTGCAGAATTCCTCGTACTTCCCGCTCGATGGGGCTGGTTTTGGCAATCAGGGGCAGAACCACAACTTCAGCTTCACAACCGAGATCCATACGGCATTCACATACCACGGCGGCGAGACATTCACGTTCGATGGTGACGACGACATTTGGGTTTTCATCAATAAGCAACTCGTCATCGACCTCGGCGGTCGCCACGCCCAGCTGAAGGGCTCGATTAGCGTCGATTCGCTTGGGTTAACTATTGGTCAAACCTACGACCTTGCGATCTTCAATGCCGAACGCCATACGGTACAGTCCAACTTCCGCATCGACACGTCGCTCACATTCGTTAATTGCGGCGTGATCATCCCCAATCCCGTCACTTGACGTTGTACGGGAAACGAATCCGCCTGATTGGAAGACGGAATACGGCTGTCAGTGGCACTGCAGCATTGATGGCTACTACGAATCTCCTCGAATCCCGACACCAATTGGCGGTGCTCACGTGCGCGTTTGCGCTGGTGATCCTCGGTTGCTCTGGCTCCGATACTAAAGCGAGCACTGCCGGCGGCGGAAGTGTGGGAGTCGGAGGTGCCACTGGCGGTGCATCTCCAACCGGCGGCAGGGCACCGACGGGTGGTGCCATTGCCACCGGAGGCACGGCGCCAACCGGTGGAGCTGCGCCAACCGGTGGAGCTGCGCCAATCGGTGGTGCGCGACCTACGGGCGGCTCGAGCGCCACGGGCTCGGGTGGTTCAACGACGATTGGCACGGGTCCCGTTTCGCTCGCTTGCCCGGGTGCAGCTCCCGCGGGAACCTCCGTCGACTGGTGCTCTTGCGATCAATGGGGGCAATGGGTCAACGGCAGCGCCACGTTTTACAACGACATCTGGGGTTCCGGCGCTGGGCAGCAGTGCATCTGGGCAAACAAGTCGAATCAATTTGGCGTGGCTGCCGCCCACCCAAGTGGCGGCAGCGTCAAATCGTATCCAAACATCTCCTACTCGCCGGGCACGGCCATCAGTGCCATAAATACGTACACGAGTAGCTTCGCCGTCACGGTTCCGAGTAATGGGGTGTACGAAACGACGTACGATATCTGGCCGAAGAACGGCAATACCCGCGTCGAGATCATGCTATGGGTGAATATGGCTGGCGGGAACCAACCCATTGCACGAAGCTACGGTGGTAGTGGGGCCGTTGCAGATTTTACGAACGTCTCAGTGGGTGGCCACACTTGGAATGTCTACACCGGCTCCAATGGGTCCAATCATGTCGTCTCGTTCCTCAGAACCTCGAACACCAACTCGGGCACGATAGACGTCAAGGCCATTCTCAACTGGATCATCACGAACGAAAAGTCGTTCACCGCGAGCTGGACTCTAGACCAGGTTCAATTCGGCTTCGAGATCATCTCCGACTCCGGCACCCAGAGTTTCATTACGAGCAACTTCTCCGTCTCGTCCAACTGACGCCGTTCGGGCACATCGGACCCGCACATGGTTGCGGCCGCGCCTCGGGTTCTTCTGCAGGCAGCGCGAGATGAGCCCTTCGCGGCCCGTCACGCGGGCTGTCACTTGAAGTTGGCAGAAATGGCGCGTACGCCTGGGCGCATGAGCTCGCGTGCACTTTCAGTGGGGCGCAACTTGGTACTCTTGGTCATTGTCATTGAGTTCGGTGGCTGTGGCGGCAGGTCCGAACTGCAGGAGGACGAGGCAATCGAGATTGACACCGGGGGCGCGAGCGGCATGCTAGGCAGCTCCAGCGGCGGCCGTGTGATTACAGGAGGTGTTGCAAGTATGGGTGGTGCTCGCAATACAGGTGGCGCTCGCAATACAGGTGGCGCAATCACCGGTGGCTCGACGAACACTGGCGGCAGGAAACCAACTGGTGGCAGTGTTGGCCTCGGCGGCACGTACATGAGCGGCGCACCGAGCACCGGGGGTCGCATCAACGTTGGTGGTCTTGGCTCGACTCCGACCGGTGGTCGACCGGTAACGGGCGGAAGCCCGGGTACCGGTGGCGCAAGGCCGACGGGTGGCAGTGTGAGCGTTGGTGGTGCACCGATTACCGGCGGAACTACGAGTGCTTCGGGGGGCGCAATGAGTGTCGGTGGAGTGACGGCTTCGGGGGGCGCCACGAACGTCGGAGGTACTACGGCCACGGGGGGCTTGCCCGGAACCGGTGGATTTGCCGGGGATGCGGGGCTCGCCGAGTGGTACGTCGATGCCGTCAACGGCGATGACAACGCGAGTGGTTCGTACGATTCGCCCTTCAGGACTCTGCGTCACACTTCATTCGTGGCAGGACCCGGAGACACAGTGAACCTGTTCGACGGCACCTGGAACTCGAGCGTCGACTCAATGCTATCGGGTTCTGATTCGGGGACGTGCGGCGTTTACAGCGGAATTGCTTTCAGACAAGACGTCACACTGAAGGCCATCCACTCAGGTGCGGCGCGCATCGTGAGCGCGGGGTACCACGGCCTTTGCTTGAGCGGCGGTTTGCTCGAAGGGGTTCGGCTCACGTGCGCCAATTCGAATCGCCCTGCGCTCGAAACATCCGAAGGCGACCTCGTCATAAGGAGTACCACCGTCGGCAATTGTGTTTCGTTTGGTATCGATGTTGCCGGAACCGCGCACGCGTCGATCACTGCGGGTACGGTAGCGGACTACTCTGAGGCACCCAATCCCAGTTTTGCGATTGCCCGCGAGTCGAGCGAGCTCACCTTGCGGGGAGGCAAGCTGAGCTTCGAAAACCTGGGGGTTCAGGCTCAAGACAAGGCTTCGCTCATCATTCAGGGGGTCCAGTTTGCGCAGGGGGAAGACACGAGTATCACGCCCGTACACAGTGTGACGTTATCGAATGGCACGCCTCGATTGACGATGCGAGACGTCACTTTCGATCACACGATCTTTGCCGTGGAAGCTCGCGACGCGGTGGCGAGTATCGATATCGATGGGGCAACGGTCACCAATTGCGTGAACGCCTTTGACATTCAAGAAATGGACGCAACGCCGCTACCCGTCGTGAATATCAAGAACCTGATTTTGTCCAATTGTACCGGCTTTGCGATCGATTTAGTGGGTTCGTTCGATTTTTCGCTCACGAATAGCTCGGTCACGAGCTGCCAAGCGCCGGCCATTATGCTCTCTGGTTACGGCAAGTCAACATTCGACACCGTGGCGATCACGGGCAGTTCAATCGGTTTGATTCTGGGCAATACGGCCTTTAGCCTAAGTGCCAAGTTGCGTAACGTGAGCGTGACGGGAAACCGATCCGAAGGGGTCATCCTCACCGGCGATTTGGTTGGAAACGTCTTCGACCTCGGCACGGCCGCATCCCCCGGTAACAACGTGTTCAGAGGCAATAACAATGACACGGGCAGTACCAGTTGGAATCTGTTGTTCAGTTTACCCGCCGGGGCTATGGCTACGGCCGTTGGCAACACGTGGGACGCAAACCAACAAGGGGCAGATGCCAACGGTCATTACCAGGTGATGACCCCAGGGGTTCCACTCGAGGTATCGGACGGCAGCGGGCCAAACTACTATGCACCGCCTGCCAACCAGGGCCGCTTGCGTTTGGCCGAGTAGAAGGCTCGGCGCTAGCGCTCACTATCCAGCATTTGCATCTGGCGCTCATCGTAACGCGTGCCGCAAATGGCCGATTCGGGAATTGCCTGCTCGAGCCGCAGTACGTCGTCCGCAGACAGTGGGACCTCTAACGCACCCAGGGATTCCTCCAGCTGCGTGCGTGTGCGCGAACCTACAAGAGGCACGATGTGTTTACCCTTGGCCAGGACCCAGGCAATGCAAAGCTGCGGGACACTGAGAGATTTTTCTAGCGCAAGCGAGCGGAGCGTCTCGACCACCCGCTGATTCTTTTCTCCGTTGCTACCGGCGAAACGCGGTAAAAAAGCCCGAAAGTCGCCATTTTTCGCGGGAACGGAGCTACTGAGAAGCCCGCGCGAGAGCACGCCGTATGCCGTAACACCAATGCCCAATTCCGCGAGCGCCGGGAAGATTTTAGCCTCTGGCCTACGCGTCACAATCGCGTATTCAATTTGCAGATCCGAAATCGGGTGCGCCGCTCGAGCGCGACGAATCGTCTCCGGTCCGACCTCCGACAAGCCGATCGACCGCACGTAACCGGCCTTGACCAGATCGGCAATGCTACCCACCGTTTCCTCGATCGGAACTGCCGGATCGAGCCGCGAGGGCCGATAGATATCAATGTAGTCCACGCCGAGCCGAACCAAGCTGTAGGCAAGGGCATTTTTCACGGCGGCTGGACGGGCGTCAAAACCGAGCCACGCTCCGTCCGGGCCGCGCATTGCGCCAAACTTGACGGACAATGTAACCTTGTCACGTCGGCCCTTCAGCGCGCGCCCGATGAGCAGCTCGTTGTGGCCCATGCCGTAGAAGTCACCCGTGTCGAGTAACGTAACACCGTGGTCGATCGCCGCGTGAATTGTCGCGATGCTTTCTGTCTCGTCGGCAGGACCGTACATGCCCGACATGCCCATGCAGCCTAGCCCCAACGGAAACACCGTTGGGCCCGTCGAACCCAATTGACGACTAGCAATCGTTTGCATGGTCGATACGTAGATGCACCGCGGCCCGAAATCAATCGACAATCGACCGATTGGGTCGCGACAGGCGTCCGATGATAGCGGCCAGTGCCATCACGTTGGTGCACTGCCGATGCTGGCTTGGCGTAGGTGTGGTAGACTACGGCAGGAGTATCGTTCATGAACTCACGTTGGTATCTGGCGGCATTTCCGGTTGCATTCATTGCCTGTAGCGGCGAAGGTACCCCAGTGCCTGTGTACGGTGTTCCGTATTCTTCGGGCGGGGCGAGCAACGCGCAAAATACCGGCGGGCGGTTGGCCGTCGGAGGCAACGCAACCGGTGGCATTAACAATGGTTTCCCGACAGGTGGAACCACCAATAGTAATTCAATGGCGGTCCGCTATGGTCCCATCTCGACTTTGGGTACCGGAGGTACGCAATAGTCGATACCTTCGTCGAAAGGCATTAACGGCTCATTTACCACCGTGCCTCACGGCTCGACAACACAATCTACCGCCACGCCAACGCCGAGGACTCGGGGGCATCAAGCGGTCGCGGCACAGAACCAGAGCGCGCCCGGCAGTAAGGCGCACAGGCCGGTACCGTGACGAGCCAACATAAAGTAAGCAATGAACGGGCAGTAACCGAGTCGCTTCGCCCACAGCTATTTTCCGCGCCCTGCAACCGCGATGCCCAGCCGCTCTTTGAGCAACCCCGGCCACTCCGAGCGCTCCGCGCATGCCGAAAACGGCAGCACGACGTGGCCGATGCGACAGCGCAGGTGGATTGCCGTCTCTTGCCGATCGCCGAGAAGTTCGAAGCGCCCGTCGGGACTCGTCACCAGCGCACTCGGACGGTCCCCCAGCAACTGCACCGTGGTGAGCCGCTCTGGTGGCACCACGCGCGCGATCTCTGTCCGACCATTACCGAAAAAAGCGAGCAGCGTACCGTGAGCAAGCGGCGAGTACGAGGAAACGTGTTTCCAGCGTTCGACCTCCGCACCGGTTCTGACATCCCAGGCAACGAGATCTTCTCCCAAAATTGCGCGCAGCACCTGCTTCGAGCCGGAAGTGCCGAAACTCGGCTCGCGTAATGTGGCACCTAGGCCCTTTTTGAATAGAACCTTTTCGGATGCCTCGTCCACGTTGCTTTCCTTGCCATCGCGTGCATGTAAGCGCTCGGGAGGTATGCGGGTTGGCGCGTAGTCACCAAGGGAATAGTCGTTCTTGCGCTTCTTCTCTTTNNAACCGCTCGAACCATTCGCCGACTTTTCCAAGGCCTCTGTCCGACGTCCGCAGCCAACCGGTCATTGGTGTTCCGGCCCCACCGAAATCCGCGAACATAGGCTCGACGATGGGCTCATGTTTCTTGTCGCGACTCAAACCAAGCGCCGCCTCATCGAGCAGCGCCGCGATCTTCGAATCAGACAGGCGATCCGGGCTGAGCGCCTGCCGTGGCCCGGTGCGTGCCAGCTATGACCAGACTTCCTCGAGCTGTTGGCGCGCGCGGGCCGGGTCGCCTTCGGGCGCCGGCGTGGGCAGTGAATTGGCTAGGCCACGATGCGGCGACGCCGAGGAGTGGTCGAAGGACCATGGCCGCTTCAAGCTGTGCGCCCTGGTCGTGGAGGCTCACAACCACGATGGTCGGGTTCACATCAGCTGCATGAGGCCCCGCTCCTTTGGCGGTTACCCCCCGGCTCATATCGGCTAGGCGCTCGCAAAAGAATCATTGACGGAAATTGAGTACAGATGCCGCTGCTCTACAGGCCACCTTAGGCCGTGAGCCGTTCGCCCAATTACCGGCGCATTGGAGGATTGCATGAGTATCAATATTTCTGGTCCATTCGAGCTGGCTTCTCTTGAGCATCGTCGCCGCATTAGGGCAGCGGGCTGTCTCGGAACTTGCTTGGCCGCCTGGGTCACAGTTGCCTGCTCCGGCTCGAGCACACCAGGTGATACCGGCCAGGGCGGTTCGGGCGTCGGGGGAACGTCGGCGACCGCGACCGGGGGCACTCCAAGCAATCCGTCAACAGGCGGTACTTCGCAGTCAGCTACCGGAGGCGCCCCGGCATCCGGGGGTGCACCCGCCACCGGGGGTGCTCCCGCTACCGGGGGTGCACCCGCCACCGGCGGGAGACAAACCGTGGCAACTGGGGGCTCGCCGGTGCAAACCGGCGGTTCTCCTCCAACGGGTGGTGCTGCACCAACTGGCGGTGCTCCATCAACCGGCGGAAGATCAGCGACAACGTCTACCGGCGGCGCGACGGCGATCGCAACTGGCGGTACCACCGCCGTGTCAACGGGTGGCACAAAAGCCGCGACCGGCGGCGGCACTTCAGCAATGCCAACGGGTGGTCGCACCACAGCTGGCGGCAACACCTCGACCGGCGGCAGCAGTGCCAGTGCGGGCGGCAACACCGCGGCTGGCGGAGCCAACTCGAGCAAAGGCTGCGGCACACAAGGAATGCAAACCTTGCTGACCGGCGCAACGGCGGTTTCGGGTGGGCTCAGCACTTCTCACAGGCTCACGATCACGAGCGGCGGAGCGAGTCACGAATACATCATCGACATTCCGGCGGATTACTCTTCGACGCACCCGTATCGCCTGATCTTTTCCTGGTACCAGGCGTACGGTTCTGACACCGGCAATGCGACTGGCCTGTATCCCGCCTTTAATGGGCCTAACTTCAACGCAACCAACTATGCCTATTACGGGCTCCACCGCGAAGCGATGGCGGCGAACGATCCCGCTATCTTCGTAGCGCCCGCCGGGAGCGGCAACACGCCATGGGATTTCACGCGAGACAGCAAACTCTTCGACGACATACTCGCCCAGGTCGACGCGGCCCTGTGCATCGACGACAGCCGGGTCTTTGCCACGGGCTTTAGCTTCGGAGCGATGATGACCTATGCCCTGTCGATCACGCGTCAGACGAAGCTGCGCGCGGTGGTCGCCATGGCAGCGGCCAACTACAACCTTCCCGGCGAACCGACCGATTCGAATGCGGCTCCCATCGCGTACATGGGTACGACCGGCATGAGTGATGGGACTTGTCCTTACGTCAACTCAGATGCAAATAAGACGGGCGGGAAATGGTGCGCGATTAACCACGCGACGGACAATGGGTGCACGATTCCCACAACCATCACAACGACAACGACCGGCAGCAAGAAATATGTCTGCTACGATTTTGCAGGGTGCAAAGCGGGTTACCCTGTCAAAATGTGCACGTTCGATGGCGCGCACACCCCGGCGAGCGTGGATGACGGGACCAATACCGGGGATGATGGCCTGAAGGCCTTTATTCCACCGCTGGCCTGGCAGTTCATCGCGCAGTTCTAATCGCGCGAGAGTCGCATCCCCGGGATGCGCCAAGACGAGACGGCATCAGAGTGCCGTCTCGATCTTTTTTGTCGTGACGTCGCGGAAACGCACCTCGGCTCGAACGCGCGATTCCGCGCCGCCACGACAACAAAGTCGATCACCTTGGAGTGAATCGAGTTGCGCTCAAGGTGCGCACCGGGGCTGCCCCCAATTGCGCGAGCTGACCGCAGCTCACGGGCGCAGGCGGCGCGCGACGAGGTACAGCGGACCGATCAGTGCATAGCCCGCGGCGCCCATCAGGATCACGGCTGAGAAGCCCAGGTTGGTGATGGCGATCATGGCCCACGACGAGCCCCACACCGACGACAGCGTGGCCATGGCGTAGGTGGCGGGCACGGCCGCGCGGCGCCCGGCCTCCACCACGCGCTCTACGCCGAACGGGTAGAACATCCCGAGAAACGTCCCGGCGGGCGCCACGCACAGCGCCACGCAGAGAATCTTGAGTGGCAAGGGCAGCGACAGCAGGCGCGCGTTGCACAGATGCGTGGCGAAGACGCCCCACGCGATGGCGGCCACGGCAGGCAGCACGAGCGTCGCGGGGCCGCGCAGCACGCGCAGACGATCGTGCAAGTACGCGCCGAGGCCGTTCGACGCCAGGAACAGCGCCAGGATCACGGCCACGGCGTAGAGCGGGCTGCCGAGGAACAGCTCGGTCTTGGCGATAAGGCCGATCTCCACACACATGTACGACACGCCGGCTACGAAGAAGTACAGCACCCACGGCCAGGGCACGCGCCGCTCGCGGTCGCGCCGCAGGCCCACGAAGGCAATGACCGCGACCGAGACCACGCCGAAGAGAAGGATGGTGAAGACCTTGATCCAGCTCGACGCGTAGAGCTGGTCGATGAAGCGTGCCTTCGCGGGCAGGAACTCGAAGTCGCGCCAGCTCACCTCGTGCACGAACGGGCGATCGTCCGTGACGAGCGACCCGCGGGTGCGCCCAAGGACGGTATCCACGAAGGCCGGCTCGCCTGCACCCGAGGGCGAATAGAGCACCCTCCGTGGGTGCGGCCACGACGCCACCTTCCGGTCGATGGCCGCGATCTCGTCTTGCGTGAGCCCGCTCGGCTTGACGATCATGCTGTCTTGCCCCCGGGTGGATGGGGCGCCGAACGCGAAGACCGTCTTCCCGAAGTCGCCGAGGCCGCGCTCGGCGAAGAGCAGCCGCAGGCTCTCGGCCTTGTGGAGCACGGGCTGGTTTACGAATACAATCATCGAGCCCGGGCCCGGGGCCAGGTGGTCGAGGTACGACGCCATGGCCTCGTAGGTATCGAGGTATTTCCGCGTGTCACCGGTGCGCTCGGCGTTGATCGAGCCGTTCGTGCCCACGAACAGGAGGTCGTAGCGTCCGCGGTCGTTGTTGAGAAAATCGCGCCCCTCGCGCACCACGAGGTGGATGTTGGGCCGCGCGTGGAAGGCGCGCAGGTTCATGCCCACGAGCAGCGGATCCCGGTACAGGTCGACCACGGNNCGTGTCCCATGAGGAACGGCAGCGCGTGGTGCAGGCTGTACGGCAGGAGGTCCGCTGGCTTCGCCACCGGATCCCAGCGCGTGACCTTCACGTTGCTGAGCCCGTCGTCCTGCACGATGCCCCACGCCTCCTCGCCCGCCTCCGGTTTGCCGGTGCCGGCCCGCACGAGGCTCGTGCGCGCGAGGTCGTTCCACCGCAC
>PMCK01000170.1 GCA_003154095.1 Myxococcales bacterium | reverse complement strand
AAAGGAACTCAGCGTAACAGTAGCTCCCGAATTGTCTGATTTTTGGGTGCGAGTGACGATCGCGAACATCACCAAATTGAACGCTGCCGCCAGAGTCCCACGTGTGCTCCCACTGACCAGCGAGGCCGTGTTCTCGGTGCCGGAAGAGCCACCTCGTTGGAATGAAGGACAGATACTGGACCAGAACTCGTGCTAGCTGAAGGTCAAACAGGGTCCTTAGAATGACGCCGGCAATCAAGGCGACAACGCCTGTGGTGACATGTGCCCAATCGACACTTTGAAACATGGAGTCCATGAGAAGCATCACTCCCGCTTCTTCTTGTTAGCATGGAACCGCACAGACCGTCTTCGATCTTGCGGAATAAGTGCCCAATACCCCGCAAGTTGCCTGCATACGGCGGCGCGCAACGTTCCTTTAGCCAAGGTTCTCAGCTGTCCGCCTAAACGGCTGCCGGCTAACCCTCGGCCCAGAACGTAGCATGATAACCTATGGAAGTCGGCCGCGCGCTGTAAAATTGGAGCGAGTCCGACGAGCCACAGCGCACGGCGGCCACAACATTTCTGCAAGGAAAGCCGCCGGGTTCAGCCCGAAGTTAGGCCTGCCGTTGCTCGGCTGAGGCATCAGCAGGCTCATCGTCGACTTGCCGCGTGACTATCCCCATTTGCTCAAGCCGCTGGCGAAGCATTTCCGCATATAGGTGCACAGCTTCATTCTTCGGTTTTCCGAACGTTGCTAGTTCTGACAATATTCGCATGGTTGTCTTTACCGCAAGGTCCGCGTTTGCATGTCGAAAGTACTGAAATCGCCACTCAACACCAACGCCAAGCTCAGAGTCAAGGATGGCGGGTTTGATGTCTCCCGATGGATGAGTCGCAAGGTCTCTGTATCGATAGATTTCTTGCAGGTTTTCGCGAAGCGCATCAAAGCCGGAGCCGGCTAGACCAAAAGCGATACGCAAAACTTCGGCGACCTGAACAGGCCGGGACGTCCGATTCTGTCGCCAAGTCGTGACCAGTTCCTCGGGCACTTCAGCTTTCTTGCGCACGGATGAGTAGAAGGCGTCGATTGCGATAGCGGCAGCCACAATCGCTTGCATGGAGGCTTCAAATTCCCTTTCTAAAGTTGACGCCTTCAGATCCTCATCGGATCCCGTCCAAGCGGCGTTGCGTTCGCCCTCTCTTCTTTTCGCTACGGCAAGATGTTCGAGTGCCAACTCAAGCCAAGTCGGGCTGACATCGAAGTGGACGTCGAGGGTCATGGCTCCAAGGACGATGTTACCGTCAGGACCGACAGTATACGGAATCCCACTAGCTGGGATTGCGACCGTCATTCGCTTGGTGATGAAAATGCCAGCCACAACTCACCTCGGCGTCATTGATAGGCCTAACTGGAGCTAGAGACGGAGGTTGATGACCCAGCGCTTCAATCATCGACCCCGTGGAATACCGACCTGTCGGTATTCCAGCGCTCCGTAGAATGCACATTTGATCGAAGCGCTTCGGTCCTGGGTGATCGTCTCCACATTCAACCGTCACCAGCCGCCGCCTCTTCAGGATCGTCTGGTGCTATTGTGAACACGAATTCCACCGCAACGCGTTCGTGCTCGTCCAGCGACTGGCGCAACGCCTCCCATACCCGGCGCTGCCGCTCGGCCTCGTCGACGCCGCTAAAGGAACTCGAAACAACAGTGGCGAAGACCGAGTTCGGCG
Source organism: Myxococcales bacterium (assembly GCA_003154095.1). Taxonomy (GTDB): domain Bacteria; phylum Myxococcota_A; class Polyangia; order Polyangiales; family Polyangiaceae; genus FEN-1139. Next base: position 11,021 of record PMCK01000170.1, on the reverse strand, counting down.
CACCGTGAACCTGAATCTTAGGCTGATCCAGATTGAGGCTTTGGATTGCGTGTTGCACCTTCTCGCTGAGCGTCGTCATAGAATTCATCCTTGGCTAGGCAGAAGCCAGAGCATTGAGGATCCTAGTCCCTACACCGGTGATTGTTTGGATCCAGGTCTCGGCAGTGGACTTTGGAAGGTGCTGAGTCATGAGCACGCCTCTCCCTCTTTTGGGATCCGGATTCTTATCCGCTCGGTGCACGATCAGGTGCCGGCGCTTGATAATGGACTCCAGGGTTGCCTGGTCTGGATCAAGCTCCCCAGGATCGATGCCGATGCGTTCGAGCGCAGCTGCGACCTCAGCAACGCTATTGTAGTTTGAGCGCTGAAGACTTGTGATCACCGCGAGCTGAATCAGGTCGTCGATGGATTGGCCCTTAAACGCGTGAAGATCGCCTAATGTAAACTTCTGTTTGGTCTTGTCGGTCCCGTCGGGGAAACCGATGCCGTCGAGGACATCGCGTCCGCGCGTCGCTAATAGTTGTTCTGAGCTGCTTCGAAGGACGTCTTCGAGCGACGCATGGAGAAGAACGGTGGCCGAGCGGAGCACGTCGACTTGCATGGTCGATGGTCTTCCCGCGCCCTGACTTCCGAGCTGATCGTAGGCAGCGACGAGGTTCTTTACGCGTGCAATGTTTACCTCAAAGTTTCGCGTAATAGGATCAATCTTGGCCTGTTCCATGGTTCGCCCGCGGATACGGATCATATAGCCTTTTGGGGCCGATGGCGCCACCCAGCTCGGGCGCGACGTCTTGCTTCACCCAACTCGGCTGCGGGAGCTGCCCACCGAGGAATAATGGCAGGTCCTGGATTTCTTCGGGTTCACGGCGCGCCGTGCGCGGAAAGTGCCTACAGCGCATTGCGGATTGCCTCAACCGCCAACGGCAACTGCCGACGAACGAGTTCAGCATCCAACCGCAACACCCGGTACCCGAGCCGCTCAAGCACCCGAGTGCGCCGAGCATCAGCGACCACGCGCCGAGCATGGTAGCCACCGTCCACTTCCACGACCAATTTCACAGAAGGTGCCAGAAAGTCCACAACAAACCGATCAACGACCACCTGCCGACGGAACGCAACACCAAGCCGCTTGCCAGCAAGACAGCGCCACAACGCGCGTTCCGTGTCAGTACCATTGAACCGCATAAACCCAGCGCGCTCAGCAAGCAGCGCCTGGAACTTGAGTTGTTGACGAGACTGTGGACGCATGAAAGCCTCCGGCGCCCGGCAAATCAGCTGGGCTTCGCGACCCCTGGCGCAAGATTCGTGACGCGCGCAAGTCGGCAACAACGAGTACGGTCGGCGCGCGGCGCGAATGTTGCGCCGCCAAGCGGAGACCAGCTGATTTGCCGGGCACCGAGTATTGAGCGAACCCAGTGGACAGGTGCCAAGATGCGAGTGCGACACAACGCGAGAGACGATCGAACGTCATGGCTTACGTGTCGGCAGCGACAGCCAACAACGCAACAGTTGGCAACACGCCAATCGCACCACGACGCTGCACGGCGCTGGGTCCCCCATCTGCGCGGAACGGAGCCCGCAGGGCGGAGCGAGCACAGATTTGGCGGGCCCCGCGGGCGCGGAGCAAAGCGAGCACCCGCGGACTCACAATCGACTCAACCCACGGGGGCACCAAAATCACAGCCGAAGGCCAAGACCCAAACACCACCGGCCTCCGCGAACCCCTACAGGCATTCACCAAAACACTACGAGCATACGTACTTGCAGTTGCGGCACACGCAGATCCCGACGACCCAGCGAGCATCGAATTGACGGACACGCTCCTCGCACCGCTCCAGAATTGGCAAAGCCACATCGCTGAACCCGCGGCGCCGACACACTTTGGCACGGCTCTCGCCAGTCAGCTCTCCTATTCTTGGCGTCACGAGAGCCCAAGCGCCCGTCAGTCATCTCTGAAGATGCGATTCAGTCGACGCGCACTGCGGTGGCCCTGCGATTCGCTCAGCGCCTCGCCAAACCATACGTCTCGTGAGCCCTCGGACACATGAACCTCGTAAATCATGTTCCTCGGTCCACGCTCGCTTCTGACCGTGAAGATGCTTAGTCCCAGATTCAGCGACTTGCGAGTGAAGAGCCCTCGAACATAAAGTTTGTCATCCCGAACGTAGATCACCCGTATCAGAGTAAGCACGAATAGGAGGAACGCGACAGCAATTGAGAAGGGCACAACCTCTCCGGCGGTTGGCTTCTTCAGAAAGCCGGAACCGCCGAATCCAACTAGTCCCCCAGCAAGCGCCAAGTAGAGAACCGGAATATGGATCGCGAATTTGGCTCGGTGGCTAGTGAGATACACGTTGCACTCTATCCTTCTCGTCTCTGATCGATTCCCCGACTGTGCCCCAATTAAAGTATCGGGCAATGGTGAGTCGTAGATTTCGCGCCCTCTCCGAACCGCGTTGCCGTTCCTCATAGCCAGGATGGAGACGGCCGCTGGTTTCCGCGGCGTTCCGATCGTGACAGCTTGTGATGCAACTCGCCAAGATCACTTGTCAATCGATTCAAAATTTCGTCGAAATCGTCTCCATTCCTGTGGGACGACATGGCTTTTGCAAAACCCGCAACCCAGACAGTAATTTCGACGTAGCTATGCCCCCGCGCGAACGTCGTCATCGACCTCGTCAGGTGTCATAGTGAGAATAGACACTATATGCTGTAGCTGGTCGGCCGTGAGCTCATGGCTCAGAATCGCCCAAAGAGCTTCTTGACGCTCCACTTGGGACTGACCCGCAAATCGCGGAGAGATGACAAATCCGCCGACATTTCCGCGTTGAGTCACTTCCAGTTGGATCTGATCTGTCGTAAACCCAGCGGCAACTAGGGCGGCTCTTACTGTTTCTTCCATTGGAATGTCCCCTTATTGACAATTGTGAAAGAGTTCTCGAGAACCAGCCGGGCGTTTTCTTTCAACGCATCACCTTGATACCGCGATCAAGCTGGAGTTGCCTTAGTTCGCCACGAAGGCGAGTGTCACCAATATACCGGTAATTGTTCTTCCAGCGCGCCCAGACCTCGCCGAGTGATGCTGATATTACCTGGCGCTTCTTCTCACCCACGAAGCGTTCGATCGTAGGCGCCTTTACGAGCCTGCTGAGGTCATGTCTGGCATCAAATTCATTGGTCTCTTCGGTTGCAAATGCGCGAAGGACACACTCGACAGCCACACCTGCAAGGTAGATCGCATCAACAAATCGGCATTGTGCGTACATGGCTGACGCGGCGCCGATGCGCTCGCCCGCCCCGTCAATGTAGTCATCGCTCGAAAGTTTCACTTTGCGTCCCTTGCCTTGAAATTGGTTCCTGCAAAACGGACGAACTCGCAGCATAACTATACCACTTGCGATGAGTTCTTGCTACTGGGTCATTGCACGCCGAAACAGCAACGTCAGATATCGAGTCCGGATAACAACGTCTTGGCGACCCTGGCCTGGGGATTGGGCAGCTCGCGCCTTAGCGCGCATATTGGGTATGTTGCTCCAAATCGGCTCCTAGAATCAAGAGAGCTGCAAGGCGGAAGCGGCTGGACTGGGTTTCATCCAATCATGGCGCGGCGCGCGGGGGAAGGTGCCAATAGCGCATTGCGGATTGCCTCAACCACCAACGGCAACTGACGTGACACCAGCTCTGCATCCAACCGCAACACCCGATACCCCAGCCGCTCAAGCACCCGATTGCGCCGAGCATCAGCGACCACGCGCTGCGAATGGTAGCCACCGTCCACTTCCACGACTAATTTCACAGCGGGTGCCAGGAAATCTACAAACTACCGGTCAACGACCACCTGACGGCGGAACGCAACCCCGAGCCGCTTACCCGAAAGACACCGCCACAAGGCGAGTTCCGTGTCCGTGCTATTGAACCGCATAAACCGAGCGCGCTCAGCAAGCAGCGCCTGAAACTTGAGCTGTTGACGAGACTGAGTTGGCATGAAGACCTCCGGCGCCCGGCAAACCAGCTGGGCTTCGCGACTCCATGGCGCAAAAATTCATGACACGCGCGAGCCGTGTCTCGCGTGAACACAAAGGCGCGTGGCGGGAATTTTGCGCCGCCAAGCGGAGACCAGCTGATTTGCCGGGCCTCGAGTATCGAGCGAACGCAGCCGACGCACCGAGATTCAAGCGCGACACCGCGCGAGACGAGCATCGAGCACACAGATGATAGTTTGCATGCAAGCTACAGCAGACCAAACGCATCAGTTGGCGACGCCCTAATCGGACCCCAACGCTGCACGGCGTTGGGTCCCCCATCTGCGCGCAGCGCAGCCCGTAGGGCGGAGCGAGCACAGATTTGGCGGGCCCCGCGGGCGCGGAGCAAAGCGAGCACCCGCGGCCTCTCACTCGAGTCAACCCACGGGGGCACCAAAATCACAGCAGAAGGCCAAGACCCAACCACCCCCTGGGCCCCAGTCATCTGACAATATCTCCCTTGGTGTTCGAATTTCGAGTGTCGGATAGCCCTGGCGCAAGTTGACTGAATTGTAGCCATGGATTCCGCGAGCGCCGAGAGCCAGCTCACTATTCTGGTTCGATGCGACCCAATGCCTCGTCCGTGGCAAGTTCCAATTCGGCCATTTCAACTTCAGTCAGATGACGACTGGACGTCGCCCCGTCTGTTCTTGTGGTCGATGCGTTCCGAGATCCACCCACCAAATCTCGCCCCGTCTCATCCGGCATCCTCGTGATCAAGCATCGCGCCAAAATCGTCCAGTCCAGCACTTGCCAATTCAACGTCCTCCTCAATGAAGTGAGTAGCTAAGCCCACGACATCGTTAGTGATGCTCAGCACAGGCAACGATGCGAGGATGGCTAGCCTACGCGAGGCGGCCACAGGATCGCCCCCGCCGGCCTCGGTGAGAACAGCCTCAGAGACGTACAGGTCAAATCGAGCGCGTGTTGCCCACCATGAGTGAGTGATCTGCTGGTGGGCGGCCAACACAATGTCACGACTTGGCTGAGACGTCAGATAGCTTACGACGCTGGTTTCAATGTAAACCTTCGGCATACTTCGTACGCGGCATTATGGCGCAACAGGCTGGCGGAAAGCAAGTCAGCGCCCGCTTCGAGCAGGTGAGTCATACCCGCAAGACCTTCACTTTGGTGGCATCAGGGAGTGTTGTCGCATCACTGCATGGATGTCCGAAGCAAGCTCCACTTTCGTGTGGCCATCAAGGGAGATTGCGGCAAGGAGATTACCCCCCGCCACGGCCATCTTTAGCAGCGGGTTGTCTGCGATAATCACGATGGCTTTGCGCAAGTAGCCCTTCGGCCTCTTCTTCATTCTTTCGAACCAGACAGAGCGCGCAGCACTGTCGTACCGTCGCACCTGACGCCAATCATGCACGGCGAAGAGGCCGCCTGATTGTGCAATTTCTTCCCGATGACTTGCCAGCGTCTCGTCAATCCAGTTGCTCAAAATGGTAGCTACCGGGGCTGTCCCGCGCTCCGCACAAACCTGCGTTATCAAGATTCCAGAGCCGGTGTACCAGGCAAATCCAGCGTCCGGATCGTACAATTGAATCGGCCACAACGCGAACGGAGCCGCGGGTTTCGAATTTAGCAAAGCCACCATCCCAGTAAAGCATTCTACGTCGCACACAGAAGTATTTGAAGCGATATTTTTTGGCGCGTTTATACGGTGAAAAACCCAAGATGGCTCGTGCTCGCGTCGCAAGGCGCCGCCGCGCACTAATGAGTGTCTGAGCCTAGGTGATCCAAACCGCATCATGCTCATCCGAGTGCGGCTGGTCAATTTCCTGCTGCGCCGCGGCGTCATGGTCCTTCGACCACTCCTCGGTGTCGTTGAGCGCTGCGAATGCGGCGGCCGCTTCAAGTTAGGCGCCCTGGTCATGGTTCTTCAAGCACTTCTCGGCGTCGTCGAAGCTCACAACATCGAGAGAATCCTGCGTTACCTCGGCGAACCTGTCGAACCCCCAAGACGCGCGCCCGCTCGCGACCCGCCCTATTTCAAGTCCAAGGTGCAGCGAGCTGAACTAGGTTCGTGCGGGGCGCTGCGCTTGACCCACGTTTTTGGCCGGGCTGGGTAATGCGATTGTGCGTTCGTATAGCGCCATTGATTCCCCCAGCGCAGCTTCAAGCGCTGGTACATAAGCCGAATTGTCAACACCCGCCCCGCAAGCCTCAGCCGACCCGCTCGCTTACCAACATCGCTGAACAACCCGCGACTTTCAAAGAGCCACAAGATTCCGGCCGGCTGGCTTCGTATATTCTTGCGCTTAGTGGGAGCTTCTGAGGCACTCTGATGAAATGGTGCGGATGAGAACGACGGCGCATTACTGACGGGAAAGACAACTGAGCGTAGGGGCACAATTTGAACGTCTAGGTCAACGTCGCCAATTCTAAAGAAAGCCGTGCATGATTTGCGTGACTCGAGCAACCCACTCCGAGAAATCACGCCCTGCTGGACAGAAAGAGTAGGATTGAGTATCTGAGGCAGGCTAGAGCAATTCGGCGGCGGAACTCATTCTATATTCGAACTACGAGGCCGTCATGATAGTCGGGCTACGTAGTCGATATCCTCGCTGAATACGCCCTGGCTGCTAATTCCATTTTGCCGCTATCGCACGACATACTGTGCAATCCAAATTCCAATCCTACTCAGGCCTAAGTACTGACCCTGCCGTTAGCTCGGGGCACGTTTCGGTGCGTGACGATGCAATCGCGGTCCAATGGGTATTCCCAGGCTCTGCACTCACGTGCATCGCAAAAGTGCCTAAAGTATTGGGGCGTGACAAGAACTGCGCTACGCCCTTAGTCGGACGTGAAACGTCACGTCGTCACGCAGAGGTTTATCTTGACGGCCCCGTACCATTGATTCGAGACCTGCAAAGTCGCAATGGAGTCTTCGTCAATGGAATCAAGGTCTCGCTGGCGGCCCTGAAGTTTCAGGACATCGTTCGGCTGGGGGAGTGGATTGGCATCGTTATTCCATTCGACGCCAAGATTGACTTCACTTTTAGGAGCATCGCGCCCGCCTGGCACGGAGGTGGACGTCTTGCAAGCGCCATCGAGCCCGCTCGACGAGTCGCCAAGACAGACCTGCCTATTACTATTGAGGGGGAAACTGGTACTGGCAAAGAGGGATTGGCCCGCGCCGTTCATGCTTGGAGTGAACGGGTCGGAAACTTCGTCGGTGTGAATTGCGCCACGATTCAGCCAGAACTTGCGGAAGCTACGTTGTTCGGTCATCGTAAGGGAGCGTTTACCGGAGCGGACCGAGCGGCCATCGGCTATTTCCGTGCCGCCAGCGGAGGAACACTTCTTCTCGACGAGATTGTCGAGTTGCCGCTGGCTGTCCAAGCAAAGTTGCTACGTGCGCTCGAAGAAAAGGAAGTGGTTCCGGTTGGTGAGACGGACCCGGTGAGAATCGACGTGCGGGTGTTGGCAGCAACACAGGAGCCACTTCGGCAAGCTGTCCGTGAACGCCGATTTCGTCCTGACTTGATGGCACGACTTGAGGGGCTAACTGTTGTGTTGCCCCCCTTACGTGACCGCCGTGAAGACATTGCCCCTCTGCTTTTGGAATTTCTGCGCGAGTTGAACGGCGGAAAGCCACCCGACGTCGACCACAAATTCGCCGAGCAACTTTTACTCTACGATTGGCCACTGAACGTTCGCGAACTGTACCGCTTGGCCCGCCAGCTCCTAGCGCTGCATTCTTCTGAACCGGTACTCAGGCGTTCCTTATTGCCACCTCGCATACGAGAGGCGGGTAAATTGCCTGATGAACCTGAACAGGCACCGACGCGTAGCGCCACACAGGATGAAGAGGCGTTCAATAAGCTGGTATCTGCATTGCGCGCCCATGCGGGAAATGTCGCGCGCGCGGCAACGGCCCTCGGTATTTCGCGAGCCCGGGCCTATCGATTGCTTGACGCAAGGCCAGATTTCGAAGTGTCGAAGTTGCGCCCAGAAGGGGAACGTCAATGACGTCGGGTGTCTGCTGGATATGCGGTAGCCCACACGCCGCGGACGAACCGTGCAGAAACGCCAGTGACGCCCGAATAGGCACGCTGCTTGAGGACAAGTATCAGATAGTCCGCGAGCTAGGCGCAGGCGGCATGGGTAAGGTCTATGAAGGCCAGCATGTGCGCATTGGGCGAAGGGTTGCCATAAAGTTTTTGCTGCCCGAGTTCGCCGCTCACTTGGAAATTGTGCGGCGTTTCGAAAACGAGGCGCGTGCAGCTGGGAGCCTGGAGCACGAGAACATCGCCGCTGTGCATGACTTTGGGCGCAGTGGTGACGGGGCTTGCTTCCTAGTGATGGATTTCCTTTCCGGCGAAGACTGCGAGAAGCTCTTGGCGCGCGAAGGTCCACTGCCCGTTGCCCGCGTGGTCAACATCATACTTCAGGTATGTCGTGGCTTGGCTGTGGCCCACCCAGCCGGCATTGTTCACAGGGATTTGAAGCCTGCCAATCTGTTCTTGACCAAGCGAGCTGACCGAACTGAGCTCGTCAAGGTTCTGGATTTTGGCATTGCGAAACTGCGTAAAACAGAAGACCAAGCGGCCACGGCCACCGGTCAGGCCATGGGCACGCCCTATTACATGTCGCCTGAGCAGGCCCGCGGAGACAAGACCGTGGACGAACGCACGGATGTATATGCGTTGGGCGTAATTCTTTATGAGCTGCTGAGCGGTCAGCGACCCCACGAAGGCGACACTTATCTAGAAATCATTTACAGCATTCTTCACAAAGAACCCGAGCTCCTGGAGTCGAAACGGCAAGGCCTGCCGCGTGGCCTGGCCGAGGTTGTCCGCAAGGCCATGAGCGTGGACTTGCGCAAGCGATTCGCGACCGTAGCGGAATTGGGCGAAGCGCTGGTTCCCTTCGCGGGCATGCCTGTAGCACCGTTTCAATCGCATCCTTCGGTGCAGCCGGCATTGGACTCTAGCGAACAGACGCTCGCCTCCGGTGCCGAGCGTCAACCGAATGAATCGGCTTCAACGACCGCACCCGTGACGCCCAAGACCCGTGGAGGTCTTCGGCTCGAGCAAGGCCATTCCAAGACCAAACGGGCGCTCTTGCTGGGAGTTGCGGTGGCAAGCGTTGCAGTCGCTTTGGTTTGGCTGCGTAGCGGTCCCCAGGTCCAGAAAGTGCCACCGCAGGCGAGCGCCGAAGGCCTGGTTGCAGCTGCGGCGCCAGCATCCAGCGTGGCCAGTCCAACGCCGTCGTCTCCGGCTTTGGAAACCGCAGTGTCCGGACGCCTGGAGCGTCCGGACAGTGGCATCGCGCCTGTTGGTGCGAATGGTCCACCGGCGACGGCCGCTAAACCGTCAGCGAAAGCCGGGCTCGCGTTGCACGCTGCAAAAGAGCCTAAGAAGACCGCTGCTCTGCCCGCCAACGCGGCTCCTGCTCCCGTTCCGTCCCCTCAACCGGCTGCTCCTCGCGCCATTGATATTAGTCGAGACCCTAATTTCTGAGCTGGCACGACCGCTGCTTAGTCCCTTGAGTCCTGCATATGAAGACCTGGTTTGCATTTGTCATCAATCTACTCATTGCCGTCCTGTGCATCACGGGCGTTGCGCGTGCGGACGAGACCGCAAAGACCAAGGCGCGGCAACGCTTCAAGCAAGGCGTGGAACTATTCGACCAGCGGCGATTCGGCGATGCGCTGACTGAGTTCGAGCAATCCTACATGCTCTTCCCCGTCTACAGCACGCTTTACAACGTGGGCCAGGTGCACGTTGCGCTCGGACACCCGGTGCAGGCCATCGACGCTTATGAAAAGTACTTGGTTCAAGGCGGCGCATCAGTGCCTGCCGAGCAACGCGCAAGAGTCGAGGCAGAGCTCAAGACCCAGCGTGGCCGCGTCGGTGATATCAAGCTGGACGTTTCGCCTGATGGAACAGAAGTGCGCGTTGATGGTGAGTCCGCTGGTAAAGCTCCCATGAAGAGTCCCGTCAAAGTGGCAGCAGGTCACCACCGAGTCGAGGCCATGCTCGAAGGTTATCACACCGAGCAGAGTGAAGTTGACGTACCAGGCCAGGGCCACGTGGAGATAATGTTGAGGCTTCAACCTCTGACACAAGCGGTTGCTCCGGCGCCTGCAGAGTCCGCGGCTACCAAACCAACGACTTCTTCAACAATTGTCAACGTTGCACCGGCGCCCTCACCGCCGGCGAGTGCAGCGCAAAACGCACGCAATGAAGGCGCTTCGCCCCGCAGGGAACAATATTCGGAGTCTTCATCCATCGGTAACGTGCAGCGCGTGTTTGGTTATGTGATAGCAGGCGCCGGTCTAATCGGAACCGGCGTCGGTGTCGCTTTCGCGGTGGATGGCCAGTCCAAACACGATGATGCCTTGGAGCAATACGCACAGGGCCAAAAGGCGCAAGCCCAACAGACTGAATCTGATTCCAGCAAAGAAAAGACCAAGGGCTACATCGTTATTGGAGCCGGCGGAGCCGTCATGTTGACCGGCGCCATCTTACTAATATCCGCGCCCTCGGGTCATTCCGGAATCGCAGGTATGAATCTGTTACCGTGGGTTGGAACATCCGTTGCGGGTGGCAGTATTGGAGGAACGTGGTGATGACATCAAGTCAACTAGGGTTAGCGGGCATATTTGTTTTGGCCGGCACTTTGGTCATCGCATGTTCGAGTGGCCTGCCCTCCGATAAGAACGACGCCGGAATGGGTGGCACGGTGGCTACCGGTGGCAGCGCTGGGAGCACGGCACATACGGGAGGAGCCGTGTCGAGCGGCGGCGGCTCTGCTGCTGCAACCACCCAGGGCGGGTCAAATAGTGCGGGCGGACTTGGCAGCACGGCTGGTACATCGAGCACCGGCGGAAGTAAAACCGTTGGAGGAACGACCAGTACTGTTGCGTCGAGTGGGGGCGCGACGAATCCAGGTGGCAGTCCCAATGTTGGCGGCACGGCAGCTGCTGGCGGCACCGGAGGGGTCGCAACGGGCGGCGCGATGCCCAACACTGGCGGTGCGGCA
>PMCK01000470.1 GCA_003154095.1 Myxococcales bacterium | reverse complement strand
ATCTAATATGGGGCAATTCACGATGACCTACCTGATTCCGAACAAGGTTCTTTGGAGCGGCGCTCAACGTAACATTACCCTGCGTGGCGATGTGTCTGCACACGTCCGGCTTCGAGATCTGAAGTCATCTCAAGATCTGTATGCCGTTGGGCCACAAGCGGAACTCGTGGGAGAGGTAACCGTATTCGACAGCCATCCTTACGTAGCCCGTATTGAGTCGGGTTGGCCCAAGCTGGACGAGAACTGGAACGTGGGGGCCTGCTTTCTCGCGTATGCATCAGTGCCCAATTGGCAAAAGATTGAAGATGCGAATGGAATCTCGAATTTGTTAGACCTTGAGTCTGCATTGCCCAACATCGCCGAAACCGTTGGCATCGACGTGTCGAGACCGTTTACCTTTATATTCGAAGGTCGCGTCGACGAGGTGGCTTATCACATCGTTAATCGAACCGAGGACTTGCCCCATAACGAGGAACGTCACGAGGCCATCAAGGCGCGTCTCGGGCTCGAACGCGAAACGGTGCGTGGGGTCGGCTTTTACTCACAATACCACGGTGGCATCTTCATTCCCAAAGGCCGGCAGATCCACGTTCACTTCGTTGCGTCAACGTCAGAAACTGCTGGCCACGTTGATGCAATTAAATTCGGCAGTTCGTTTTCGCTATTCTTGCCGCGAGTGTAGAATGTTGGTCAAGGAGTGCATAGATCACTCATGCGGGCGTTTTACAACGGCACGCTGCGAAAGCGGCTTTTGCCGGCCTTCAGGTCGCGGTCGCAGCAACTTTTTCCAAAACCCGCCTCTGTTCCGGAGGTGTCGCTCCATCGTTTGTTTCTTGCGTCGCGCTTGCCTTCCCTTCGCGGATGAAAGTGAACGGATCGGACTTGTACCNNCTTTGCTGTCTGCCCGAGCGTCGTATAGTAGGAAGGGTTCCTGAGCACGCGGTGCAAACGTGACGCAACCTCGAAGATACCACGGTAGCCCATGTAGTTGTTGTTGGGGCCAAATATAGTCAACACGGGAATACCGGATTTGGCTGCCCAGACATTGCCGCCGACGTGCCCCACATACAAATCAGGCTTCAGACGTTTGAGCAGATTGACTTGCTCGAACGGTTGTGAAGCGGCAACATTGACGGGCAAGTTTGGCTCCAGGTCCTGAAACAGCACATCGCCATACTTGTCGGAATGATGCGCGCGGACGGCAAGAATCTCCATTCCCAAATCCTCTTGGAGTAGAATCGATTGCGCGCCAGCACGAATTTCCCCAGCGCTAACGAAAACACGCTTGCGTTGCAAAGAGGTTCGGAAGGGTTCGATGGCGGACCGTATTAGCGCTTCCTCGTGGGCCACCAAACGCTCCGCGCGCTCACGAATGTTGAAGAACTCGGCGATCTCGAAAAGCCACTTTCGCACGTGTGAAGTCCCGATGGGTATCGTGTTCAATACGAATGGTACGCCGTACAGTTCCTTTAGGTGTTCGACGAAGTAGTCGTCATGAGTGGCGCAAATAGACACACTGAGCGCTGCGTCTTTTGCTTGCACGAACCGTTTGGGCGCTGCGAAGCAAGGCAACACGTTGACTTCCAGGCCGAGCGCGTTGAGAAGGCGTGTAAGCTCGAGTTCATCCCCCCGACTCATCGATGCAACGTTGAGCAGGTTGACCGTGCGTTTTCGACTCTCTTCGTAGGTTGCACGCTCTGCCTCGTCGACGATGACAGGTTCTCGTTGTTCCTCGTCTTGGTTGATAAGGTACTTCAAGATCGCGTGGTAAACGACATCGTAAGCGGTCGCCACAATCTTGGTTTTGAAACCGGCACAGTGTAACGGGAGGATTCTGGCCGCAACCTGAGGCTGAATGCGGGCCACTACGCCATCAATGTCATCACCGATCACCGCCGGGACGCAGGTACACGCGACGAAAATGACCTGAGGGCGCAACCTTCGATCGACTTCGCGAATCGTTGCTTCGAGCTTTTGCTCACCACCGTTGACAACCTCGAGTTCACTCAAGTTTGTAGANNACCAAAACTGTCCAATATTTCCGGTGTTGCCACGAGCAGCCTGATTTTGCTTCGACAAGCCAGCCATGGAGAGCAGGCAACTGCCACAGCCGATCGGACCGTGAAACACTGTTACGGATTCAGGCATCGTTCCAGCGATGGCCATCGACAGCATGAGCTGACACCCTGTCGACTGCGAAAAACTCCGGTTGTTGTTGCCAAGGCAACCCGACTTTGAGCCCGCAACCAAGCCACATGCGGTGCCCCCAAAGGCATTGCACGCATTGAGCCGTTCTTCACGGGTGGGTGGAGCATTACGGTTCAGGTAATTCATGGTCTTGCCTTTGCTTATCGAGCTGCCAATATGACGGAATAGATATCTTCGACGAGGGCTAGTGCGCCGTTGTACCCTGCATAACCTCGGTTCAGAATCACCCGATTCGAAACGGGGTAGGTGACGGAAAGATGCCCGGCACCAATGCTCTCCGCGAATTCGCGATCAAGTCGACTCCCGAGGACGAATGCGGGTTCGAAACCGTGGTAATAGCGTTCGCCGCTGGGGCGTGGCCAGCGCTTCGATAGAT
>PMCK01000038.1 GCA_003154095.1 Myxococcales bacterium | reverse complement strand
AAGGCGAGGTTGAGTTCGAAGTCGCACTTACTTCATCCGGGGTGAGGCATGTGGTTGGGCAGCGCAAGTTGTCACAAAGTCATGTTTGGAATGAATGGCGAATCGACCTCTCGCAGTTCCGCGGTGCCGTCAAGATTGAGCTGACGACTCGGTCAACGCATGACACNNCCGCTGGCGGCCTGGGGAAGCCCCATAGTGCTCGCGCCAAGCGCCAGTCATTTGGCATATAATACGGTATTCATAGTGGTAGACGCAATGCGTGGGGATGCGTTGTCGTCGATGCACGATGCAGCCGAGGATGCGGCAATCAGCAGCGCCGTCATTGCACCGTTTGACGCCTGGTTGCCGCGCATGCCCGAAGTTGCTCCAAACCTGGATAGGTTGGCCATGCACGGAGTCACATTTACAAGAGCATGGACCGCCGCAATGTGGACTCGACCTGCGACACTGGCCATGTTGAGTGGAATGCGACCGCATCGGCTGGGTCTGCCCGTGCTAGAACTTGAACCGAGACCCGACGAGGTGAGGTCATTTTATCAGAAATCCCCGCCATTATGGCCACTTTTGATGCGCGAGCATGGGGTTGTGACCCGCGCAATCATCAATAACATGTACCTGTGCGGCTATGTCGGGGTGGGGGTCGATACCGGTTTCGAGGCGATGACGGACCATCGCTACCAAGTGAAAGACACGGATCGGATTACCGATGATACGCTGGCATGGCTCAAGAATCACCGCGACGAGCGTTTCGCGCTGTTCATCAATTACGTGTCACCGCACGCGCCTTACGTTCCGGAACCTCAATTCCTGCAGCCGATTGAGGAGGCAAAGGCCCGCCCTGATAACAAGCAGGTCAGGCGCTACTTGGCCGAGATTCGAAAGGATGATGCGGCCATTGGTAGAGTTCTCGATGAGCTGGAACAACTAGGGCTCACATCGAAGACCGCCGTAGTTGTGACCGCCGATCACGGTGAAACGATGAGTCAGGCGCACGACTGGGTTGCGGTCGATGTCGCCAAGGGCGTTCCTTCGGGCAGATTCACCCATCTGTCAACGATGTGGGATGAGGCGGCGCGTGTTCCCCTTCTAGTTTCATTGCCTGGCCGTGTACCCGAGAATCGACGGCTCGTGGACGACGTGCAGACAACGGATATCGTGCCCACATTGCTGGACCTTCTGGGCGTAAAAGCACCCAGTGACATGGACGGCATGAGCCTTGTTCCGGCTCTCGATGGCAAGATGTTACAGGTTCGTCCTGTGGTTATCGAGGGAAGGGGAGCGGTGTCAATTCGGGAGGGAGAGTGGCGTTTAATTGACCGTAGCCCTGTCGCGCGCCACCTTCGAAAAGGAGATTCCGAATTCGAAAAGGCCGTGGAACTGTACAACATGACGGAGGACCCTGGTGAACGTCGGGACCTGAGTGCTACGAATAAGCCTATCGTTGCACGGCTTCAGGCGGAGCTTAGAAACCAACTAGCCTCCAAAGGCCCGGTTGCGGTGACGCAAGCGAGCGATACTCCAAGCGGCACCGTGCGAATTCGAATTGCAACGTCGGGTCGGGTTGCTGGCATCAGCGGTTCGCTGAAACTCGTTGGGGATGGAAAACTCACCGTAACGTCCGAAGGTGGTAGCGCCAAGGTGACATCGATTGGCCCCAATGAATTCAGCGTTCTAGTTCAGAGCAAGCCGGATGCTGCGATAGGATTCAATTTGACATTTGAACCCGCTAATGCGGACATAAATTGGCGATGGTGGATCGACGGCGCGCTTTGGCCACAGAGTGCGGTATTTGCCGGTCCATTGGGTATAATGGCTCCAAAATTCGCCGACGGTTTGCATTCTGAGAACAGCGATGACCTTGTCGCATCCGATTTACCCTATATCTCGGCGTCCCGTGAAACAGGACTTTTTATCGCACGTGACCTAAGGATTGAAACTACCGAATCTCTTTCGCAAGCGGCACAGGTTGAGGCGCAGCAAGCGATGCAAGCTTGGGGATATGTTAGAAAGCCTGAAATAATATCGCGCAAGCAAGCGACCCCACCGTAGCGGGTCGTCCGACTCGCAAGTCAGTAGCCGGGGCCCGCTGCAAATTGCTCACATGTGACAAAAACACGAGGCGATTCTTGGTTGATGGGGCCCCGAGGGATTGGAATCCGCGCCTGCGGGTCGTCAACGTGGTAAAAGCCGGCCCACGCTGTTCGGCGAATTTGAGTTCGAGGTAAAATTCGATGGGTTTGTTTGATCGATTCAAGAAGACTTCCGACGAAAAGTCCAAGGCGGGCAAAGTCGATTTGAGCAGGTTCGAGCGCTTGGTTTCCACCAAGCTGTCACAGGAACTCGACCGACAAGATGCGATTCATCAACTTTCGAGAGTTGGTTCCGCACAGGCAGTTGCCATTTTGCTCAAACGCTTCAATTGGCATTTGGATCCCTCAATCACCGACCAAGACGAGAAGGAACTCGTCGTTGAAGGTGTCGTTGCGGCCGGCGATGTCGCACTGGAACCTATTCGCGAATATTGCCGCCGGGCGGAAACCTTAACCTGGCCGTTCAAGGCTCTCGAGCGAATCGTCGCGCCTGACCATTTGGCAGAGGAATTGTTAACGCTGCTCGATCAATTCGATACCGAGTACGTCAGGA
>PMCK01000232.1:13057-33994 GCA_003154095.1 Myxococcales bacterium | reverse complement strand
CTTATCGCCCATTTCCGCCAGAAAAATTGCGAGGAAGGTCGAAAAAAAGAGCTTCGGATCCATGATGGCTTCAATAGCTAGGGTTTAGGAATTTTCAATGTCTTGCTGATCATGGCGCTACCGCTTAGAGCGTAGATTAGTGACAACGGGTGAACGGCATAAGGGCCGCACTGCATCTCTCCAAATGGAACGCTTGATCCAGTTCGATCATAGTGAAATAGAATCATCCAAATAACCACCAAGCCCACGCTCGTCGGAATCGGCATACCTTCGAAATATCGAACCTTCCCCGCGGAATCCGCCATGCTGGCGGCAGTAACATTGTAACGTGCAAGGCGGCTCAGACCGCAGCTTACAAAGTAGATCAGGGCAATTGCATCCCAACCGCCGCGAAGTCCAAGCGCGTAACCAAGCACTGCCGGCGCAACACCAAAGCTAATGAGATCCGCGAGGGAGTCGAGTTGCGCGCCTAATGCGGAATTCTTTTGTCTCCAGCGCGCGACTCTTCCGTCGAGAAAATCGAATGCGGCTGCGACCGGAAGGAGGATCATGGCGCATGTGATCGAAAGTGGATCACTTTCGACCAGGTATTCCATGCAAAGTAGTACCGAGCCAAATCCAGCCACTCCGTTTCCGAGCGTGATGATGTCGGCCAGGGCAAAGTCTCGAATCATCGAGAAGTGTCGCCGCTCCGCCGCTTCCCGCACAGTTTCGGCTGGTCTCGCCCTTTCCACGCTGGCGAGGAACGTACCTCGAGCGAGATGTTTTCACCACAAATGCGCCGATAGGCCCCAAGACCGAACGGTCAACCGGGCGATCTAACTGTATTTTGGGACCCCAAGTACTAGGCTGCCGCTCCGCGTGTTATCGCCTTTGGTTTGGACAATTCTATGTGGCGTTGGGGTCGCGCTCGTGTCTTTGAGCGGCGCCGTTACTTTAATTGTCGGCGAACGCGTGCTTCGCAGTCTTTTGTTGCCACTGGTTGCTCTGTCAGCCGGCACGCTAATTGGCAGCGCACTTTTCAATATGTTGCCCGCCGTAGAAGAGAAACTCGGGCAAGCTAGGGCTGCTCATGCGTGGATGGCCGTCGGATTTGTCCTATTTTTTGCTTTCGAACAATTGGTGCACTGGCATCATTCGAAGCAAGGTTCAGCCGATCATCATCACCCGATGACGCTACTCGTGCTCCTGGGTGACGGACTCCACAAACTCGTGGGCGGACTCGCGGTTGGAGCCGCATTTTCAGTGAGCCCCGCCGTCGGCCTAACTACGTTCGTGGCGGAGGTTGCCCATGAAATTCCTCATGAATTGGGGGACTTTGGCGCCCTGGTTCATGGCGGACTGACTCCGGCACGAGCCCTTTTGTGGAATTTCCTCTCTGCGCTCCCATTCCTTCTAGGAGGGTTGGCAGCAACTTGGATTGCGACGGCGGTTCAAATCAGTCTCGCCCCACTCCTGGCCGTCGCTGCAGGCAACTTCTTCTACTTGGGTGCCGTTGACTTGCTGCCTGAGTTAAATCGCCGTTCGCCCATCGGCGCGAGAATCGGGCATGTTTTCTGCTTCCTGCTTGGCTTGTGTGGAATATTTGCACTGAGTTTTTGGCTCCCGGATCGTCACTAAATTGCGACTCTAGTCGGAGCTGTGCTAGGCCAATCAGCAATGCGTGTCCGTTGGCGACAGTTCATTGCAATTGGATTTGGCCTAGCTCTGTCAGTGAGCTTATCTTCGGCTGCGCAAAAGGTTCACGTGGTTTCGGCGGGTCAGACCCCCGGGGGAATTGCGCATCGGTACGGGATTTCAGTCGCTGATTTGCGAGCGATGAATCAGCTAGCTCTCGGGGCGCGGTTACACGTAGGTCAAAAGCTGCTGATCCCAGAGCCTGGTGAAGTTGCGCGGATTCAACAAAAGAAGAAGGCAAGCAAGCCTGCACCCGGTCCGGTTAGCGCGCCGGATGCTCCGTCGGCATCTGTTGTAGACACCGCAGCAAGCAGTGCCCCGCCTGTGGACATGGCGATAGCGGAGCTCCCGGGCGCAGAAAGTCACTTGGAACAAACCGACGACACGACGTCCAAGGAACCCGAGGTCGGGCCTGAAGGCAATTCACAGCCGAGCACGCGCGAGCCCGTCACTTCTCGTCCCCTTTCGACGACGGCCCCAGAGCATCACTCGAAGTCGAGTGTCGAGCGTCAGACGCATGTTGTCGCTCAGGGCAACACAATCGGCAAAATTGCACATCGTTATCATCTGCACGAGCAATCGATTTTGCGCGCCAACGGTTTACGACGCACCGATCAGCTTAAGCTGGGGCAGACGTTGCTGATTCCAAGCAGCGATGATGATCCGGTAATAGCAACTGGACCTTTGAACGAAGCGATATCAAACAACAAGAAATCGGGCATAGAAGGCGACAAGAACGGCATATCCGAACTTTCCGTGGCAGGGTCGGGTCCCGTCTATTACTATGAACCGACAGGACCCGGACGCAATGCTATGCGCCCCGTTCTGGTCTACCTTCATGGTCGAGGTGGAGACGCTGAGCAAGATTGCCGGAAGTGGGCAAACGTCGCGCGACATTTCGGTTGGCTAGTATGTCCGAGCGGACCGGTCGCCCATAACAGTGGGCGCAGCTGGAACAATAGCTGGCCCTCCGGGCAGCATGCCGTAATGGGTGCAATTCACGCTCTACGCGATCGTTTTGGCCGTCGGATTCAACTCTTTGGCAACACGCTCATAGGTTTCAGCGAAGGCGCGTTCGTTGCCATGAACGTAGGCGTCCGTGAACCGAAGACTTTCAACCGTTGGTTGATCCTTGGCGCTGACACGAGTTACTGGGGCGGCTCGGGTCTGGAAGCATTACAGGACGCCCGAGGTCGCGTTCGACGCGTAGTGCTGATTACCGGGGGCCGCGATCAAGTGGTTGACGATACCCGCAAAGTTGCCGAGTGGCTGAGCCGCGCTCGAGTACCGATCAAAGTGCAAACTCCCGAAGATCTCGCTCACGAAGTAGCGTTAGATCGAATGCCAGGTCTTTATGAAAATGCACTACGTTGGCTCGATCGCGGCGGTCAACCGCGGGCGTCCGCCCAACGTTGAAATTTCTTAACTACTAATGGGACTCCTCCCAGCCGGTGAAGCCGTGTTTGCCATCGCAACCTGAAACGTCGGTGACCTGTACCTTAGATTTTCCCGCGCTACCTGTTCGTCCGTCGCGACGTTTCTATTGTGTGTTGGCGTTTGGTGCCCCGGCCCCAAACGCGGCATTCTGAAAACTTGACTCAAGACCAACGAGTTTTTAGGTCGACTAACCTAGCTGCTCGACCAAACGTCGCGCTTCGTCGTGTTCCGAATTGTCCGAGAGTGCCTTGAGCGCAAGTATTTTGGCTTTGCGCGCGTCACCCTGATTGTACGACAAATACGCGAGGCAATAATTGGCGTCAGCCCGATCGGCGTGACTAATGGATTCGCCTGTCGTGTCGTCCTCGACGGGCTTCATCATTGCAATTCGAGCAAACACGCGAAGCGCAACGTCGTAATTTTCGACATCCATGGCAAGTCGGCCCGTCTGCATTGCCAATTGGCCATTCTTGCTGTCCATTTCGAATGCGCGCAGCAATGCCTCCAGGGACTCACCCCGCAGACCATCTTCCAGCATTATTTGACTCAATTCGCGGTAGACACCGGCGAGGATTTTAGACCGCCGACCGCGATTGGACTGCGCTGTCGCCTGCAGCAGTGCGATAGCCTCTGGGCGGTTGCCCTCTGCGTTATGCAGCCGTGCCAGAAGTATCACCATTTCCAGACTATCCGGCGTAATTGCACGCGCTTGTTCCAAAGCATCACGGGCAGCTGTCAAATCACCGTCGGGACTCAGTAACAACTCTGCGGCCTGCAACAACATGCCGTGTTTTGCCGATGGATCACCTTCGAATGCGGCCTGAATCAATAGCTGCTCTGCCAATTGGCGGTTGGCTCCCGCTTGTCGGTAAAGATCCAAAAGTCGCTGCCGCCAGTCATGCCGTTCCGGGTGCAGATGCACACCGCGCTCAAGGGCGGGCAGCGCTGGCGTGCTTTTGCCAGATGTGTCGCAGAGCTGTAAGTACGCTTCGAGCGCCCTAGCGACGTCCGTATCGGGTACGCTCGAAACCAGGCGCTCAAGCGCGCCCAGTGCTTCGTCGGGCGCGCCATGATTGCTCAACCACTGAGCCCATAGTTCCAATACGGCGAGATCACCCGGAAATCGTTGATTGAGATCCGCTAATACCGCGTGCATTTCGTCATCGCGGCCCACTCGCGCGAGCAACGACACCTGCCTTAGCCCCAATTGCCGGGATCGATCAGAATCGTCATGAGGCGTGGCCGCCTGGAGCGCAGTAAGTAACATTTCTGCTGATGCCGCGGTCGTGTCATCTACCAATTCAAGTTCGACCAAAGCCTCATCGTATCGGCCTAACTCCAGCAGCAATCGCCCACGCTCGCACGAAAGCGAGGTTGATTCGACCCCGGAGGCCAAGACTCCGTCAAGTACCTCCAAAGCCTGGGCAAAGTTGCCGCTCTTCCGATTAACCTCGACGAGTCGGATTGTCAGACTCGTGTCGTTCGGTGAAGCTACGGACGCCCGACTGAGGTATTGCGCTAAGCTTATTAGGTCCCCACTAGCTTCCAAATAATCGAAAAGCCGTTCTTGCCAGCTGGACTCGGTCGGGTCGCATTCGAATGCATCTTTCGCAACCTGAAATGCCGCTTGCATATCGGATGCACGAACATGTAGCTCGTAGAGCTTGTCCAATAGTGCCAGCCGCGCCGTCGGGTCATTCTCTCCGGACTGCAGCAGCTGAAGGGCCCCTGCTGCTCGATGAGTGTCACCCAGGCGCTCACTCAACTCGACGATTCGTTCGAGGATTTCTCGGTTGCTGTTCTGAAAGCGCAGCGCGCTTTCAAGCGCCTCTAATGCCTCATCGACTCGCCCACGCTTTTCACTGAGTGCCGCGATCCGGCCAAGCAAATTGACGCATCCCTCAGTGTCATTGGCAGCCTGAGCCGTGTCAAATTGTACCTTGAGAAGCTGCACCAATTCGTCGTGACGACCGCTTCGCTCCAGAATTCCAGCCAACAATATAGCGGCCTCAGTTTGTCCGGGATCTTCATCGAGTAACTCACGAAGCTCGTCGGCGGCACTGCCGGTATCTCCCGAATCCACCAACAGCCGCGCCTGTTCTAGTCGCAGACGAGAACGGTCATCCTGATTATTGACGGCTGGAACCGTGCTCTCGATAACGGCAACCAATTGGCGAGTATCGCCCAATTTTCGCAACAGTTCCAATAACGGTTCCCAGTAAGCTCTCTCGCTAGGGTAATCGGCTAACAATATCTGGTAAAGTCGAACTGCCCGCTCCGGGAAGTGAGGCGGTTGACCTTCAGCGGCCAACGTTGCGGTTTGAAGCAATACTTGCGTTCGGGTACTTTCCGGCAGCCCTTCGCTGGCAGCGGCTTCACGCAGGTCTAGGGCCCGTTCTAACTCGCCCCGTTGTAGAACCACGTCAGCAAGTTCCAGGCGCGCAGAAGCCAAAGTGGCCGGGTCAAATTTCACACCGAGCAGGCCATTTACGGCTGCTTCGAGTATCTGAGTCAGCGCGCCTAGGTCTTCGGTGCTCCGAAGCAGATCGACTGTTTCCAGATATTGTGAGAGCGTTGCATCGGGCGTATTGAGGCGGTGAAGCAGACTGCGCGATAGCAGCTGCGAATTCCCATCAACTCGGGCAATCTTTTCCAACAAATCGATTGCCTCGACCCAGCTGGGATCCGCATCGAGGGCTGGGCCAATTATGTCTTCGAGTTGTTGGCTGGTTGCACCGGCCTCGTGCGCGCGCTCCAATAGCTTCAGACCCTCGGAGCGCTTAGCGGCTGACTTCAACTTCAATGTACCCATGCGCAGAACGGGTTTTGGATCGTCGATGGCAACAACGCCGTCCAACCAGGCCTGAACTCGCAATTCCAATATACGCGCTTGCGCGGACTCATCCCCGAGCAGATCGTAGACCCGACTCAATGCGGACCAGGCAGCATCATCACTGACCGCGGTCTTCTCCAACTGCTTGTGGATTTGCTGGGCGCGCTCGGCAATTCGAGGCGCAACTTGCGACAGATCACCCAGCGTTTCGGAATGCAATCGAGCAAAGTCAAATAGTGCATGCGCCGCTGTCGTTGGCACGGTTGCTCGACTCAATCTTTCTTCGAGCACTCGCAACAGCCAATCATTTCGACCCCGAGCGCGTGCCGCTCGCTCGAATGCCTCGGCTTCTTGATCTGTCTCGAGCGCGATTTCGAAGGCGGATTCAACGTATTCGCCCGCTCGCATTGCATCATCTCGCCGTAATGCGATTTCGCTCAAGTCGAGCAGGGCTTCAACGCGTGACAAGTCCGAAGTGGACGCGCCACGACCGAGGACGAGCAGCAATGCTCGAAATGTCTTTTCCGCCGCGTCCAAATCGTTCAAATCCATCGACAATTTGGCAGTCAGTTGAAGAACCTCGGCTCGCGCCGGGTCGATCCGGCTGGCAGCACGTAATTCCTCGAGAGCGTCATTCCTGTCACCGAGGGCGAGCAATTCCCTCGCTAGTGCGTGGTGAACCATCGCCCGTTCCTTCGGACGACGGGCACCATACCGACTTATCTGTTCCCTAAGGACGTTTGCGGCCGGAGCGTGACTATCCGCCTTAGAGAGAGCATCAGCCAGCTCAAGGCGCAAATCCACGTCGTCTTGATCAATCTGACCAGCCTGTTCGAGTAGCGGTACTGCCGCAGCCGGATCAGCGCGTTTGTCTCGGTGCACGCGGGCTGAGCGAACCAACAACTGAAGTCGTTCGCGAGCGTCCGCGCTACGAGTGGCTTCAGCCGTAAGCAATTCAGCCAACTCCAACCAAAGGCCAGCTTCTTCGTACAGAACCGCAAGGCGAGCACGTACCGAACCCAGGTCTCGGGCGTTATTGCTGGCGTGTTCGAGACACTTGCGCGCGGAATCTGCTCGCCCGCAGTTTACATAGGCCTGGGCGAGCCACAGGCTGCGCTCACCCAATGTCTCACGATTGGCCGCTGCACAGAAACGCTCTAGCACCGCGGCAGACTTGTCGAATTGAGCACGCGTATCATACAGTCTTGCGAGCGACTCAAGTGCGGCATCAAGCCCCAGATCTGCGGCCTTGGCATAGTTGGACAATGCGCGGTCGATATCCTTGAGTCGCGATTCAGAAAGTTCCGCTGCGCGGGCATAGAGCATCGCGGCACCGCTGTTGTCACCTGCGGCTAGGCGAACCGCAGCCTGCCCCTCCCATAGGTCTACGAGTTCGCTGCTGCGTTCGGAATGCTCGAGGAGAGCCGCCAAGGGCGAGATGCAATTGGCAGCAATCTCGTCAGCTGCATCTTCATCGATAATCTCCTGATACAGCAATATTGCTCGATTGCGATCCTCGAGATAGTCAGAGCATACGTAAGCGGCATCGCGCTTGTACGTTCGGCGTTCGACAGTCACAAATGGCAAATTCGCCGCGTGAAGTAGCAGGTCCACGATGTCCCCGTGCGCTCCAGACTGTCGAAGCGTCGAAGTCAACTCTCCAATCACCCAAGCCGTGGCTTTGGCCTCGGGCGTTTCCGAATCGCCCGCAGAAGTCGTCCATTGAAGCACTGCCCGATTGAGCAGTTCACGTCCAATTTCGAGAGCCAAGTCCGGTTGACTACGAACACTCGCCGTTACGGCGACGGCCCGATCCCAATCCCCTGCCTCGATGTAAGCCCGCAGCGCCAGCGCTACTTCAAAAAGACGATCCGCGTATATCGATCCAAGTGTCTGGCGCAGTTGCTTTGACCGCTTCGGATCCGAAGTAAGCTCCGCCTCTTCTCGGACCAACGTGGCCAGGTCGCTCCAGCGCTCAGTGTTGGTAAAGAGTGAAACCAATGCTTCGTAACTCTCATCGTCACGACCATGAAGTTCGCGGACGGTTTGCCAAGATGCGATGGATTTCTGAGGCGAACCCAATTGTGTTTGCCAAATTTGAGCTACCCTGACCCGATCAGCACGCGCAGCATGCGTATCCGAAGCACGTTCGGCGCGTTCGGTTAGCGCCACGATCAAATCTTCGTCCCGGTCGGTATGTTCCAATGCCAGTACGATGCCGTCGCGTGCCACCGAGTCATCGGGATTGTCATCGAGCCTGAGTCGCCAACAACGCACCGCGCGTTCGGCATCCTTCAATTCGTCAAGCGCCACGATTGCGGCTTCACCGAGCGCGCGTCGCCTCACTACGGCATCGGACTCCAGATCCGCAAGACGCTCGAGTACGTCACAGCGCTCGATCGGCCGCTGAGTCTGAGCGAGCAATCGATCGAGTTCCCGCGCGGCTAGGCGAGCATTGTCCTTGTCGCCGCCGGCGTTGTTTAGGACGTCAGCGTACAGCTCTATTGCTCGGTCGGTATTCAGTAGCTGATGACATGTAATGTCAGCTGCCTCCCTGAGGAGAAGTACCCGCAGCGGTTTTCCGATGTGGCGATCGGCTATCTCTACGAGCAAGCTCGCTTGACGCTCCCGCACACCATGCCTTTCGGCAAGCTCATCTAGCAGAGCACGTATCTCGGCGTCCTCAGGCGCCAGATAGGTCAACGTTACGGCGTTTTCGAACGCTCCCGCAACGTCGTCAAGCTGGGACAGCCGAACCTCGATTATGCGACGAAGCCTCGCAATTCTGTCGTTCTTGTCAAGAGCGATATCAACTTCGATTTCAAGCATTCGAACGACGTCGACGATACGACCGACTGATTCATAGTATTGTCGTAAACGGAGCGCCGAGCGGTCCCTAATCGTAAGCGCACGCGCCTTCTCCTTTTTTTCTTTCTTGGTCATTGTTGCGGGCGGCGGGAACGAATCCCGCGCCGCTGGAAGAGCCACTAGCCGTTCCAACAACCCCACGACTTCGTTGGTATCTGAAAACTCCTTGAGCAAGCCTTCCAACAATTCGAATGCTGGAAGCGCCTCGCCGATATCCAACCAATAACTGGTAATTCTAACCGCAAACGGGAACTGCAATAGCCCATCGCTGGTACGCTTCATTTGCCGAGCTAGCAAATCTATTAGTGGCCGAATGAGTTCCTTGCGCTCGTAGAGGCGCTCGAGAGCCGCCTCGACCCGCGCGTCATTCGGGTGTAAGCTATCCAGTCGGCTGAAATAGTCAATCGCGCGTTCGGCATCGTTCGCAAAGTCTTTGGCTGCCATGGCCGCTTCACGCAGCAACTCGCAACGTTCGTCATTGTCTGATGAACGCTCGATGGCGTGATCGTACAAATTGAAGAGATCGGACCAACGACCGCTGGCGTTGTAGGCTAACTTGAGTCGATCAAAGGCCCAAATTGCGTCCTTGCAGCGTTCGAATATTCGCTGTAGGAGCGGCAAAGTATCGGTTAAGTCCTCGGACCACTCCTCTTGGAACTCAACCAGGCGACGTCCGACCTGCTCGGCAAGATCTGGCGCATCGGACTCGTCCAATGCTTGACGATACGCAGCGAGCACAGCTGAGGGATCCCCCAATCGTCGAGCGATTTTCTCGGCGCGATCCCAGAGGTCGTCTTGCCCCTTCATTCTCAAAGCTTCACGCAGGACGACCACCAAGGAAGTCTCGTCGCTGTCTGGACGAATATCGAGCAACATCAAAGTCCATTGGGCACGTGCTGAATCGAATCCAGTAGCACCATGTGTAACTTCGAGCAGAGATTCTAGAACCTCCGCCTGCTCTGCGGGATCAGCAACCGCTACGACGACCCGTTGGAGCAATTCTGCTGCTCGGGCCCTTGCTTCGGGGACTTCCAGCGCCGATCGAACGACAGCCAACACATTGGGATCCGCTGGATGCTCTGCAATAACGGGTTCTATTCGATCCAACGCCTCTACGGCTCTTCCGAGTGGGCCCACTAACAATTGAGCCTGTCGCACCACTAGCGATCCCCGTGCGTCATTTGCAGCGAGCGACACGAGTTGCTCAAGCGCATTGAGAGTACCTTGGGCGTCTCCTTGCTGTTCGCGAAGCCTCGCAATTTCGAGCAATGCTTCTTCGCGCTTCGGGTCCATTTCCAGCAAACGCTCGTAGACGGAGAGCGCTGCGGCATAGTCCGCGTGCCGTTGTTCCTCCATTGTTGCCCATTCCATAAGCACGACCGCCTTGTCCTGGGTTTTCTCGTAGCGTTGTTCAAATAGCCAACGCCACTCGTCCCTCCAACTTGGCTCGTCGATCACGGAATTTAGGAGGTTCGTATATGCTGTGAGCACATCGCGATCGATGGTCTTCTGTGCGGCAATCAAGTTTCGATACACTTGCGCGCTCAGTTTTGCCTCTCCGGAAGCGGCCAGCACTCTGGCCGAGCAAAGGCCAACTGCGCGCATTCGCCCAGCGTCCTTAACCAGCAAAGCAGCGGTTTCGCACAGCGAGGCAAAGTCGCGAGCGGCCACCGAAGCGCGGCTGCTCGATTCGAGATCCACGATGACGCGAACTACATCGCGTTCGTCTGCGCCAGCGATTAGCCAAGGTTCGATGAGGTTGTTCAATCTGTCCGTCGAACCGTCTGCGGCATAGAACTCGACCAGCCTTTCGAGTGTCTGCAAGTTCTCAGAATTCAACTCCCGTGCGCGTTCCAACAGCTTTTGTTCTCGAATTCGATCGCCTATTTTGCCTGCTAATGCAGCCGCGTCGTGCAGGACTTGTATCGCCTCCGTGCTCAGCTCACGCTTTACCTGAACCTCGGCGAGGGCCGCAAGAATGTCGGCTCTATCCTGCTCGGAGCTAGCCACTGGCACCCGCTGTTCCAGTAGACTTTGCACCACTTCGAGGTCGCCCACGCGTTCGGCAAGATTTTGTACACGCAACAAGTGCTCGGGATCCATCGGCCCGAGTTGCAGGGATTCTTGCGCCCTGGCTAGCGCTTCCGGTAAATTGCTTCGGAGCTCTTCAACTTCCGCCAACCGCTCCAAGATTCGTTGCCGACGCTCGCCGGTCGCTACCGACAAACCGCGTTCGAGTTCTCGGGCAACTGCGTCGCTGTCGCCCAATTCCGAGTACAACGACAGCAGNNGCCTGATGGGCACTCAGGTGTTGCGGATCGAAGACAAGCACCTGATTCCAGGCCTCAATGGCCTCGGACGGACGATTCAACTCGCGCTGAAGTAAACTTCCTATTCGAGCGTACAGGTCTCGTTTGCGTTCCGGTAGTTCGCTTCGATTTAGCGCATCATTGTACAGATTGAGCCGTTCTTCCGGGCTCGCTTGGCTGGCCAATATTTCATCGAGGCGCATCAACAGTTCGGGCGACGAGGCATCGTATTCAAGTGCGCGCCTCAATAGAGCTTCTGCCTTTCGCGCATCGCCCAATTCTAGGAGCGCGTCAGACGTCATCACGGCAAGCTGTCGCAATTGCGACCTATCAAATGGACGCTCGCCAAGGATCTCCTCGAAACAGATGACTCGCTCCGATGCCGTGACCGATCCTTGAAGACGCGCGCACGCCTGCACCCATTGATCGACAGACTCGAGATTCAAATCCAACGAATCGCGGAGAGCCAGGCTGGAAAGTCTTAGACCCCATTCGGGTTGTCCAAGCAGCTCGACTGCTAAGTGCACGGCTTCGGCGTAATACGCGAACCTGATATCGAGTTCTTGACTGGACTCGGCGCGAGCTGCTAAGGCCATCAGCAGGGCATTGTTTGGAGGATCGGCTCGCAGCAATGGTTCCAGCAGTACGGCTGCCGTTGCGCGGCACAGTGGTACACTCAATAGCAATTCCAAGTCGCTGCGACTCAGTTGTAAAGAAGGATCGAGCTGGATGGCGTTTGCATGACAATTGAGGGCACCCTCCGGATCGCCCAGAATACTCAGTCGAACATGGCCCAATCGCGCCAAGAGCTCTGCGCGCTCCGCCTCGGCGCTAAGTTCGATTCTTTGCAAAAGCGCTTGAGCTAATTCGAAGCCTCGGGACTCCGCCTCGAGTAGGGGAATCAAACGATCCAGAGCTTCTCGGGTCGCTCCACCATGCAATATGAGCCCCTGCCAAAGACTGATTAGGGCGTTCTTGTCCTTCGTCACGTTGGAACGGAGTTCAGCGACTCGCCAGTACAATGAGCGCTGTTCGTCGATGTCCACGCTTCGAGAAGCCATGTGCTCAAGGATGTTAGCCAATTCCAGGGCATCACCGCTCGATTCATAATGCGACTTCAGTAATGCCAATGCCTCATCGGCGTGAGCTGAATTTATGAGCGCCCGCCAAGCGATAATAGCGCGTCTCTCATCCTCAGTACCGGGCTGGCAAAGTTGCGTAAGTTGATAGGCAGCTGTTTCGCGCAGGGACGGTTCCGTCTCGTGAACAACGACAAGCTCGAGAACTTCGGCGAGCAGCTTTGTCTCGCCTGCTTGCTGATATATATCGGACAGGAATCGAGCAGCTTTCAGAACACTCTGGACGTCATTGTCGGCACGAATCACTTCCTCCAAACAGGCACGAGCTCGCCTCACCTCGCCCGACTGCAGCAAGACGGTCCCCATATCGCAGGAGATTCTTGAACGAAGGATTGGCTCCTTGACTGTTTGCAATGCGCGACCGAGCAAGCGTGCCGCATCATTGGTTCGATTGAGTTGCAGACTCAACCGGACGAATCGCTCGCGAAAGTCGTCCCGACTTGGGTCGACCGCCACGACTGGGCCAAGAAGTTCCAATGCACCCGCTGAGTCCCCTAAGATATCTTGGCGCAAAATTGCCAGTTTTCCCTGAACTTCTTGACGCCGGGGCCCGCGCGCAATCTTCAATTCATGCGACAATAGCGCAGCGGCCCGATCGAGATTGCCCAGCGCATACTGCGCATCGGCTAGAGCCGAGAGGGCTCGGGGGGCTACGCTTGCCACCGAAGCCAATTTCTCGGCCGCTACCAATGCCGCGGCATTGCCCGGATCTATGCTAAGCAGCGATTCCACTTGACCAATTGCTTTGAACGGATCCGCCATTTCATTAGTGTAGAGAGCCAGCAATCGCTCTCGAATGCGATGGGCTTCGGTCGGGCTCAGTTGCTCCGTGGCAAGGCGGGCCTCCATTCGACGGGCCGCATCTCTAAAGCGCCCGACCTCCAGCAGACGATATTCGAGCGCCGCAGCGGCCTCGGCTTCGTCGGGATCCAGTTGGGTAATAGATTCTAGGACCTCAATTGCCGACGCCGCGTTGCCCTCGGAGGAAAGGTCCCGGAGCGCTAGACCAATCCAAGTGCGGCGTTCGTCGACGTCCGGAATGAACTTTGCGACCGCGATCCTCGCGCGAGCCATACGGGCAAAGTAAACGGATCCCGACAACCACCGTTCGATGCGGGTGTAATTGGGTTCGGAATTTGGCACCGTGAACAAGGCCTTTTCTGCCCAGTTGAGCGCGGCCTCCCTGTCTCCAAACAACTCGTCATAAAATTCGGCCGCGTTGCCGTACAGAATGCTTTGAGCCTCGGCGCTCAGGGCTCGCACGCGCCGTTCTTGCGTGATTTGCTCGTAAGCGAAGGCCAAGTCAGCAAGACGTCCGTCGCGAACTGCCGCAAGATGCAGCCTCGAAAAAAAGTCACCCGGCGGCTCCCCTTTCGCGAGCAGCATGGCAAGCGTCTCGAGAACTGCATCAACCTGTTCAAGGCGCGTATTGAGTTGTTCGTTAAGCTCCTCGAGCTGCAAAACTGCTGGAGGACGACGACTCTGCATCTTTGGTGGAATCGACGGCATATAACCCCGGGGCTCCCGTACAAATGGGGAGGTTAGACTACCCCAGTTCCACTAAACTCTCTGCGGCAAATCTGGAGCTTTACTTGCAAATCCGACAATTGGGCCAGAAGCCGAATCACCTGCATCCCGTCGGACAGTTCAATACCTCCACCTACTACCTCAAAGTGACGAACGTGTCGGGTATCGAATTTTATGCGGCGGCCAAAGGTCTATCATTACCAGTTGCGCAATGCGTGACTCGACGCCCCGGGAAATGTATAGGCTGCGGCAAAAGACCGCCGGTGTCTGCTAGCCAAGACCAACTCGGACGGTGTTTTGATTTGCAGCCTTGCCAATGGGCGACGTGCGGCCGACACCTACTTTCGCACTTACGTGCCTGCAACGATGCACAAAGTTCAGTAGGCGAATACACCGTAGAGTTCGCGAAAGTCATCTTCGTAACGAGTGGAAGATAGACCGGAAAGTCCGATGCGAAATGATATCGTAACGTCATCGCCCCACGGCCACCACAAGCCATACGCCATCAACGTTTCATTGGGTTCTGTGGCAACCAGAATCTGATCCGATCGAAGTCCCCCGACGACTTCCGCAATTTCTTGGATCGGCTCGGGCGAAGTCCGAATTGTCCGTGAGTTCCACTGAAATCGAAACACTCGCATCACTGCCGATCGGGCATCACCTTCGAGGTCGACGCTGAAGGACGACGCTACGCAAAACAACCGCGAGTCCCAACTGAAGCCACCCCCGGGCCACTGCTGTCGAAAAGCGGAAAGATTTTGAAACAATGAATGCGCCGGGCTACCTTGGGCTATCGTCACGCCGCGAACCATATAGCCCAAGCCGCGGGACAGAGGCACGTACGATTGGTAGGTTCGTGTTACTTACCGACCGGCCGTGTTACCTGTGGACTCCACGACGTTCGCAGGCAGTGAATTTTGATACTGAGACTAGCTTTCCTTCCCACAGTAGCATTTGCCACAACCGCATCGTGGACCCAGTCGGTCGGGTATCGGACGGCCGGTCCTGCTCCGCCGCGCGACTGCTCGACCCGGCTTACGTTGCAGCTAAGCTGATGACTGGCGCCGGCTGTAGGCCAAGGGATTTCGCACTTCACAATGACTTCGAGAACGTCTTGGCCAAGCGCATTCCGGTAACGCAGGCGGGACAGAAGGCATCCAATTGTGACCGAAACCGATGACTTGCCCAGTTCTGGCAAATCCAAAGGCACGTCACCGCCACGGTCACATTCGACTGCAAGCCCAATAGTTCAAGATGACCTCTTAGGTCAGTTGGTGGCCGAGCGCTATCGAGTCATCGAGCTGCTGGGGTCTGGAGGAATGGGTTCGGTGTATCGAGCCGAGCATGTTCACATGCGAAAATCCGTAGCATTCAAGTTGCTACACCGGGAATTGACCCATCTCTCTGACATAGTTGCGCGATTTGAACGAGAGGCAATTGCCGCAGCTCGCATCACACATCCAAATGTTGCTGCCGCTACGGATTTTGGACGACTTCCGGATGGAGCTTGCTACTTGGTGCTCGAATACGTGCAGGGGAAAAGTCTGCGCCAATGCTTATTGCTAGCAGCACCTTTCGATGCCGATCGAGTACTCCGCATCGCAAAGCAAATTGCATTGGCGCTCGGCGCCGCGCACGAAGCAGGTATCGTGCACCGCGACCTTAAGCCTGAAAACGTGATGCTAGTCGACGGGACTGCCGAGCCAGACTTCGTCAAGGTTTTGGACTTTGGCATTGCCAAGATACATATGCCAGAGCAGGAGGGGCAGCCGGCACTAACAAGAATGGGTACGATATTCGGCACGCCCGAATACATGTCCCCCGAGCAAGCGCTGGGTCAGTCTGCCGATGCCAGAACTGATTTGTATAGCCTAGGGATCATCATTTATGAAATGTTAACGGGCCGCACGCCATTTGCAGATAAAGAGCTGGTAGCTGTCCTAACTCGCCAAATGACGGATATGCCGCCACCGCTTCCCGTCGAAATCAACCCATCGATAGTTGCTTTGGTCACACATCTGCTTGCCAAGCGCCCTAGCGAGCGCCCCCAAACGGCTCAGGAGGTGGTTTCTCGAATCGACACGATCCTTTCACTCATTGGACATCATCAAGGCGCAACCGACGCTAGCGAATCCATGAACCGAATCGCGGCACATTCGAATTCGAGCACGCTCGACGTCAATATCGCTGTATCGAAATGGGATGGCGGCGCACCGATTGTACCAAAACAGTCGCTGCCTCCCTGGTTAAGAAAATCCATCCGTGTGGGGCAGCACCGCATCCCACTTGCAATCGTTCTGCCGATCGCATTGGCCGTGGCTGTTGTCGCACTCCTGATTATATCTATCGTGTCACTCGTTCGGCCTTTTTCGGCAACCGCGCATTCGTCAGCTGCGCCCGGCACGCCCAGCACTCATAGTGCCGCTCCCGCCCCGAAGCGCGCACCTGCTCCCGACCCCTTAATTAAGCTCGCACGCATGGGGGATGCGGCCGCGCTACGTGAATTGGAGACCCGGTCCTCCACCGACCTCGATGCGGAGCACTGGGCAGCAATCGCCCGTGGTCGCGCCCGTAGTCGCTATTGGGCTGGAATGCTCGAAGCCTACGGTCACGCTTTGGACAAGTCTCCATCGCTATTGCGGGATGAAGAGCTCATAGGCGACGTAAGAAGCGCAACCGTCGACGCGACATCGTCGGCATCAGCTCTGCGATTTGCTGCTGAAAGACTTGCATCAAGGGGGGCCGACATTATTTACGACGCCTGGGCCGGAGCCGCCTCGGGCCGATCCATTCAAGTCGACACTAAAGTCGCCAAGAAATTGTTAGATGACCCGCAGTTGCGAAAAGTAGCATCAAAGCCTCTTAGTGTTGCCCTTGAACTTGTGGACGCACATGGCTGTGGAGATTACCGACGTGCGCTTGCCAAAGTGATTAGCGACGGCGACGAGCGTTGCTTGCGTACCCTACGCCGGGTTACCTATGATCGGGGTTGTGGCCTATTTGGGCTGGGTGATTGCTACGCATGCTTGCGCGGTAACAATTCATTGGCGCAGGCGATTGAGGCCGCAAAGAGCCGTCCGGCTCCTGCGTTTTGAAGGAACCACACCATGACTGATACGATTTTTTTGAAAATAATCAGCGGGGATATCCCATGTCACAAGATTTATGAAGACGCCCACGTGCTCTCGTTCCTCGATATTGGGCCGCTTAGTCGAGGACATGCACTCGTAATTCCAAAACAGACAGCGGTGATGTTGCACGAGCTCTCGGATGATTCTGCTGCCGCACTTGGTCGGGTCTTGCCCAGAATTTGCCGTGCGGTATTGCGCGTCACCGGAGCGACGGACTACAATATTCTGCAAAACAACGGAGCCATTGCGCACCAGGCCGTTATGCACGTGCACTTTCACATAATCCCAAAATATTCGCAGGATTCGGGTCTTCGCATGCGCTGGGATACTATACCGCTTGAGCCCATGGAAGGAAGCAGTCTGGCGAAAGCAATTGCCGATGAGCTGATGGCGTGAGCAGCCTCCGACTGAGTCGCCAAACTTGGGACCTCGGGAGGTCCTTCGCGTCACTGGGGCTATTCATAGTGTTTGCGTGCGGACGGCAAACATCCTTGCGAACACCCGATGCAGCAGTGTTTGGCAATGAAACCAACACCAAAGCCAGACCGACATCTCAAGTGGCATTGAAACAACGACACCCCATGGCTCCACGTGAGTCCTATGTCAACAATCCGCTTGACGACGATATCAACGACGAAATTGCCGATGGCAATCGAGGTACCAAACCAGCAAGGGGACCGCATCCCTTTGACTCGATGTCAGAGCCTGCTTTGCGCGAGGCGTTCGAAAAACGCCCTGAGTCCCTGGGTTCTTTGTCTATCGGCAAGCCCAATTTCGGGCAACTCATTAACGGTGTGCAACCGAAAGAGTCCCCCCTTTATCGTCTTGTCGACCCAAGTCACGCGTGGGGAACACAGGAAACCGTCGAGTCACTGTGTCACGCGTTATCCGTCGTCGCAGAAGCGTATCCGGGGACCCCGGTTGTCGACATCGGTCATTTGAGCGCCAAAGAAGGTGGCCCATTGCGACCCCATCATAGCCACCAGTCAGGACGCGATGTTGATCTTGGCTTTTACTACCTTGACAACGGGACACGTTGGTATACGCGCGCGTCGCGCGATACGCTTGACGTTCCGAGGACATGGGCACTCATTCGAACGCTCGTTATTGATACCGATATCGAAATGATTCTACTAGATCGAAGCCTGCAGGAACTCGTCGAGAGCCATGCCAGTTCGGTCGAAAAGAACCCCGCTTGGGTAGCCAGCTTATTTCACGGTGATGGCGCAAGATTCGCAATCGTCCGCCATAGTCCGGGTCACACCACTCACATGCATTTGCGGTTCTTCAATCCAATTGCGGAGCAGTCTGCCAAGCGACTCGCGAATTTCTTGCCATCTCGCCGATTCGTACGGGCAAGCGTCAATTACATTGTCCACGTAGCCAGCAACGGAGACACCCTGCAGAAACTCGCCCAACGCTATCGAACCACAATTGCTGCCATTCGCCAGGCGAATCGAATGCGCGATTTTCAACTTTTCGTGGGACATCGTTACAATATACCAGTCACGACGGTGCCCACAGCGCATGAGTCAACTCGATCGGCTAATCCACGGCTGGAACCAGCTCATACATCAAACTGACACAAGTTTGTTCGGATGCCGGCAGCGCGATCCTTCATGGTCTGGGCTGCCGAAAACACCAGATTGTATCGTTGCCACCGGCTGAACCACTTGCAGCTACAAGTTCCCAGCCCCTCGCGCCGGCAGCGTTCGCTTTGTAGTTAACATCATCAACATTGGAATCCTGAAAACAGAAGTACGCCCATCGTTGTTCGACTACGTATGAAGCCTTTGCAGGCGGCAACACCATCCGTGATGCGCCGGCAACGCAGCCCCCGATAAAAGCTAGCGATACCGACAAACCAATCAGGAAACCACGCATACCCTCATGAGTAACGCCAAAGTTTGACAAAACTCAAGCCCGCATGCATGAAGGACGCTGGGGATTGTGCGTTTTTGTCGGCACTAAGCACAAGAGGTCCGCTAGCCAATCTCCTGAAAGGTACGGCATTCGACGGCGTGCTAACCTCGGTGACATGCGAGTATCGGCCGACGAACCGCGCGGAATCACAGCAATTCTCGGCCCGACGAATACTGGGAAAACGCATCAAGCATTGGAGCGAATGCTCGAACACAGAACCGGAATGATCGGCCTGCCGCTTCGATTGTTGGCCCGTGAAGTATACGATCGCTTAACTGCGAAAATCGGAGAACGTGACGTCGCTCTCGTTACGGGCGAGGAAAAACGGATTCCGCCAAACCCTCGTTATTATGTGTGCACCGTCGAGGCTATGCCCATTGAGAGGGAAGTTGACTTTCTTGCGATAGATGAGATCCAACTTGGCTCGCATGCAGAACGAGGACACGTATTTACCGATCGAATGTTGCGCGCACGCGGGCGACTGGAAACTTGGTTCATGGGCTCGCCAACGATTCGACCATTGTTAGAGCATTTCGTTCCGACCGCAAGATTTTCCTCGCGTCCGCGCCTGTCTGCATTGCGTTGCGCTCCACCAACAAGCCTTTCGCGACTTCCTCCGCGAACAGCCGTCGTCGCGTTTTCTACGGACAGAGTTTACGAGGTTGCCGCACAACTTCGTCAGAAGCGAGGAGGGGCTGCAGTCGTACTTGGTGCACTATCGCCCCGAACGCGAAACGCCCAAGTTGCACTTTACCAGTCCGGCGAGGTTGACTACATGGTGGCAACCGACGCCATTGGAATGGGCCTGAATTTGAGTATCGATCATATCGCGTTCGCGGGGTGTTCCAAGTTTGATGGACGCGAGCAGCGCCCCCTCGAAATAGCCGAATTGGCACAAATTGCCGGGCGCGCCGGGCGCTACTTGAACCAAGGTACCTTTGGCACGTTATCACCCATGGCGGATTTCTCGCCGGGCGTAATTCGCGCGCTGGAGACCCACGTCTTTCCGGCTGAAACTCAACTGCTCTGGCGTAACTCGGACCTCGATTTTTCATCGGTTCGATCGCTAATCGGAAGTCTGAGTCGCATCCCGAAACGCCGCGGACTGAAGTTAATGGCTGGGGCCGGTGACCAACGCGCCTTGTTGGAACTCGTGCAAGAATCCGCCGTGTATGACAAGCTCAAGCAACCGGAATCGATAGAACTTCTCTGGGAAATATGCCAGATCCCGGACTTTCGCCAACTGTGGTTTGAATCCCACGTGAAGCTCCTTCAGCAACTGTTCCTTCAATTGTCGAGCGGTGAAGCGCAAATTGATCCGGATTTCATCGCCGAGCGCCTAACGAAAATCGACGACATTCGGGGAGATATCGAGACACTTCTAGGGCGGATTGCGGATATCAGGACTTGGACCTACGTGGCTTCCCATCCGCGTTGGCTTGCCAAGGGCTCGACCCTCAGAGACCAATCGATGGCAATTGAAGATCGACTCAGTGACGCATTGCACGAGCGATTGGTTTTGCAATTCGTAGAACGGGCGCGAAGTATAAGCCTTGGCTCGAAGCGACCCCGCCCGCCCAATCTGTCCCAAGTTGTCAGCCCATTCGCAGCATTACTCGAGCAATACGCATCGAAAGAGAAGTCGAATAGTATAGCTCAGACGGTTGAATTAGCCGAAGCGATAATCAACGGGACCCATGAACAATTTGAAGTCGATTCGCACGGCTTCATCTCACACAATGGCAGTCGAGTGGCAGCATTGGAAGCGGGGGCAGACCTTCTTCACCCCAATGTGCGGCTGACACTGAACTTCGACCCAGGTCCGGGCACACGCTCGCGATTGATGCGCCGTCTGTTGGCGTTCGGACGCGACATTGCCGAGACGCTCATCTCACCCCTGCGTGTTCGCGCCGCCTCTCAACTTACACCTGCAGGGCGTGGCTTCGTATATCAACTGGAGCAAAACCTTGGCACTATTCAGGTCGAGCAATCGCGGGATCAATTGGAGATGTTGACGAAACGCGACAGGCAATTGCTGACCAGTTTTGGCGTGCACGTAGGCCAACAGCTGGCATACGTGCGCCGAACTCTCT
>PMCK01000232.1:0-13025 GCA_003154095.1 Myxococcales bacterium | reverse complement strand
TGCGGCTCGGTCTTGGCCCTGAACAAGTCGCAAAGCTAATGCGGCAAATCGGCTTCAGCCCGCTGTCGTCCGGTAGATTTGCAAGGCAAACAGGACGACAGAAATCACGAATCAATCGTGGTCCACACCACAGTCTGCCCCATTCTCGCGGGGCCAACTATTCGCCCGCGGCGCGCCGTCCTTCCGAGTAATTGGCGTATCGGCCCGAAATTGTTGGCACCGCTGCGTCGAGCATAGAATCGCGGGGCGACTGTTTGTCCGTCCGATCAGCACGGTCAAGGCCCTTTCGTTCGATAATGTCGAATGCAAATCGGTCAATGGCCTCGGTGTCAATACCGTCCCCTCCAAGATAGACGGCCAAATGCGGCAATTGAATATTCTCGCCAATTCGAGCAAATCGGCCCTCGGCGACCTTGCACGGCATGCATTCGTGGGGTCCAACGATGACCACCGCGTCGATGCTCCCCTTTTCGAATTCATGAACAGGGCCCCCCACGGTCAGTACGGCCTCGCCGGTCAACGCGCGATGCACGAATCTTTCGCCCGTCGTCAAAATATCCGAGAGACGTGTTCGCTCGGGCCAACCCAGGGCCCGACTGCATATTCCATAAAGGACTCGCGTCGTCACACGCTGTACCAACCCAGTAAATCCAGCGGTTAGCGTACTATCCTTACTGGTTGGACGACGCTCCAGGATACGAGTCTCAGACAGGGTGTTTGAATACTCGAGCCATTCGACAAATGGCGCGAACTGCACGCGCAGCCCTTTGGCCTCGAGTCTTTCGACGATATTATCATTAGCGAACGGGTCCAACCGAACATATATTTCCCCGACCAATGCGACGGTGGGTATCCGTCGCTCAGACCCGATCGCTGCGGCAAATTCAGACGCAGCTTGCGTAACAATCTGACGTAATCCCCACATATTCTGGCTCAACTGGCGAATTGCCGATAACAATGTGCCGTCACTTGGCTGCTGCAGCACGTGAATCAGTCGCCCAAAATACTCCGAATAGATCTGTTTTGCCCGCCCCGCATCGCGCTCCAAAGGACGCACGTGGAGTCTCATGGCTTGTAGGAGGTCATGAACCAGAAATCCAATCCAAAGCCGGGCGGCAAAATCAGGTCGAGTCCCTTCGAAATAGTCTGCATCGCTCGGGGAAATGACTCCGACTTTTCGATCCAAACCCAACCTTTCGAGTACAATCTTGTGAAGCGAGTTGTATACCCCAAATCGACAGGGGCCACATGCAGTTGGCATGAATAGGGAGAACGTCGATTCGCCAGGTTTTGCGTCACGCACCCGATTGAGCAACGTACCTAACGTCAACATCATCGGGAGGCATTCCTTTCCGGATGTGTGTTGCCGACCCATTCTTACGTCATCCCGCGTCGAAAGCGGCAATGCCTCTGCGTTCAATCCGTCGGCGCGCAACGCGGCCGCGGCCACCTCTGCCTGGGGTCCCATTCGCGGCAGTAAAATCAGGTCATTGCGTTCTCGGGCTTGACGCCATGACCATTCACGCTGTTCGATTTTGGAGAAGTCCTGATGCGGCGCGCACATGGATGCCTGGCTCTTAACGTCAGTATCGACACAATACAAGAATGCTTCCATTCTCGTCTTCGTGCCGGCATCCCCGGAGTGTCCATCTGTCTCTACGACCGCGTATGGTTTGCCCTGCATAGTATATGCAAAGAAATGCAATGTGAAGCTATCGGGGCCGCATGCGTAGTTGCTACAGAAAACGGCATACAAGTCTGGTGTTCGCCGTACCAATTCCGCAACACGTAGGTTTCTTTGGGTATGGCTCCAGTACTGGCGATAGTACGTGGGCGTCTTGTTATCCAAGGGAATACAGTCTACCGGGATTGGCAATGCTCCCAATTGGCGCAGAATGCTCGGGACGTTCGAATTCAGAACGTCGTTGTAGATTGTATACGGCCGACCGAGTACCGCGACGGGCACAATTGCGTGCTCTCGACAATAACCAAGCGCCCGCGTTCCAATTTCCAGACAGTACGATTCGAATTCACTTTGAGTGGCCAATGCCTCGCGATAGGCACCTTCAAAATTGTCTGTCTTGCCTACCGATTGGGCGATAGTGCTCAGGCACTCCCTGAAGCGGCTTCCGTCAAACCCGTCCTTGTCGAAGTCTATGACGGGCCGCAGCACCGTAGTACCAGTGTCAGGTATCAAGGAATACAAGAGATCCGAACTCCCGATCACCATGGGGCATAGTGTACTGTGCTCCTCATCGCCAACCGTCGGCAGACCGCCAAACACTGGCAACAATAGATAATCGCATTGCTCTTCTGCAAGTTCCAAGTACGCGCCATGAATGAGCTGCATCGGCGCACAGTAGGGACTACCCGCCCCTTCAATTCCCTTATGCAAAGTCTTGCTGCCGGCGTTGCGCAGCACATGACAACGCAAACCCAGACCCTGAAAAAATGCAATGAATAGCGGAGCTAGCCCCTTGAATGCAAATTCGTCGGGAATACCAATGCAAGCCCCTTGATCATCTTCCCGCTTGGCAGAGATCAGGACATCTAGAAACGCCTCCCTTTCCAAGAATGGATCGGGGGCACGATCGGGCAGTTTTCTGCGGGTCGCGCCGCGGTCATACAGGCTGCAGCTGCCTCCCCACAGAAACTTCTGCTCGATTCCTTCCACGCAGGTAACGATCCGATCGATTCGGCATTTGTTACCGGGTCCACCGCAACCCTTTTGTGACCGGCACAGAATTGTCTCCTTGGCCAATACCGTTGCATCCAAAAAGCGTCCCGCCGCGAGAGGCGCAGTGGTACGAAAGTCGAATTTGCACTCATCTAACGTCAGTAGGGCGATGCCCAAGGCGCCAATCGTTCCTGGATTAGGTGGAACGACAACGTCGCGCTCGGTCTGTCGCGCCACGGCAGCGGCCAATGCGTCCGAGGCAAAGGGCATCCCTTGGCAGAAGATTCGGCTGCCGACACTGCGGGCGCCTTTGACGCGATTAAGATAGTTCTGAACGACAGAATCATAGAGACCCGCAATCACGGCGGTATGGTTTTCACCCGCTGCAGTCGCCTCGTCGATGACTTCGGCCATGAATACGCTGCAGTGCTGTCCGAGCGAAACAGAATGTGGCGCTTGCATCGCGCAGCGAGCTAGTTCGGGCGCAGTCATTCCCGAATCCCCGAACTTGGCCCCCTGCTCGGCAATGAACGACCCCGTCCCTGCGCTGCAAGCTTCGTTCATGGCCGCGTCTATGACGCGCCCTTGCTCCAAACGGATATACTTCGCGTCTTGCCCGCCAATTTCGAATATTGTGTCAACGCTTGGATCCATTGCGGTAGCGCCACGTGCGTGGGCCGCGATTTCGTTGAGCACGAAAAGGCAATCGGAGCCGTAGCAAGTTCTCAGAAGTGACCCCACGACTTCACGGCCCGAACCGGTGACACCAAACGCAACTACGTTCGCTGAATTCCCAGTTTGTTCAACCCAAAGGGCTAGTAGGCGCTGTGCCG
Source organism: Myxococcales bacterium (assembly GCA_003154095.1). Classification (GTDB taxonomy): domain Bacteria; phylum Myxococcota_A; class Polyangia; order Polyangiales; family Polyangiaceae; genus FEN-1139. Next base: position 9,515 of record PMCK01000232.1, on the reverse strand, counting down.
CCTTCACAGGTGTCCCCTCGGTATTTAGATAGGCCTCCCAAATGGGGGTAGCCTTTTCAACATCCAGCGCCACGAGTTTCGAACCCGTGGAACCGATGTCAAATCCTAGGATCACCCGGCAACCGCCAATATCGTTTGTGAATTTGAGCGGCGGCATGCGGTGTACCTTGGACATTGCCAAAGATAGTGCTGGCAGTCGCTCCATCTTTGATTGCTCGCGACGTCGTAGCAGGTCATCCGCCGAGCGAATCCGGTGGCGCGCCGCGGAATTCTCCAGCGCGTATACGGCTGCTCCAATGGCTTCGATGGCTAGATCTTCGTTTCTGCGTGGACGAAGTTGTAGATTTCGCGACTCTAACCAGTTGCCGATGCGCCGTCGAATCCTCGAACTCTGCGACACTCCACCCACCAAGACGACATTTTTCGGGGCAAATCGCGGTCGAATCAGCCCTGTAACGTTTTCACACACCGCATCGAACAGCCCGGCCAATATCCTGGCGCGATCTTCACCCTTGTTCGCTAAATGAGTCATGTCCGTCTTCAAGATCACCGGACAGCGACCGGACAGGGCGCAAGGATCCGCAACCTTGTCGCACAGTTCACTTGCCTCGCTAACGCTGAGCCCAAAACGTTCAACGAGTTGGCCTAGAAAATTACCCGTACCCTGGGAGCAGCGGGCGTTTTGACAGTAATAGTCGTGGCCGTTCTCATGGAGTTCAAGAACGCAGAAACCGTGGGCTCCAATACTCAGTACGGTCGCCGAATTCAACTCGGGGTATAGAGTCGTGAGGCCTTTACGCAACGCCGCCTTGGATGGGAGTCGTAGCCCCTCAACAATCCCGCTGAGGCGCCCCGTAACGGCGACACCCACCACCTTCGCAAGGTTCATGTCCGAGAGAAGTGATCGAAGGGCTGCTGCCGGATTCTTTCCGTGGTTTCTCACACTATGAGACACCAAGCGCACACCGCCGGACCGGTTTTCAACCAAAGCCAGTTTCAGGGTGTCAGTGCCTACGTCAATTCCCAGGCCTACAGCGCTCATGGGGCAGGTTTACCCTATGACGGCAGTGTCAGTCATCACGCAAAATCTACGTATTTTATGCTGATTGGTCGTTTATCGAGCAATGATGGAATCGTCAGTCTGGATTCCGTGCCGCTGTAACCAAATTTGGAATCTGTTGTCCAACAGGCACAAAATAGGAGTAAATTGGTGATGTGTTTGAATGCTGCGCGAGCAGCACGGCCGTTCGGTAGGAGGTAAGCATGTTGATTCGCTGGGTGGCGGTCGCATTGATTCTGGTTTCAGCAGGATGCGGTGGATCGAACAAATCACGTTCCGCCAAAACCGGTGGGCAAGAGGAAGGTGGAAACCTGTCATCGCTGATTGACGAGGAAAGCGACAAGGAAGACAAGGACGTCATCGCGCGAGGGCAATGCCTCGGTGAGAATCGCAAACCGAAAGAGTGCTTGAGCGACGAAGACTGTTGCCAGGGCTTCTATTGCGGGAAGGACCCAGAGGGTAGCCCGCGTCTGAAGGTGTGCATCGACAGCGGCGGGTAGTCGTTTCGATTGGGGTTTACTCCCATCGTGCACCGTGACCTCAAATGCTTGAAGGGCGAAGGCTAGATGCCCTCGCCCGAGTCAAGTTGTGTACCTGTCGCCAGACTTGAGTTCCTAGATCACGCCCATAATTCCCAAATTCAAACCCAGCACGAACTCTGAGAAGTCCGGGTTGTTCTGTCTTCCACCGAAGGGGCCGGCGTCTATGTGCGGAATGATTAGAAATGCCCAATTCGCGCGTGGAAACAATGCGAAGTTCGCCTCGCCGGTAAAGCCTAGGTTATGATAATCGGCGTGGCTGTAATACGTGATTCCGATTCTTGGCCAGAATGACGCCACGCTACCGAGATCAACCGCGTATCCGACCCTCGGCGCGAAAATGAAACCTGTCTCGTTGAGAGCACCGTGGCCGGCTGCACTATACAGGCCTATGGCGCCGCCCAAACTCACGTGATTGACCACGAAATAGTCAATGCCCGCACGAGGTTGGCTAAATGAGGACTGAGTATACTTCCATCCGAATCCGATTAGCGTGGTGCTTTGGTAACCCCCGCCCGAGTAGCTAGTGTGGGCGTATTCAATCCCAAACAGGCGTTCCGCAGAGATTGCCAGTTGGCCTTGAGCGCCAAATTCGGGAGCCGTCTGTGCTTTGGCTTGACCAGCAATCGCGCAAGCTCCCAAGAGCCCACCTGCAAACATCCATTTTCGCATCGCATTTTCTCCTGGAGATTGTCGATGTGACCCACGGCGGCGTCACCGACTCCGTTTCATACCGCGCGAGTACCAATCTGGCGACATTGAAACAATTTACCTGGCCGGCTGACTCGCCTGTCGCTCTCGATTTACAGCCCTGTAGCTCCAAAACAACAACTTCGTGCAACCTAACACGGCGAAATCGACGCGAGCCACCGCACACAGTGTCCGGGTCCGAGTCAATCCGATGGTTGTTGCGACAGTCCGAAGGAGTTTCGGTGATTCGCGTATCCGTCAAATGCGCTACCGGTGATCACCTTGGCTTTCATATCGACTTGCGTGGGGCTACGATTCGAAAAGGACTATGCTGGGGAGCAGATTCACCGATGCCTTGTGTCTAGCTGCCGAGCTTCACAAGAGCCAATGCCGAAAATCATCGGGTGTACCCTACGTGTCACACGTGCTTGCAGTTGCGAGCTTTGTCATAGAATTCGGTGGCAATGAGGACGAGGTCATTGCCGCCCTACTTCACGATGCAGCTGAAGACTGCGGCGGAAGGCAGACTCTGGAGCGCATTCGACGTGATTTTGGCGACAATGTCGCCGAAATAGTACTCGGATGCAGTGATACGACCGTCACTCCGAAACCGCCTTGGCGAACGCGCAAGGAGGAGTATCTTCGCCATCTAGAGTCGGCCAATTCCTCGGTGCAATTGGTTGCAATTGCTGACAAACTCCACAATCTTAGGACGACACTTCGTGAATATACCCTGCAAGGTGATGACTTCTGGCTACACTTTCGATCAGGGCGTGAGGGCATGTTGTGGTACTTCGAAGAACTCGTTCGTATCTTTCGCGAAAGCTCCGTGCCCAAGCAAATGTTCTTGGAGCTGGAACAGGCTTGGATGGACCTAAAGTCGCGCACCTAGCAACGAACACATCAGCCGCTCAGTGAAAATCTGAGGTTGGGACTGTCGACGTTTCGGCAATTAAAATTGGGGGCGGATCCCCGAACCACTATTTGGCGTGCAAGCACGTGGCTTCGATGGGCCCTTCAACGATTTCGCAAACGCAGGCCTCGATTGCAGTCGTGAAATCTTGAAGGAGAGCCGGACCGTTCAAACTACCGCAACTATCAACGAACACTCCGGCACGCCTTATGCTTGGAGGCGGCAGTCGCATGTTGGGCACAATCCGCGGACGCCATTTATTGACTCATGGGCCGCTAATTGTGCGTTTGTTCGGCTTTCGCACCTATTTCCGTTGCGTGGTTTGCGCGCTACGTCGTCGCAAGACTGGCCATGTTACGTTTCTTGGTGCGGTCAATCAGCCGCCTCGGTTCATGGCGCAAAGCTAAGCGCCGCGCCCGCGTGACACGGCGACACCAGCGGGCGCCTGGTGCAGGGTCCGCCTATCCGGCATCGTATTTCGGCCTCAATCAGACCTGTTCTGAGTCTTGCTGATTCGAGACTTGAGCGAGCGCGTCTTTCGTCGGATCGACTCAAGCGTCAAAGGGCTCGAAGTCGATAACCCCACTGCCGGTTGGCTCAATCTTCACGACGATATCCTCTTCTTCCTCGTCGTCGTCATCGCTACTTACGACAGGTTCACAGTCGACTGCAGACAACTTCGGCAAGCGGCGCTTACCGACGGGGCCTTCGTCAATGTAGTCGCGCAGAGCCAACATGTCGCGCAATGCTTCAAGCTTCGCAAGCGCCTTGACTTCAACCTGCCGAATTCGCTCGCGGGTCAGATTCATGATCGCACCGACGTCTTCCAGAGTGGTCCCACCTCGATCCGCCACGTCAAGCGCACACGACTCATTCATGTCCCACACGTCCAGATCGGGAAAGTTCAGTTTTATGGCGCCGGTGCGCGCCGAGACATCGACGAACAAATGGTGCTTGCATGATACGAAGGGACATGGCCTCGGACCTTCGGCGCACTCCGCTCGGGTGCGTGGCCTCCAATAACCGTTCTCGGGGTAAAGTAGCCGCCCAATCTCGAGTTCGCGCTTTGTCATCCGCTTGACGCTGATGGTGCGCGCCCGTATTTCCCGCTTGCGCCGCGAACGGCGCTGCTCACGGGTTATTCCGTCTTCGTCGGGACGTAGCGCCGTTGCTCCATCGGTGGGCAAAGAAGGTTCCGCGACCGCTTCTACTGAAGATGTGTTCGCTTGAAGTTTCGAGCTCATGTCATGCCTCCGGTCACTCGGTTTCATCTTGCCTCGGCTGCGCAACCTTTAGTTGCCAGCCCAAATGCCACTTGGGGCAATTCGTAAGTTAGTCTTGGACTGTTTCGAATATTCATTGATCAGGACGCAGCCGCTTGATCTAGTTGTCGAGGAGTCGTCAATCGGGATTCGATCGTGCGCAAGCGCGACAGCAGTTCCCGACTAAGTGAACGCGCATCGGTGATACTGCGAGTCATCGCTTGGGGAATCGAGACCCCTTTCTTGTCCTTGAGGACTCGCTCAAGCTTTGCAAAAATCTGGGTAAGTGTTTGTTCGAGCAATTGCAGATCCGCGCGCACGAACAAGAACTCACGCCTGATCTGCTCAATTGTGTAGTTTTGCGCCATCATGGCTTTGATTCGCAGGATCTGTCGAACGACACTAACCGGGTAGATACCCTGCGAGCCCTGATGCTTGCCTTTTCGACCAATTCTGACGCTCCTAGGTAGCAGGCCGAGCTGGACGTACTTCCGGAGCGATGCCTCGCTCAAGAGTAGTTCGTGTTCGGCAAAAACCGCTAATATTTCAGCCGAAGTTAGCCCACGGGCATGGCTCTTCTCTAACCGGATTAGCGCTGAATCGTCGAGCGTTGGGGGCATGTACACAGATCCGTTTCGCTAGGGAGGAGCTCCTTAGCGAAACCGAATATATTCCACTCAATGGATCACCTAAAGCGAATTGATCCGTTTTTTTTGCGACGAAAGCTATCTAGCTCCATGGAGGCTAGACGATCAATTTGATAGGACATTTTGTGTCACATCTGTGTTAGCTCGATTGCAATTCATGGACCGCCGCATGCCAACCCTACATTTGGGGAATAATTGCCCTAGGTTGTGGCACTGAGCTAGCCAAATGCTGAACTCGTGATCAGTGATTCTCGCATGCGGGGATCGCATTGCGAGTCTTCGTGCTATCCGAGACCGTAGATGCCGTCGTTGTCTCGTGACCTGTTGGGTGCCGGTGTGCGCATTCGTGTCACGGAACGGGGACAAGCTTCAAACCCAGCGGTACTTCTAATTCACGATCTATTTCTAGATTCGCGCACCTGGGACAACATCGCGGAAGAACTCAGTTCCGAATTCTATGTGGTAACGCCCGACTTACCAGGCTTTGGCAACAGCGAAAAGCCGGCACCGCGGCGCTATCCGTACGGCATCGTCGCCTTCGCGGAGACTCTAGTTGATTTGTACAGCGGCCTCGGCCTCGCGCGGGCAGCTGTTGTTGGGCACGGGTTGGGAGGTGCAGTCGCTATTACCTTGGGCGCCCGGCATCCGGAATTGGTAACGAGGCTCGTTCTCGTTGACGCAGTCTGCAATGTTCCCCCGCTCGGAAAGATGCAACGGTTGTTGCTTTTGCCATTCGTTGGTGGTTTCGTATTCAAACAACTGCTTGGAATTCGAGCCTATCATCGCTTTTTTTCGGAATACCTAGTGGATACCCAGGCAGACATACCGCCTGCGAGAATTCAGTCTTTTTTTGAACCGTTGAGTGCGCCCGCAGCGCGCAGTAGCTTGTTAGCGACCTTACGGGCGACGATTGACGTGCGGCCCGTAGCAGCGGATAAGGCTCGACTTAGCACCCCTTCCCTGGTCGTTTGGGGTCGGAAGGACAAACTGCAGTTGGCGGGCGTTGGTCAGCAGATTGCACGTACGATGCGCGGTGCGGGCTTTGAAGTTTTGGACTCAGGCCATTGCCCGCAGGAAGAATGTCCCGAGCAGCTCGAGGCAGTAATACGACGCTTCCTGCGCGATGAGCGCCCGAGCGGATACTGATCGAAGCGCCGAACGGTACTCGTTGGTCTGAGAATCGGTGCGACTACTCAACCGGGAATGCCGCGGTCGGCGGCCGATGGGTGGCTTGACCGGGGTCTTTTGAATGTCGCGCCTGCCCCGTCGGTTCAGCGTTGGATCCTGGCGTTGCCTTAGGTGAGGCTGGCTCGACGTATATGGTCGATACCTTGGGTGTGTTGCCGCTTGGGCGACTCGAGCCAGCGAGAGTGCCCGTTGAATCACCTGAAGCGTGGGTCTTCGAGCTTTCGTGACTGCCTTGGACTTGAGGTTCTTCCGAGGCCGGGGGCGCTGGCGGCGGAGAAATCAATGGCACCTCGTGTGCGGCCGATGCGGGCAGTGCTAGGCCTGCGTCAGCACGTAGGTTTGCAGGTACCGCGGCCGTTGACTTGGTGCCTCTCAGCGCAAGTCCGGCGCCCAGGAGAGATATCCCAGCTGCAACGACTACGATGACGGCCGCCGACGCGCGCCTCCTTCGACGCTCTTGCTCTGGTGTCCAGATTTCAGCGACTGCGGCCGCCGACCCCTCGCGGTCCGATGCCGGCGGCGCCAATATGTCTTCGGGGAATTCATCGGTTGCTCCGGCATCGAAAAAAGCGTCAACAAGCTCATCACGGCGAGTCAGAGCCCTGCGATCGGCCAGTTCATCTTTGACTGGTGTGGGCGGAGGTACGGGCACGGGCGCGTTTGACGAACTGTCAGCGGCAACGTCACTCTTAGTCTTCGAAGCGATCGTCGGAACAGGCTTTGTCGAGTCTGACCTAAACCGCACGGTCGGACCCGACTGGTCACTTGATTCGTGAGCACGCGGTGGAGCGTGCGCTGGCTCGTAGCGCTGCTTCTTTCCAAGGGACTCGGCAGCAGGCTCCACGACTCGCGCGGGTATCGCCCACTCCAGGGGCTTGGTCGGCTCGATCGATTCAAGCGGTTTTGCGACATCCTGGCGAGGGCGCGGCGGCATACCGAGTGGCATCGTCGGTTCGATCGAAGGTACTTCGCGCACTTGCGCGGCTGCCGCAGCCTTAGTTGCGTCAGCGGCGACGGCGACCGATTCACTATCTTGCCGCTGTTGCTCCACGGGCGGATTTATGACTATTGCCGGCGCGATCGCGATTTTTTGCTCCGTACCAAAATTCGGTAAGAGTGCCGATTCCATCACGGGAGGCGCAGAGGGCCGCCAGGAACGCCCCCCCGAGCGGGTGGGCATGCGAGGCTCACTCGGTTCCCGCCCCGGAACAATCTCGTCGTCACCTTCACGCATAGCGCGATCGAGTCGCGGCATGCTTTCCCCGTCCACGCTGGGCACCACGCCGTCATCCTCTTCCGGCGCGGGTCCCTCAACAGCCTTCTCCCGAATTACCAACAGACCTTCGAAAAAGAGTTTGGTGATTGTTGATAGAGTTGAAAGGTCCTCGAAGGGTGACTCGTCGACGACCTGAAGTAAAGTGCGGCGCCCATCTAACAGGCGAAGAATACCGTTCAATTCATCGGGAATTTCGCTTAGTCTCTCGACTAGTTGGTCGCGATCGATATCGAATATCGTTTCGAGCGGCGGGGACTGCTCGAGCAGTCGGCCCCACTCGTCGACGCGGCGCATCCCCTCCATCAGTAGGCCCTGCGTCGATGTGGGAATTATGTCCTCATTCGTCACTGGACGGAATTGGACTTCAAACGTGCCGACACTCCAAATGAGTGCTCGGTAAACCGCTTCTTCGCCTCGGAGTCGCCCCAATTCGGCGTCAACAACTTTTCCGTCACGAAAGTAGATGACGATCTCGATGCCGCGCGGCTCACGTACCCGGGCGACCCCGCTTTTGCGACTTACTTCGAATGTCTGGAGTAGATCCACGAGGCCCATGTCTTCGAGAGAACCTGAAAGGCGCGTGCGTGGGCCACTTGTGACAGTGGTAGCCATGCTTTCTTGAGTCCTACGGGCCAACAGCAGATTGACACGCGCCGTAAGCTCTCGGACGAATATCGGCTTGGTCAGGTAATCTTCAACGCCGAGCTCGAGACCTCTGATCTTGTCTTCGATTGAACGCTGACTGGTCAGAAAGACTACCGGCACGTTCATGAGTTCCGGGTCTTCTTTGAGTCGCTTTACGAACTCGAACCCATCCATTCGGGGTAGGCGCGTGTCCGCCAATATTAAATCCGGTGCAGAAAACTGAATCTTCGAAAATGCGTCAACCCCGTCGGTTGCAGTCGTAACGCTGAAACCGGATTTTCGAAGGCTAACTTCGAGAACCCTCACGCTGCGGGGGTCGGCATCGACGAGAAGTAGCTGCTGTTTGGCCACGATCGAACTCTTTTTGTAAAGGTCCTAAGTAAGCATCAACACCACAAGGTTTTGCGAGTCTAGCGCATCCATCGGCCGCGCAACGATCATTTTGCCCAAGGGTCCGCGATACCGCCACTTTGAAGCGACGGGTGATTCTTATTTTTGACAGAAGCCTTGCTTTCCGTGCGGGATTTCCTGGTTGGCGGGGGCCGACGTCCCGCCGAGGCCGGACTCGGAAGCTGCCCCACCGTTGTGGCCGACACTGGCGGATTGGGGTCAGCTGCAGGTTGTGTTGCACTGGGCGACCCCGAGCCCGCGTTAGTGGGTCCAGAAGGCAACTGCGAAGCAACAGGGCCGGAGCTGGCGATGCTGTCGGCTGACTTGGTCCGCAATACCGGAGCCGGGACAGATTGATGCGTACTTAGGAGCCAGCAAAGGACAAGCCCGAATGAGAAATAGAGTACTACGAGCACCGCGTACCAATACAGGGATTGTACTGAAGCCAACTTTGGTAAGCCTTCGGTCGGTCCTGATGCTGACGCACTTGGAGGAGCTTTGGACAGGTTCTGAATGGGCTGCGTATTGGCCAGTGTATTGAGTCTTCGCGCAAGCTCGGTCATGCTCGGCCAGCGCTCGGACGGCTTTTTTGCCAAACATCCCGCAATAATTTCTTCAAACCCCGCAAGCCCCCCTGCTGGTGCGTGATATTCGTGCGGCTTCGGAGGCGCGGCATACATGTGCTTGGACAGGACACCCATGTATGTGTCGGCTTCAAACGGAACACGACCCGTCACCATTTCGAACATGACGATGCCCAATGCGTAAATGTCCACACGATGATCGAAATTTTCGCCGCCCGCCTGCTCCGGACTCATGTAGTGGGGCGTCCCGAAAACGACTCCGGGCCTAGTCAAACGGCTGGATTCAGCCACTTTTGCCAGGCCAAAATCGAGGACCTTTAC
>PMCK01000034.1 GCA_003154095.1 Myxococcales bacterium | reverse complement strand
TTTAGCCAGTGCCCAGCGACTGGTGCGAGCAGCCATATCGCCAGCCCAATTGGTAACGCGGCCAATGCATGCAAGCGCAGGACTCGTCTGATTACGTAATTTCTTTCCGGTAGCGGTGATCGGGCAACAGCCCGGCTAGAGCCCTGTATCGATGTTGAGACGACGTAATTGTAGGCAATACTCGTAAACGAAAAAACCCGCGAAAGGCCACCATATCCAGCAGCACCCAAAACGCGTGGCAACAGAATCTGCTGCACAAGTCCCGCAAAGATGAAGTATACCTTAGCTACCGCTACGGCCATTCCTCCCCGACCTGCACGATGCACGACGAGTTCCAGGTCGTGCGCAGATTCTTGCGTCGTGGCTGTCTGCGAGGATAGTTTCACGAGTCCGCGTATGTCACTCGGTATTGGCTACGTCAAGCTTTTCGGGCGCAATGTCGGACGACTTCCAGTCATGAATTCTATTGACGCCACTTTGGGACAATCAAGCGCTAATGGTCTCTCGCGACTTAATTCCGATGACAATTGTTTGATCGGACCTGTTTCCTTGTAACTCGGTGCGATACAGCTTGTTGGTCCAAACGATTTCGAGACAATATCGCTGGAGGAAAGATCGCCATCAAGTCAACCCGCAAGGCGAAGAGCGGGAACACTGAGTCGCAGATTTTGAATGGCAAGAATCCGTTGCCCGTTCGAGTGGGCGAGGCAGACCCCAAAAGTCGTTCAACCGGTGGATCTATGTTTCCGGCAAATTTGAAGCGTATACGGAAATTAGATGAAATCGATTACAGTCTCTTGTAACGGGACCGTGCGGTGAGCCGTATCCCGTGACGCATAACACGGCATGCTGAACGCGGGTTTGCCGGCCGCGACGTGATGTACAAGGACAAAAATCCGCAAAACTAGGGCGTTTGGCTGCAGAACCTGGGGCTCAACGGGGCTGTGGTACGGACGCTGGAACGGCGCGGGGAACGACACCCCCCTGCGCCGTTCTTTTTTTGTCTCGGTTATCGTTGGTTCATTGGCCTGTTCGGTTTGGCTGCTCGGAAAAGGTAGGGGCCTCTCGCGTCATGCGTGGCCACGCTCTTTACCCGGACGAGTGTCAGCCGTTTTAGTTCCTAGAGGGCGCTGGCACGGCAAACTTGGACGACACTACCGATTCGAAGAGCTCCAATCGTTACAACAACTCGCGAACATCAGCGGTAATGCCGGTTGCGCGAAGACTTCCCAATTTCGAACTTCTGCTGGATGATTTGGCGATTCGGCTCCGTTGCTTAACGCCAGCAAGTGCGTTGCAGGCACGATCGCATCAATTCTTCGGGATTGGTAACGAACCCCAAATGGCTGCGCTGTTTCGTGAGGTGCAAGTTTGGTGGTTCTCAAATGAGCTCGCACAGCTCGATTCGTTGTCGCGTCGTTTGATGATTAATGAGTTGCTACAACGAAGCCCAAGCGACGCTTCAATCATTTCTCTGGCGCTTTTTGGAGCTATTTCATTCCCGGAATTGGGTCTCAGCGATATTGAACGAATGCAGGCCTGGTTCGATGCGGATTCGCGTATCCCTCGTTCAACTCGCGACGCGTTAGTGCTGCGAGTACTTACTACCTGGTTTGCGGTCAATTCACCTGAGATCCTCAGAAGTAGGTTACAGGCCTGGATAGTTTCAACAGTCCCAAACCTTGTGCGTGCGGCGTTGGTTTTGTCGGTTGGTCAAATCCACCATTCTGTTACGAGCCACTACGCGGCAGTGTTCGATATCCTTGATACAATGCCAGACACACTGAACTTCAATAATCGCGAAATCGATTTGGCCGTGGGTTGGCTGCTTTCGAAGATGTGGCCAGTCGAACCAGAAATGGTGCAGAAATGGCTCGCGGCGCACGGCTCGGCTCTCACCCGTAGGGGTTTTCGAATTGCCGTAGCAAGAATGCCAAACCATATTCGCCAAGAATTAGCCGATACTTGGAAGTTGTGCCGACTGGGTCGAGGTGATCGATATATACGATCGGAATGACTGCCTGCGAGTTCCGCGGCGCTATCTTGCAGAGCGACGCCCAAACTTTAGCATAGAGAGTTCGTCGCACTTTAACCAGCGAGATATTGCAAGAAACGCTAGCGCATATACAATTGCGCCGAGAAGACCAGGTACGATTCGGCCCCAGAAATGTGCCAGCCCCGCTACGGGTGGGCAGTGGATTGCAAATCGCGCAACCAGCGAAGCTACGATGGCGATTGCGATTGTTCGTAGCGATGATCTGACAATTGCAGGAGTGTGCATGGATGGCAGTCGCTTTGACAATCCGACCCACAACAGAAGCATTTGGACCAAACTGGCGATAGTAACCGCCAGACCGACGCCCACATGGCCAAATCTTGGTAATAAAAACAGGGCGGCCAAGATGAACACCACGAGGTCAATTGCCGCAACGCGAACAGGTGTTTTTGTGTCGCCTAGAGCAAAGTACACGCCAACAAGCTGTCGGACGGCAGCGACCATCCAAATTCCCAAACCCTGTGCCACGAACGCGCGAGCCGTCTCTCGCGCCGCCACAGAATCGAATTGTCCGCGCTGAAAAATAAGCGTAACGAGGGGCTCTGCAAGTGCGATGGCGCCAATACTTGCTGCAATTGTGATCCATAGGGTCAATCGCATGCCAAAGGCGAAGGTCTTGGCGACAGCATCGAGTTCGCCCCGTGCGACGAGCCGCGACAAGCTCGGTAATGTAGCGCTTTGAAGCGCCATGACAAAAATGCCCTGAGGGAAATCGCAGAGCCGCATCGCCCAG
>PMCK01000225.1 GCA_003154095.1 Myxococcales bacterium | reverse complement strand
CCGATCGACTACAAGAGTGAAGATTTCGTGAAACGTGTCCTCGACTTGACGGGTAGCGGTGTCGATGCCGCTTTCGACCCGATCGGGGGCGCGCATTTGGGCAAGTCGCACAGTGTCGTCAAGAAGGGAGGAACGCTCGTCGCCTACAATTTCTCTTGCGCAGCCAAGGAAGGCAAGCCAGCGATTCTTTCGACTTTCCTGCGTCTGGGGCTCTACAAGCTCATACCCGACGGCAAGGCTTGTTGCTTCTACGGAATCCACGATCAGACGACCATTCAGGAAGATCTCGGTAAGCTTCTCGAACTTTTGAATCGAGGCAAATTAAGGCCGATCATCGGAGCCAAGTTTCCGCTCACGCAGATTGCCGAAGCGCATGATCTTATGGACAAGGCGGGAGTTGCCGGCAAAATCGTGTTGGTGCCAGACTCGTAGAGACTGGCCAAGTACTCGTTCCGATCGCTGGTGCCTTATTCCCGCGCTAGGATCGACACCGAGCTGCTCCACTCTAGCCACCCGGTAACGTCTCAGTGAGCGACGGTGAATTTAGTCGAGAGTTGCGGTGCGATTTGGCAGGACGAGGGTCTTTGCAGTTCCTATGCGCAGTCGAACGGAAGTCAGTGTCCGACGGGGCATCCTCCTAAGAACTCCGCGAGCAGGTTCGGTCGATAGAGATTTTGCACCTGTTCGGCACGTAGCAATGGCGACTTAATCAAGTCCGAACCGGCGCGAAACCGCAGCTTGCTAAACGTCTCCGGATCGCCCGAGTAAAGCCCGCTCGGGGTGTAGACAAGGCTGGCTTTCTTGCGTGGCAGGTCGACGGGGCGGACCATGATTGTTGCGCCGTCCGTGCGCACGAGCTCGATTGCGCCGCCCGCTGCCGCAAACACCGGCGCCCAAGGGTGCCAAGCTATGGAGTAAACGGGTACGGGCATCCCGGGGACATCCGCCTTCTTCGTACGTGTCGTCACGTCCCAGAGCTCGAGCCCATGTTCCTCGGTTCCGATGGCCAGCACCGTTCCACTGCGGTTGAGGTCCATAGATCGAATCTGCGCCAATTTTTCCAGCGAGATGGCCCATTTCTCTTGTTGAGAGCCGAACTCGAATGCCACGACTGATGCGTCTTGGGTGCCCACCAGTATTCCTGATCCCTTCGGCAACCACACGATACGCTGCGAGCCCCGAAACGAACCCTTGAACGTCTCCCTTTCCCTACCCGCTGCATCGAAAACTTTGACGACACCGACGCCGCCCGCTGCGAGCAGCGTTCCGTCGGGCGAGTACGCGAGACTCCACACGAATGAAAGCCCGCTCGCAAACGCCCGCACTTTGGCACCTGTCGCAGGGTTCCAGATTCGGATCTCGGAGTGTTTGCCGCCTGACGTCGCCAACTCGCGCCCGTCCGGCGAATACGCAAGCGTGTGTCCGGAAGTGGAGTCGCTGTCGTCGCCTAGAATGGCGCGGCGCCTTCCATTGCCCGGATCCCAGAGCGTCACATCGGTCAGTGTAGACAGAGCAACACGGTCACCGCGCGGGCTCCACGCGACCTCATAATAGCCGGGGAACATCCGCTGCTGGTTGTCATCGAGGAGCACCTTACTCACGCGACCCGTGCGCGTGTCCCAAATTCTAACCAGGTTCTCGTGTTCGGAGAGCTCGCTCATGGACGTTGCGGCAATCGACTCCCCATCGGGGCTCCAGGCCAGATTGTAGATTCCATACTGCTCGGTTCCGAACTTGCGGTGCGCGCCGGTGGCTGCATCGTACAACATGAGGCCACCGCCATAAAAACTACCCAAGACGGCGATCGTCTTGCCGTCGGGGCTGATTGCGCGGGAAACGTTGTCGTTTTCCTTCCAGTTCTGCACGGCCTCCCCAGTGCTCATGTCCACCAATTTGAGCCCCCTGTCATTGGTGGTTCCAATCAGGTTGGCACGCCGCGAGAAGTTGAGGTCGTCCCCCGAGATGTCCGCAATCATTCCACGTTTGGTCAGCGACGGGTAATCGAAGATGGCGATTGCCCTGCGAAGCCCGACGACGAGGCGCGTGCCATCCTGCGAGAACGCGACCGACCAGGCGTTGTCTTGTAAGGGGATCTCTTCGCGCACCCGTCCGGTGCGAGCGTCGGAAATGTTCACTTGCTGGTCCAGACGACTCCACGCGACGACTGCGCCGTCGCGGCTGAATGTCGCTTGATGCTCGAAATAGAACTTTCCCGCGGGCTCCGTATGCCAAAGCGCAGCCCCCGACGCTGCGTCGCAAGCCGTTACCCCATTGCCCGAGCCCCAACTCAGAACCACGCGGCCATTGGGGCTGAAGGTGGCATACGAGAACTTGCCAGGGATGGTTGCGCGCACGGTGCCATCAAGACCGATGATCGAAAGGTCGCGGCTGCGCGGAACTGCCAGCGTTTGCCCGTCCGGACTGAAGGCTGCAAAGTCCACTCGCGCATCGAACCGAGCGAGCACGCTGGACCCACCCGTCTTGAGATCCCAAAGTCGCATACTGTTGTCCCAGCTCGTCGTCACTAGGAGCGGAGCGACAGGACTGAACGCCAAGAATATTGGCGCGCGCGAGTGTCCCGCCAATACACCCCGCAGCTCCCCTGTCTTTGCGTCCCAGACCCGCAACTCGGGCGAATGGTCCGAGGTCACCACAACAGAGCCATCTGTACTGAACACGACGATGCGGCTTACTACGCTAAACTCGGGCCACTGCGGCACGATGACGGGGAGATTCCCAACGGGCAAGGGCGTGCAGTTTGCCGTCAAAGCGGGCCGCGTTGGGCTCGCCGGGTGCGACGCAGGCGCAGCTGCTAGGGATGGCGTGGAGAGCAATTCGCAAGCCGTGGCGACGGCAACCATATGAAAGAGCACACGGTAAAGTCTTGTTGTCATGATCGGATCAATCTCGGCTGCACCGGCAAGTGTTCCAGCCCCGGCAATGACTCACTGCCACAGCCGACTCAAACTGCCTAGCCCGTTCGCTCCCCGTAGGATGGAAGCAGGCTCCGCAACGGATCCACACAACGAAGCTGCACAACCGACTTTTGAAGCGAATCTCGCGGGAAATTGAGTTTGATGTGACTGCAAACCGGCTCCGATAATAGCAAACCTAGCTGTTTTGGCCGAAATACGAGTCTCAAAACCCGGAGGGGAAGCTTCAAAACCTGGAGGAAAACTTCGCGCGGGTTGCGCGCGAGAGCCGCGAAGTTTTCTTGTTCGAGAGTCATTTTTTCACGCAACCGGGTGAAACGGTGCCCGATGTTGTCCTTATGTGATTTGTTCACACGTTAATGGAGAGCAGGATGCAGCAGGACCCCCCGCTGTTGCCGGACCAGTTGCAAGATTCCGGGCTGGGCAAGTTCGGCAGTAGAATCCACGGCTGCTCCAATCTGGCAGCCAGGCATCGTCTGAGTGTGCGACGGCGAATCTAGTCGAGGGTTACGGCGTGATTTGGCATGACGAGGGTCTTTGCAGTACCTGTGCGCTGACCTGAGCTGCCCGCACGGCGAGGGTCGGGACTCTCGCAATGCCGTACGCGCGTGTGAACTTCTCACGCGCTAACTCGTAGTGACCCGCTTCAAAGTCTGAATCCGCATCGTTGGCGAGGATTCGAACGGATTCCTTGTCGCTGTCTTCCAGTGCAAGCGTCGTTCGGGGCCAGAGACCGAACGTCAATATGAAGGCTAACGATATTACTTGGTGGGCTCGCATGGGCTTCAGATTCCTGCGACGTTCTTGGGTTTCTTCGTTGATTCGGTGGGTGCCGATGGTGCGCTCGTCGTTGGCACGGTTTCCTTTGCCAGCGTTGGAACGGCGACCGCGGGATGTGTTGTGGGTTCAACCGGTTTGGGCGGCGCTGCGTGTCGCTGACCCGGCTTCTGTGGGCGATTGTCCTCGCGCGCAGGTTGCGGAGGCGGTGCCGTCTTGAGCCCGGCGTCGCTTGGGTCGTTCGCTAATGCAATTGGGCTGGACGCAGTGGTTGCTGCGCTGGGTAACACAGTTGCTGGCGCGGATTCGGTAACGGGCAATGCGCTTGCCGTCGTGGAGGCACCTTGGTTCATCCAATGCCAGCCACCATAGAGTCCAGCGACGGCAACGGTGACTCCAGCGAGTGCAATCGCCGTGAGACGATTCTTGCCGGGTTTAGGCAACCCGGGCACCGAGCGGCTCGAAGGCCCCGTCGTTGTTTGAAATACCGGGGCTGGTTGTTGTACGAGCGCCGCAACGGCAGGAATTGACATTCCGGCCGAAAGGGCCGTGTCGCCTCGTTGAATCACGGATGGCGGCGCAGAGGGGCGGGCACTGACGCGCCCGCAGATTGTCTTGAGCGCGTCAGCGGCTGCCTTGATGGATTGAAAGCGGGCTTGCTTGTCGCGTGCCACCGCTAGCGCGAACCAATCATCGAAGCCGTCGGGCACGGGCCCCAGCTGGGATGGCGTTGGCAGCGGCGCCATGCAGATGGCGTGGAACAAACCGCCCAGTGAATCGGCGTCGAATGCGCGCCTGCCAGTGAGGCACTCGCAGGCGATAACGCCAAAGGACCAAATATCTGTCAGTGGGTCAACGGCCTCCCCAATGGCTTGTTCGGGGCTCATGTAATAGGGCGTTCCGAGAATGGCGCCGGTTTGAGTCTTTAGTCCGCCACTGTCCGCTAGCCCGCCACTTTGTCGAGCGATGCCAAAATCGAGCACTTTGCCTACGTCTTCTTCACCCTCGCGCACGAGAAAGATGTTCTCGGGCTTCATGTCACGATGCACGATTCCATTTTCATGCGCAAGCTCGAGCGCTCGCCCGGCGTGCCCCGTGAGGCGTCCCGTTTGCTCCGCGTTCAGCTTGCCCGCGCTCTCAAGACGCTGCGCCAAGCTTTCGCCCTTGAGCAGCTCCATGGCGATATATGGAGTGCCATTGTCAACACCGTGATCCAGAATCTGGACGACGTAGGTACTGCGAATCTTGGCAGCTGCCTGTGCCTCGCGCCGAAACCGCTTGAGTGCTTCGGTCGAGTCGGCAAATGCCGGGTCAATCAACTTGACAGCAACCTCAGCCCCCAATGTCATGTCCTCGGCGCGCCAAACCGAGCCCATGCCGCCTTGACCAAGCTTGGTAATAAGGCGATAGCGACCTGCCAGAACTAGCCCTGCGGACATGCTAGTTGAGGAGGCTAGCAGCTGGGGGCGACGGGGGACAATGGCAACCCGGTCGCGAGTAGTGAAATGCCGGCAATGAGTCGGAAATCAGCCGAGTTTGCATTAGTCGCGCCCTAGCCCGGGCCTGTTAGTCTGGAGCTCACGGAAACGGGCCTGCGCGCCGTAACGTGCGGACAATCAGCTGCACACCCGGTTGAACCTAGAGCGAGGTCCTATCACTCATTAGGGGGCGCAGCAACGGAAGCCAGTGTAGTTGTTGGCGTTGTTGCGGGCACCGTAGCCGCCGAAGGCGAAACCGCACTCCAAGTAGGCGCTGGAGCTGGCGAGGCTGAAGAACGAACCGCCGCGCGTGCGGCAATTGTCCGATGAACCGGATGTTCCATCGCAAGAATCCTCCCACTCCCACACGTTCCCGCTCAAGTCGTACACGCCGGTGTAACCCGCAACAGTCGATTGGCACTGAGACATGGTTCCTACAGCGACCGCAGCACCTTTACCGGAATCGTAACCGTTACAATAACTCGCTTGGTATGTGTTGCCATAGGGGTAACCCACAGACGAGTAAGTGCCATTAGATGTACACGCAGCGTACCACTGGCTCAATGTCGCGTTTGTGTAGTCGTTGAAGCCATTGGAGCCGCCTCCAATCTGGCCGCACAAGCGCTTGCCTACGCCGGCACAGTAGGCATACGCGTCACACCAGTCCACGCAGACGACTGGATAGTCTGCAGTTGACGTGGCCGTCCAATTGCATGTCGGAGTAAAGCTCGTGTTCCAGCTGCTGCACACAGAGATTTGTCCCGATGTGGACGGATTCGTGCTCATCCACGTCTGATATTGCGCTTGCGTTACTTCCGTGCTGTCGATGCAGTAGTTCCGAGGTAGGGCGACCATGCCGGTGCCAGGGCAACTTATAGTCGTTGCAGACCCTCCGCCGGTTGCCGTTGTTCCTCCTGCCGGCAAAGCGCCGCCCGCGGCAGGTGTCCCGCCCGCGCCTGTCGAACCGCCTAAGAGCGACGTAGTGCCTCCGAAGTCCGAGCCGCCCGAGGGCGCACCACCTGAGGCACTAGTGCCGCCAATTGCCGCAGTTCCTCCGCCTGCGTTTGCGCCACCGTTGGCCGTGTTGCCTGCGACAGCGGCGTTCTCGCCGACTTTATCAAACCCGGAATAGACGCAACTCATGGCCAGTGCGCCGCAAGAAACAAGAATGTGCCAATCGGACTTGCACATGGCTAGAATGTCCCCTCTGCACCCGCTGAAGTGGGTGCCAGCCAGAGCCCAATGCTTGGCTTCGATTCTTGTTCTGGATTCGTTGCGAGCAACGTAATCCCGGCAGCAGTTCCGATGCTGCCAACAATGAAGCCAATCGCCGAAACGTATCTGAGCTTGTTGAATGTATCCGCCTCCGACCATTGCGCCTGTTGGCATTGGTGCAGAGGGCAATCACTCGAGATTGAGCCATGCTTGGCAGCCAGTACGATTCCAGCCGTTGCCCCGAGCACGAGACCGGTAGCTCCGACGCCGACACTGGCCCAGCCCCAAGTTCTTGCGTTGTTTGAGTGTTTCGCGTCCAAATCAGGCGGCGTCGCCGGATTCGGCGACACGGGCGCTGGCGATAGACCTTTTGGCGCCTGAGTCTCACTCTGTGGGAACTTTAGAACGGCTTCCTTTCGTTCGCCCTCGGACAGGTTGGTGTCGGCATGGACTTCTGCCGCGCCGAGATGTCCGACAATTCGCCTTTGCCCCGGGTCTGCGAGTCGCTCCGCGCCGATGAGGGAACTTGGGACATCGGCGTCATCGATTCTCACGGTTACGTCTTTAGGGCTTGCGCCTTCGATGCGAATCGTCAGGCGCGGTACGCGCGGCTGCAATTCGTCAAGTTCACGCTGGGCGTCTCGTTGAGCCTCCTGTTGAATGCTTCCTATCCACAAGTCGTTGGACTCAAGAATGGTCGCTTGATGGTACGCCTCGTAGGCTTCTACTAGGTGACCCAGTTTGACTTGCGCCCTTGCAATCAAAACCAACAACGTTGGAACCTTTGCGCTTTCGTAAGCGCGTTGAAACTTCTCGAGGGCCTGCTGGTAGTGGCCGGCTTCGAACTCGCTCGCGGCCTCGTTTGACAGCTGGCGTACGGCCTCCTTGTCGCCGACCCCCATGGCCCGGGTTCGCGGCGCCCAAGTGGCAATTGCCAGAACTGCGACAATCCCCAAAGTTGCTGAATATCGGATGTTCATACGAAGGCCCTGCAATTGCTTGCGTCGCCAAGATTCGGTTGCTGACGCCGTCAGTGAACCCTATCAAAACCCCAGGCGTCGGAAAAGGGGGACGGCTCTCGGGACGATTTTGTCGAGCTTTGGGAGAGTTATGGACTCCTTTGTGCATAAGCCACGAACCTTATCTCACCATGCGCGTAACGCGCTGCAAAGAAGTGAACGAAGGACTATGACCGTAGTTAGTCGCCCACTGCGCCCGGTTGTTCTCCCTGATGCCCGACGAATTGGGGAAGTGCACTAAGCGGGCAGCGACCAAGGGAGAGACGCGCAAGTCGGCAAATTCTGCGTTGATCGCGATCAATCCGCCCGCAATGGTCAGCACGGGCGTAGCGCCTGCACCATCAGCACCCGTACCATACGCGAGAAGACCCAGAACCACGTTGCGGTGCCTGAGCCGGGACTACCCCAGGCAGTGTTGGCCACAGCTCTACCAACCAGAAGAGTTACCGGTCGAAGTGGCTAACTTGCGCAAGGGGACCCAAGGACGATAGGCGCGACGACTTGGCACGGGCTCAAGAGCTGCGTACGGGAGCCATCGAGAAGTACGTTCTTAAAGGGGTCAACCCGAGCTACACGACGCGGGCGAGCGGCAGATTGCGACTAGCCGCGCGTGCTTGGGCCAACAGTGCTCCAATTTGGCGGCTGGGTACCGTCTGAATGAGCGACGGTGCACCTGAGCGGCAGACTACGCCGTGTGTTGGCACGGTGATTGGGATTGGAATCCCCAGAACTTCGAGCGTCGCGCGCAGCGATCTGGGTCTTGCATTGCAAGGCGCCCAGCCAAGACGTAGGAGGCGGTCGTCAATTCGTATCTTGGTCGAAAGGTTGGGGCACATGCGTCTCTGGCAGTCTGCGATGATCAGTTTGGCCAAAAGTGAAAAGGTGACTGCGGCCATGCAATCATCAGCGTTCATGCAGCGTTTCGCCTCGCAGTTCGTAGGTGGCACGAACGGGTCACAGGCGCTCGACACCGTGGCACGTTTGCGCGAGCGTGGAATCCGCACATCCGTATTTTGCCTGGGCGAGTACGTCCGCGACGCGGATCTCGTCGAACAATGCGTACTGGATTTGTTGCACATCGTGCCAAAGCTCAGTGAGGTGGGCCTGGACACACACGTGTCCATAGATCCGACCCAAATGGGGGCCAGCATTGATTGGACCCTCTGCGCGGCAAATGTGAAGAGGGTCGTCGATTGCGTGGCTCAATTAATAACGACTCCACAGCGAAAAGTACTCATGCTCGATATGGAAGATTCTTCCATCACCGATGCCACCTTGAATCTCTGGAATACTTTGCATTCGAATGGCTACCCTGTGGCTATCACGATTCAGGCGTATTTAAGACGAAGTGAACGAGACATTCGCCGCCTCGTCGAAGCGGGCGCAACCGTTCGGCTCGTGAAAGGCGCCCTCGCTGAGAAGGCAGATGTCGCCTTTAGAATGCGCTCGGACATTGATGCGAACTACCGGGCGCTCACGGAGATGCTGCTGGGCGCGGACGCCAAGACCCAGGGCGTGTACCCAGCGTTTGGTACGCACGACGAACGTATGATTGCCCACGCAACTGAGCGGGCCAAGTCGAACGGTTGGACTCACGAACAGTGGGAGATCGAGATGCTCTACGGCGTGCGCGACGCCCTGCAGCGCCAACTCGTCGCGAAAGGACATCGGTTGCGCCTTTATATGCCCTTCGGCAAGAACTTCTGGCCATACAGTGTTCGTCGCATCGGCGAGAGCCCCCAGAACCTGCAATTCGTGCTCCGTGCGATGCGCGAAGTCAATCACAGGCATCCGCAATAGTCGTCTTGGCAGAACGTGGTCCACGAGAACGCCCGACACCCACTCTCAGAGACGCGCGCACAATTCTTTGACGTCTTTCCAAAGGCTGCTCCCAATTTAGCAGCCGGGTGGCGGCTGAGTGAGCGACGGTGAACTTCGGCGGCGGATTGCGGCGCTGCAAATTGCCGACGCCCCCTGTTTTCGTCCAGGAGGCGCCGTTCTCAAACCTGTTGTTCCCTCTTTGCTTGGGTCCAAGTTTACCAAAGCGAGCGAACCGGTCAAGCGTGAGAGCGGGCGATTTGCTTTGCAATGCATCTGCTCCGAGGCAGATATGCGTCCAAAGTTCGCCGTCAGTGTTGCGCAATAAATGCATCTCGAATTCATCTGGCAACTGGTGGGCAGCACTATCAATGCAGGCTTGACCCGCAGACCTACCTTGCTGTTATGTTGATTTGACTAGCAAGCTTTGCGGATGGCCGAGTTGTCGTACATGAAGCTTGAGCGATTGCGCCGTCAAGCAGGAGTACTGAACATGTCCTTAACTTTCAAGTTGCACAATTGGGAATTCGCGTTGAGCATCGCCGTCGTGGCGCCTTTGGGGTGCAGCGGCACACCGAGCACTAATACCTGCGACGCCATCAGCGTGGGCGGAGCGGGTGGTTCGACTGCTTGCGCTTCAGGTGGAGCAGCCACGGGCGGCGCTGCTTCGACTGCTGGGACCACAAGCACAGGCGGTATCTTCAATACGGGTGGGACCGTCAATGTCGGTGGCGCGCAGAACTCAGGCGGAATGCCGGTAACAGCTGGAACTGTGGGAACAGGCGGAACTCTGGCGACTGGTGGCGGTGTGTCGTTGGGCGGGACTCCGCCGAATGGTGGTGCGGCCACGGGTGGCGCGGATGCTGGCACCGGCGGAGCCAGTAGTCCGCCGTGCACAAACCTGTGCCTTAGACAAGTCGCGTGTGATGCAGGATTGACGACGACTGTAAGCGGCACAGTTTACGCACCTGGTCACGCGAGCGATCCGGCGCCGCCAGCCAACGGGAGCGCCGATCCGCTAAACGGTGTGAGCGTTTATATTCCAAATTCGGCTCTATCTACCTTTACGTCGGCCGTGAGTTGCGACCCGTGCAGTTCACCGGTGTCAGGGTCCCCCTTGGTTCTCACCACCACTGGCTCCGATGGGAAGTTCGTTCTAGGCAACGTTCCGGTGGGGAGCAACATTCCACTTGTCATTCAGCTCGGCCGTTGGCGGCGCCAGGTCACGATTCAGAACGTGGTGGCCTGCACGGACAACCCTCTGTCATCCGACTTGACGCGCTTGCCGCGCACGCACAGCGAAGGGGATATCCCGCACATTGCCATCGCCACGGGGTCCGTCGATGCAATCGAATGCATATTTCGCAAGATCGGCGTCGCTGACAGCGAATTCACCAATCCGACCGCTGCCGGTCGGATACACATCTATACTGGGTCCGGCAGCGCCGGCGCAAATGTCGGAACAGGAACCCCATCTGAATCACAGCTGATGAGTAATTTGGCGTCATTGGAACAGTACGACATGGTACTTCTTCCGTGCCAAGACGCGCGCTACAGCAAGACCGCGACCCTGCAGAACAATCTGGTGAATTATGCAAATGCTGGCGGGCGCGTTTTCGCTACGCACTTCAGTTACGTTTGGCTCTACAATATTGCGCCATTCTCGACGACAGCGAACTGGCAGGTCGATGGAACGGTTCCGAATGATCAAATTGGGACTATCGATCAGTCTTTCGCTGGCGGCAGTGCGTTGGCTCGATGGCTCATAAACGCTGGAGCGTCAACGACCTTGGGGCAACTCCCTCTAATGGTACTTCGCAACGACGTGCTTTCCGTGTTTCCACCCTCCCAGTCATGGATCACCATCTCCAATCCGGCGGTGACAGTGGCATACGCGTTCGAAACGCCAGTAGGCACTTCGCCCAACCAGCAATGTGGTCGCGTAGCTTTTAACGATTTCCACGTCGAGGACACGCAGAATAATAGTTCGACCGGAAAGGTATTCCCTTCGGAGTGTACGGCTGGTCCCATGACGCCTCAGGAGAAGCTGCTCGAATTCTTGTTGTTCGATCTGGAACGATGTGTAGGGTCCAAGGCTGCCTCCAATTCGGCAGCCAGGTAGCGGTTGAGTGAGCCAGGGCGCTCTTCGGCGGTGATTGCGGCGTTCGTTGGCAAGACGATGGTGTTTGCAGTTCCTACGCTCAGTCGAGTTAGTACGGTCCCAGGCGATGTAGTGTTTTCGCGTCTTGAGCAGCGCTTCAGTGGCCGATAGTCACTACTTCTTTCATCCAGAAGCCGAACGCGAATTTGAAGATGCGGCAAGCTGGTACGATGAACGCAGCCTGGGGTTGGGCGTAGAGTTCGTTGCCAGCGTTCGCGCAAAAATCGAGCAGATACTTGAATCACCCGAACTATGGCCAGCCGTCAGGGGCACGCGGCGCGCCCTCATAAGTCGCTTTCCGTTTGCCATTGTCTATAGAGAATTGGCCGACGCGAGAATCGAGATTCT
>PMCK01000708.1 GCA_003154095.1 Myxococcales bacterium | reverse complement strand
GGAGTCTTCGCGGGGTCTGCCTTCAACTGGCTTGCAAATACGACTTCGGCTTCGACCATCTCCCCTGACTGCACGAGCGGTGCATCATGTTACACGGGTCAAAGTAGCCTATGCGCACAAGGCACACTCGAAGCCGATCCCACATACGCATCGACCGCAGGGATGGGGTTCGCGCTCAGGCAAGCGCCTGAAGCGAATGCTGCAACCGCTGATTGGACGCCGACCGGCGATGGCTTGTACGTGCAACTCACTGGTGCGACCAGCGGCCTACGGGTTCAACTCAGAGCGCTCGGTGGTGATACCGACGAGAACAAGCGTTGGTGCGCGCCGGTTCCGCAAGGAGGCACAGGAAAGATACCCTGGACGAGCTTCAACACCAAATGCTGGAACAACACGGGTAACTATTTTACACCTGGTACGCCGATTCGATGGATCGAGATCACTGACCCAAGCTCCAACGTCGTTACGACTCCAATAGATTTCTGCCTCGTCAATGTCGTCCCCTATGCAAGTTCAACGGATGCCGGACTCGACGCCTCTGCTGACGGCAATATTTCTTGCGCCGACTGGTTCCGCTTTCCGATCTCAGGCACCAACAACGTGATCATCAACAATGTGTGGAATAAGCAACACGCAAACGGCTACACGTATCAACAATGTCTCGTTCAACGCGCTACGGCGACCGGGGCGCAATATGGGTGGAATTGGGATTGGCCTGCATGCGATACGACGACATCTTACGCATCGCCCGAAGTGGTATTTGGACGCAAGCCTTGGGATGGCGGTGCCTCGACTAGTCCAGATTTGCCGAAGCGCATCGACGCGATCCAAGGGCTAACGCTCGACTTCGGTGTCTCAGTGTCCGCTAACCCTTGCTACAACCTCAATGCAACGATGTGGCTCACTCAGACGGACGGTGCCCCTACTGCGGCTGACCCGCAAGATATTACGACCGAAGTCATGGTTCGTTTCGACAACCCCGGGAATATCATGGGCTGCTGCTCGCAGGACGCAACCGTCATGCTAGGCAATCTCACGTTTGACGTGTACCACCAAGATGCCCACGCCGATGCTTCGGACGCCAGCTCTTATACTTGGAAGATGGTCACGTATATCAGTCGCACCAGCGTGCAAAGTACACAATTCGATCTGGCTCTCGTGTTGCAAGACATGGTCAAACAGAACCTTGCGCAATCAACATACGGTGTGCAGGGTGTAGAGCTAATCACCGAGGTTTCAGGCGGCAAGGGCAGCCTCTGGCTAGACCGTTTCAACGTCACGGTCCGCTGATGGCCGACCAGCAGCGCACACTAGATCGCGGGACGACTGAGCTATCGCCACAGTGGTCAAGTCGAACCCGTGACCCCTCCGGGTCAAAGGGTCACGGCGCAGCGGGGGTATTGACCAAACTCTTCAAATCGAGCATTTCCGTGATGTCGGGCTGCAAAACGACTTCGACGCGACGATTCCTGCGCCGTGCCTCGGGGCTCGAGTTAGGGGCAACCGGATCGATCTCGGCGTAGCCCGCAGCACTCCAGTGCTTCACGTTCAGTCCGCCCCCTCCCTCTGCGTTGGTCAGAAATAGCAGTACCTCGCGCGCCCGCATCAAAGACAGGCCCCAGTTGTCCTTGAACTCCTCTGCCGTGCGCACAAGTTGTTGATTGTCCGTGTGACCTGCCACCTGATAGTAGCGTTCCGTAAGACCCGGGTCCGAGAGCAAAACCTTTTTTACTTTCGATAGGGCGCGCTCGCCGGGTTTACTGAGCTTGGCGCTTCCGGCCGCGAATAGCACGTCGCCCGGAAGCGAGATGACCATCTTGTTGTGACGGATCGTGACTTCGAGGCCAATTTCCGTGAGCCCTTTGAGTTTTTCGCGTAGCGCTTCGAAGCGCGCCTTGATGCGGTCGAGCAGTGCTGCTTGTTCCTTCGCTGCATCGAGCAATTTCTGCAGATCGCCCGCCCGCGACTGTTCAGCCTTGAGATCCGTCTGCTGCTTGCCTAGCTCCCCGTTCAAGCGGGCAACTTCGGCATTAGCCTTATCGAGTTCTGCTTGCTGGCCTTGAGTCTTCTGTCCAAGCTGGTTGTATTTGTCCAATTGCGCTTGCCACTCCTGTTCCGTGTGACCACAACCAAACAAAAGAAACGCCAGGCTCAGTGTTAGACCTGCAAGGGTAGTGCTACGCCGGTGCGAGGGCGCGCAAATGCCGAATGGGAGTTCTTTTCGCATAGGGCATTTACCATCGCATAGCTCGAAGGCGTTGCAAACAGTTGAAATTCACTGACAGCTAGCGGACGTACGTCGTCCGAGTTTTGCCAATAACTTGCACGAACCATCGCAAGGCCGAATTTGATGAGATTGAATCAGTCGGACCACCAGAATGTGTATGTCGCGACTCATCGAATAGAGAGGCTCGGCCCGGTCGTGGTTGCCGTCTAGATTTCGGCTTGATCCTGACGGAGAAAACCGGCAACTTTTCGAGCAAATTCCAGCCCGGAATCCGATTTCGATATGTAACCCTGCGCACCACAGTCTCTCGTCTTCTGTTGTAACGTCAACTCATCGATGGCCGAATACAGCACGATTCTGGATTCCGTTATTGCCGCGCACTGCCCGAATAATGCAACGAATGCGTCACCCGATAGAAACGGCATATTCACATCAATGAGCACTAGGTCGGGTTTGAATTGAGCTACTTCCTTGAAGCAACCCGGTCGCCCGTCATGTACGAGTACGGAATAGCCTTGTCGTTCTAGCATTCGTTTGACACTCACGAGCACACGCTCATCATCGTCGATAACCATGATTTTACTACTCGACTGGTTGAACATGGCTCAATTCTTGGGGCGCTGTGGCGAACGCATGGCGGGTCATCTCTACGAGCGGATACGGCTTGATGCGATGGAACGTTTAGTAGGAGCCAATATCAGGGAATCAGAAACCGGTGCGCGGCTCGCCAGCCAAGCACGAAAGGCGCATCGATCAGGGGCACTTCAGTCTCGAACGAGTCACTCCGGAATCGACCGGGCATAGCTAAGTGGAGGGCGGTTGACGGCCATCGCCGATGTATGCAGATCGCGCTGCATAGTATCATTGTCGGTCGGTGTCCGCAGAATCGGTCGCAGAATGAGTCACGAGTATCGTTACTTCCGCCATGAGCGAAGCGTACCCGTAGATGTGACTGCGAGTCACATTTGCTTTGCGATCTTGATGACGTGAATGGGCACACCAAGAACTGCCCCCGTACAGCCACATTGATTGGCTACTCCACCGCCACCGCAGCTCTGCAGTGCAGCGCAGCCACCGCAGTCGATAACCTGGCTGCAGCCGTCGGAGACTTTGCCGCAGCCGATGCCCAGTTGTGAACAGTTCGCGGGCTGGCAATTTTGACTTCCACACCGATTGGGGCCGGCTCCTCCGCAAATCTCACCACCAGGGCAATTGCCGCAATTGAGCACACCGCCGCAACCATCCACGATGGCCCCGCATTGAGCCCCAAAGTCGGCACAAGTGCAACCATTACTATCATTACTAGGGCGCTGAGCCTTGCGAGGACCATTTCTTCACCAACCTGACGATGTAGTGGCAACATTTTCATTCGCCCAAGTAATCGAACTAAAGTCTGCAGATACTCAGTGTTCGTAATATTCGGATTGGGTCACATGAGGTTCGGCGACTTTGTGAGTTAAAGGCAGTCAGTCTTTCTGGACTCGGACAAGAGCTTATCGTGATGATAAATTCACAATTCCCGACCACACCTTTCCCTGGCTTCAGCCGGTTGTCGATTCACCCACTCGAATTGCGTAAGCACTTCGCAGCGAAACCGGCGCGCGAAGACTGTCGTATTCATGTGGTAAGACCTCAGAAAGTCGCAAAGTCGGGCCAATTGGGTACCGACGTTGGTGGCGCGCTAGGTTTTGGTGCAATAAGTCATCCTTTATGTTCAACCGTTTCCTTGTTATATCCTCTGTGTGGGGGCTTTTGGCCTGCAGTGGAGGTTCAGCGTTCGTGGCCAATGCCACGGGTGGAAATTCGAATTCCGCGGTGGGAGGCGCCTCCGGGGGCGGGCAAAGCGGGGCGACGGGCGGGCAAGACGGATCGACTGCAGGTGATACGAGTGCCGGCGGCACAAAGAGTGCAGGGGGCGACGATGCAGGTGCGGGAGGCAGCAGCGGTTACGCAGCTCTATCTTGCGCAGACCTTCAAACGGCGTACGCCAGTGAATTGGCGATTGCCAAAGCATGCTCGACTAGCGGCGAGAATACTTGCATTCAGACCGTGCTCGACGCACTAGCTTGCGGTTGCTCTGTTTTCGTGAGTAGCACGCGAACCGGCGCACTCACGAATCTAGAACAAATACGCGGAGTCTGGAACAACAAGAAATGTGGGGTTGGACTTGCGTGCCCGGCAATCGCTTGTGTGACTCCCGCTTCGGGATCATGTGCATCGACATCGACTACGACCAAGGCCGGAGTGTGCACGGGAAACACCAATTAACCTTCGTGTTTATTTGAGGCATGCGCTCTGATTGATGTCTTGACGGCACGAGAAGGTGACCATCTTCTGGGCTACTGCCGCGCCGCCACGGCGACGAGGAGGAGACAACCCAGGACAGTGGTCGTTTGAGCCGATGGC
>PMCK01000589.1 GCA_003154095.1 Myxococcales bacterium | reverse complement strand
AACACCCACCCGACGAACCTCCTCCCCTAGACGAGGAAGAGCGCATGACTGAGGATAAGGTCATCGCAAAGATAGAGTTCCTCAATTCGTGTTCGTGCGTGTATGCCGCGAAAATCGGAATGTCCTCGATCAAACGACTCATGCAGGCCAACATTCAGCCGATCATCGTCAACAAGGGCTTTCTCATCATCGATCTGCTCAACGAGGTCAGCCTTGCGATGGTGTGCGGAGGTCTATCCTGGGTCGAACGAACCCAGGAACACCCGAAGGCTCTCGGTGAGCTGAGCGATGCATGGGCTGAGGCAATGACTGGAGAGTCGACGCTACCACTCATAACGTCGATGGACGACATCTCGTGATGTCTGCCCTCAGAACTTAGGCTTGCGAATCCAATTAAGTCAGGAGTTCTGCTGCGAGGCCAAACGGCGGCTAGCAATGAAATGACGTATTCGATTCGGGGCAACTACCAAGAAACACGAGGACCGGGCCGCAATTGACGGCTTCAGGGCGGAAAGGGACCCATCACTTCAGCAGAATCGCGGCGCTGGGAATTCGACGTGCGGAGTGCCCCCTAAGTTGAAGGAAGGTGGGTCTACACATCGTTGAAGTCGATCATGTGTCCGGTGTTTCCTCTAGAGGAGCGGGCTCTGGCGCTTTCAAACCGGCCGCGATCCGTAACCACGGAGCAAGCCGAGGCTTCGACAACACCTGTTGCAGTTCGATTATCGCACTCTCAATTGTTTGCTCGGGTCTAGCTTTCAGTGGATGGATGTGCCGAGCCACTAGCTTGGCAGCGGCAGGGCCGCCAATTTGTGCGCAATACATGAGGGTGCACCCATCGACAGCGTTGACTCGGATCATAAGCTTGTGCTCGTGATCGTCCTTCGCCCAACCAACGACGGCTTTGCCGTACGGCCTGGCGAAGTCGGGGCCCACATCGAAGAAGAAGAACTGTTTTGCACTGCCGAAGTGCTCATTGATGTTCGTACCATCGTTGCTAGCAAAGGCAATTCGCATAGATCCATTCCTCCTCACTGGGCGAACGTTCTCGCCACGTTGTGACTGAACCATCTGCAACTTGAGTGCCACGCCTCGGGCGCTCTCTCGTCCTAAGCGAATCTGACGTGCCGCGCCCTTTGTACATGTTCGAACGGGGCCCTGACGCGCTTGCTCTGTACCAAACGGAACCAAAGATAGTCCCCCGCGTACATTCGGGAACATGGAGGTCGAATTGTTTACGAGAGTTCGCCGATATCTGGCTTCAGTTTGGCTGCCGCCAGGCTCTGGCGCACGGTGAGAGACAAGAGCGGCAGTTGGCATGGCTAATGCTGGTATGCCGACTAGACCGCCAAGACCTGTCCCCGGCTCAAAGTGTATTCGAGCTGAAAATGAGAAGGAGTCCCCTATCATGCCGATGGTACTACTACGTTGCGATAAGGATATCCCCGAACGGGAAAAGCACATCTATCTGAAGGCACCCGACGACGACCCCAAAGACTTTCTGCCGCTCGCGAATTCACCAACGATTCCGGGAACGCTTTCCGAACGAGGTTGCGCGTTTTGCGGTGCGAAACTCGTTATTGGAGGCGTCCTCAAAGACACGATCCAAATGATTCATGGGCCCATCGGTTGTGCGTACGACACGTGGCACACCAAGCGTTACCCATCCGATAACGGCAACCTCCAGATCAAGTATGTCTGGTCGACCGACATGAAAGAACCCGATATCGTGTTCGGGGGTGAAAAGAAGCTCGAGAAGGCCATGCACGAGGCCTTTGACGAGATGCCTCACCTCAAGCGCATGATCCTATACACAACTTGCCCAACCGCCCTGATTGGCGACGACGTGAAAGCCGTTACCAAGCGAGTGATGGAGGCTAGGCCAGACGTCGATATTTTCACCGTCGAGTGCCCAGGGTTCGCTGGGGTTAGTCAATCGAAGGGCCACCATGTGCTGAACATAGGTTGGGTCAACGAAAAAGTTGGCACCATCGAGCCCGAGATCACCTCCGAATACACGATGAACTTCATTGGTGACTACAACATCCAGGGCGACACGTTCCTGCTTCAGCAATATTGGGACGCACTCGGAATACAGGTGATTGCTCACTTCACTGGCAACGCCAACTACGACGACCTGCGCGGAATGCATCGCGCTAAGCTCAATGTCGTCAATTGCGCGCGCTCCGCTGGATATATTGCCAACGAACTCAAACGCAAATACGGCACTCCTCGGCTCGACATTGACTCGTGGGGCTTCAACTACACCGCGGAGGGCATCCGGAAGATCAGCACATTTTTCGGCATTGAGGAGAAGGGTGAAGCACTCATTGCATCCGAATATGCCAAGTGGAAGCCCAAGTTGGACTGGTACAAAGCACGCCTCAAGGGCGCCAAAATGGCGATCTGGACGGGTGGGCCCCGCCTGTGGCATTGGACCAAGGCGGTTGAAGACGACCTGGGTGTGGAGGTTGTGGCGATGTCGTCGAAGTTCGGTCACGAGGAGGACTTCGAGAAGGTCATCGCGCGCGGTCGTGAGGGCACGTACTACGTAAATGATCCGAATGAACTTGAATTCTTCGAAATCATCAACGCCATCAAGCCCGATGTCATCTTTACGGGTCCCCGCGTCGGCGAACTGGTCAAGAAGTTGCACATTCCGTACGTCAATGGACACGGATACCACAATGGGCCCTACATGGGCTTCGAGGGCTTCGTCAACCTCGCGCGCGACATGCACAACGCCGTTCATAATCCGCTCTTCAATCTCGCGCGTACCGATGTCCGTGCCACTCCCGTTGTGGAACTCAAGGAGGCCGTATGACAGCCCCTGCCTTAGACGAAGTGTACGGATACGTTCAGGAGCGTTGCCTTTGGCAGTTTTCTTCCCGAGCGTGGGATCGCACGGAGAACATCGATGGTGTTCTTGGTACCTTGGCCGATTTACTCACGAATACTCCGGTCAATCCGAGCAGCCCGACCGAGCGGCTCTTCCTCGCCGATGCAAGAGTTCTTGCCGATCAACTACGCGAACGGTTCCCAGATCTTGGGTCACTGGACGCGGCCGGGGTGCGGGCATTGTTGGAGTCGCTCCGAGAGCGTGTGACACAAGTTGCGATCACACAGTCACGTAATCACGAATTGCACGAGAAGGCTTACTGAAGAAACGAGGACTGTCATGGGATGTGAGATCAAACCGCGAGTCAGGGTTGGAGTTATCAACCCAATGTACGACTGCCAACCCGCCGGAGCGCAATACGCAGGTATTGGGATCAAAGACTGTATACCCCTCGTGCATGGCGGCCAAGGCTGCTGCATGTTCGTTCGCCTGCTGTTTGCACAGCACTTCAAAGAGAACTTTGACATCGCGTCGAGTTCATTGCACGAGGACGCCGCGGTGTTTGGCGGAAGAAAGCGCGTCGAGCAAGCAGTGCAGGTAATGGTGCAACGATACCCCAATATCCGCGTGATCCCAATCATTACAACGTGTTCGACAGAAGTCATAGGAGACGACATCGAAGGCACAATAACCGACATCAACAAGTGGCTCACGAAAGGCTTTCCGGAACGCAAGATCCACCTGATTCCGGTGCACACACCGAGCTTTCAAGGGAGTCAAGTCACCGGCTATAACGAATTCATGACTTCCACGTTCAAAACGATTGCAACCAAGAAGACCGAGCCCACCGGAAAGCTCAATGTGTTTCCAGGCTGGGTCAATCCCGGTGATGTCATGTTGCTCAAGACGTATTGTCAGCAAATGGGCGTCGATGCGACAGTGTTCATGGACACTGAGAATTTCGATAGCCCTGTTTTGCCAGACAAATCCGTGGAGTCGCATGGTCAAACGACAGTCGAAGACATCGAGAATTCGTCCGGCGCTATTGGGTCGATTGCTCTGGCCCGGTATGAAGGTGCTGCGGCAGCGGAGTACCTGAGTCAGGAACATAACGTCCCCTGTGTCGTGACACCGACCCCAATTGGGATCAAAAATACCGACGAATTGCTTAAGAACATCGCCGAATTGACGGGTAAGCCAATCCCCGAATCGCTGGTGCGCGAGCGCGGGATTGCTCTCGACGCGCTGATGGACCTCGCGCACATGTTCTTTGCGGACAAGAAGGTTGCCATCTATGGGCACCCGGATCTCGTGATTGGCCTGGCGGAGTTCTGTCTTGAACTCGAAATGAAACCAGTGCTACTCCTGTTCGGTGACGACAATTCGAAGCCAAAGAAAGACAAACGAATAAAGGCGCTGAAGGAACGCACGGACGTGGACATCGAAGTCGTCACGAACGCAGATTTGTGGGAGCTCGAGAAGCGCGTTCGCGACAAGACACCGGAAGTGGATCTCATCCTCGGGCACTCGAAGGGCCGCTACATCGCCATTGACGCGAACATACCGATGGTGCGTGTCGGTTTTCCAACTTTCGATCGCGCAGGGCTTTACCGAAAGCCTACGATTGGATATCGGGGAGCTATGGAACTCGGTGAAACCATCGCGAACGCGCTCTTCACCCACATGGAGTACACGAAGAACAAGGAGTGGCTCCTGAACGTCTGGTAAGTACGAGCAGGAACAAGTTGGGGCGGTCCGCCGCCGATGGCGGGGTTACTCCGAAATTCGAGTCTGAGCATATCGCCCGCCCAACAATTCAAAGGTTTAGTGCGTAGCTATAAGGAGAGTATTCGATGGCACAATCGGGTCATGTCAAGGTAGCCCTTACAACCAATAGCCTGACGGAGGTTGATGCTGACTTTGCCAACGCAAGACAAATCATGTTCTACGATGTCAGTTGCGACGGCGCGGTATTCCTGGACGTTAAGCAGTTCGATCCGGGGCGCCCCGATGGGCAGAAGGGCCCGGGAGGGGGCACCGGCTGTTCCAATATGGATCCCCTCGACGGCGAAGCGGCGGACATGCTCGATGCGAAGTTTGAGGCCCTGCGCGGCTGTGGTGTGTTGTTCACGTGCAGACTAAGTGACTTCGCGGCAGTGCGAATTCATGAGGGCTGCACCTTCCCTGTGAAAATGGAAGTCAAGCGAGGCGTGGACCGAGTACTGAGCCAAATTCAACATCTACTCTGTACGAAACCGCCGCTTTGGCTCAGAAGACGGCTCGTCTTCGAGCCTTTGTCCATCTCGGCATAGTGGGTCTTTACCAGCGTCGCAAGGCACACCCCGATGGTGACTAGCAGCAGTGTTCGATCTGACTTGTCCGCGTCGCCTCGCCTC
This sequence comes from Myxococcales bacterium, assembly GCA_003154095.1. Lineage (GTDB taxonomy): Bacteria > Myxococcota_A > Polyangia > Polyangiales > Polyangiaceae > FEN-1139. Next base: position 60,273 of record PMCK01000589.1, on the reverse strand, counting down.
CAAGAAAAGGCTGCCCCCGACGAGTCGGGTCGGGCCCTGATGTGGCTTATTGGGGCGCTTTTTCTTGGCATGCTCGTCGCGCTGCAGGTCGGGCGCTTCCCAATCGCTTGGTTCGAGACACTTCGATGGGCACGGGGTTGCCTCGGATTTGCATTGCGCGGCGCGTCCGCCCAAACAGAAACGATACTGCTCTACGTGCGGTTACCGAGAATCTTGATTGCGGTGCTGATTGGGGCGTCGCTGTCGCTCGCTGGAGCTGCGTTTCAGGGCCTGTTTCGTAACGCGATCGTTTCGCCGGATTTACTCGGAGCGTCATCCGGGGCAGGCTTTGGAGCGTCACTGGCGATTCTCTATTCGCTAGGAACACTGGCAACCCAAGTAACGGCGTTTGCGTTCGGGATTCTCGCGGTTTCGTTGGCGTATGCGGTGAGTCGCTCGCTTGGGCGAGGAACATTGCCGCTATTGTTGTCGGGCGTTGCCGTGACAGCACTGTTTACCGCATTTACCTCGATTACGAAGTTGATGGCCAATCCAGCCAATAAGCTTCCAGCAATCACGTTCTGGTTGATGGGTGGGCTCACGAACGCTACCCACAGAGACCTTGCCGCCATATTCGTAACGACCCTCATAGGGGCCGTTCCCCTATTGCTCATCCGCTGGCGATTGAACATCGTGGCACTTGGCGAAGATCATGCGCTAGCCCTTGGTGTCTCGATGTCACGAATTCAGCCGGTCATCGTTGCCTGTGCCACACTTCTCACCGCTTCGTCCGTGGCTATCTGCGGTATGATTGGCTGGGTCGGGCTGCTCGTTCCGAACATGGCACGCGCCATGGTGGGGCCGCGTTTCGATCGATTGCTGCCAGCATCAATGGTTCTTGGCGCGTTGTTCGTGCTGGCCGTTGACACTGCGGCACGCTCGCTATGGGCGACGGAAATTCCAATCGGAATCTTGTTCTCGTTACTCGGGGCACCGTTCTTGCTCATGATGCTTCGCCGCCAACGGGTGGAGCTATGAAACTCGCGCCAGGAGCCACCGAGCGGGCCGGCAAATCGAAAAGCAATGCAATGAGAGCTACTGGGCTTTGCATCGGGTTTGTCGCCGAGAAACGCGGCTGGTTCTCGGCAAGAGCGAATGATAGAAGAACCATCGCCGACCAAGTGACTTTTGAGCTTAGGACGGGGCAGTCTCTCGTCATTTTGGGGCCCAATGGTGCTGGCAAGACGACGCTACTTCGAACCTTGCTCGGTCTGATTCCGGCACTCTCCGGCACGGTTGAACTCGGTGATGTCGACCTTCTGCATTGCACCCCAAAGCAACGCGCCCGCCTGCTTGGCTACGTGCCACAGTCACAGCGCTTCGGCTTTGGCTTTCGTGTTCGCGACATTGTGGCAATGGGTCGTGCGCCCTTCTTGCCTGCGTTCGCCTTGCCATCGAATAGCGATCTGGCGATGGCCGATGCAGCACTAGAAAGGCTCGGAATATCGCACTTGGCAAACGTATCCAGTGCAGAGATGAGCGGTGGAGAGCAGCGCCTGATGCTCATCGCGCGAGCGCTAGTGCAACAGTCGCCGTTTCTTTTGCTCGACGAGCCCACGGCCAACCTCGACTTTGCCAATCAAGTGCGGGTCTTGCGGCACCTGGATGCACTGTCCAGGTCCGGACTTGGAATCATCATGAATTCCCACTCTCCGGGCCATGCTTTTGCCTGTGGAACCACTGCTGGATTTCTCGACAGGAAGGGCCAGTTCAACGTTGGTAATGTCGCGGACATGGTCACCGAAGAGCGGCTATCCGCTGTGTACGGCATTCCGGTTCGGATTGTCACCGTTGAAACCGATGAGGGGCCCATGCAGACCTGTGTTCCGGAAGTCAAGAGCCGCTGAAGTTGTACCCATGGGAACAGGAAGCCCCGTTTTGTACATTTCAGAACGCAAAACACGAGGTTTAAAAACCGAGCGGTGGCGTTAGTCCGAGTTGGGCCCGAAGCAGAGCCGCTGGCATGATCCGTGCGTAATGACCTGATGAGTACAAGAGGTGCCGTGAAAATACTCGTCCCGATCAAACGTGTCTCTGACCCCCATAGTGCAAGCGACGTCAAGGCGCAGGGTAATCAAGTCGTTACTGATGGCCTCGAGTTCAAGATCAACCCCTTCGACGAGGCGGCGGTCGAAGCCGCGCTCCGGCTAACGGAGAATGGGGTGACCCCAAAGGTGCGCCAGGGTGAAGTCGTCGTCGTCACTTTGGGGCCGCCTCAATCCGAAGCGATACTGAGAACGGCGTTAGCTTGTGGCGCGAACCGGGCGATTCATATCGAAGCTTCCGATGAGTTGCTCGATGCGCGAATTGTTGCGCAGGCGCTTCGGGAGATTACCCGCCGGGAGAAACCCGACCTCATATTGCTTGGAAGAAAGACCGTCGATGGTGAGGGGGCAACCGTAGGCCCCATGTTGGCAACAATGCTAAACACCCCGATGGTGTCAGCGGCAACGAGCATCATCGAACATGACGGCGCGCTCCTCGTGCGGCGCCAGGCAGACGGAGCGAGCTGCCTATTGCGGGTGCGGCTGCCCGCGGTCGTCAGCGTGGACTTGCGCGTGATGGCACCGGATGGCGCGCTCTCGAGCCTTACCGCATATGACTTCGAGTACTACGATGGCATCCGTTTTGCGGCATTGCCCGCCACCATGCAGGCACGAAAAAAGCCGCTCGAACGCATCGCCCTCGAAACTCTCTTGCCGGGAATACAACGGTCGACGCGATATTTCAAGTTCGAGGGCCTACCCGCTCGAGCCAATGTAACGATGCTAAAGGACGTCGCGGAGCTCGCAGACGTACTCACGAAGCACTCAGCAAGATTGTGAGATCTCAGCTATGCCAGAGGCACTTCTGATAGTCGACGCGGCAACTTGCACTGGTGGCCACTCAGTGGGGCCAAGCATCGCTATGGTTCGCACTGCCGCTTCGTATCTCCAGGGTTCGTACGACGTCCTTGTCATTGCCCGAAGGGAGGGTCAAATTGCTGCCGGATTGCTCGCCCGTTACGGAGCTCGACGGGTGCTCGTACTCGAAGGCGATTCGTTTGATCTCAACGTGCCAGAGACATTGGTTGATAGTGTCGCTCCGATTGCCAGAGACTACACGCTCGTGGCAGCGGCTGCGGACCGCCTCGGGCTCGAATTGCTGCCGAGGCTAGCCGGGTTGCTTGATGCCGGGTATGTCGCGGAATGTTCGGGCGTCTGCGAGCACGAGGGCACACTCGCATTTCGACGTTCACTGTATGCCGGCAACGTAACGGGTTGGCTTCGTATCGAAACGCCGATACAACTCGTCACGGTTCGTGCAAGCCATTTCGCGCCCGCCGCAATTGTCACCGGTGAATCGCCCATCGAATTCTGTTCGATCAGTCCCATGAGCATTGCCGCGAATTCCATCGAACTTGTCGAATTGACGGAAGCTGACACCGAATCGCCACGATTGACGGAAGCTCAGGTCATCGTCTCCGGAGGCAGATACCTTAAGGGGAAGTTCTTCCAAGTCCTTCAGCCGCTTGCTAACGAATTGGGAGCGGTCATTGGCGCCACACGAGCCGCATGCATTGCAGGTTTCGCTTCGTTCGACTGCCAAATTGGACAAACCGGAAAGGTCGTCACGCCGCAGTTGTACCTGGCCATAGGAATTTCCGGATCCGTGCAGCACATGGCCGGAATCAAAGGTGCAAAGGTCATCATCGCAATCAACAAGAACCCCGAAGCACCGATCTTTCGCTGGGCTGATTACGGTCTCATCGCGGATATGTTCGAGGCGGTGCCGGCACTCGTCGAGTGTCTCGCGGCGCGAAGTGAACCGTTGCCACGTGCCGCCAATGCCAAATGAAGTCTCGCATTGCAGCCCCAATGGGCAACATGCGTCCTACGTAGCGGGCAACGCGAAGGCGACGGATGCAATGGCCCAGACGGAGAAGGTGTGAGCTTCACGCGCCCTTAGACAAACACCGAATGAGTGCAGGTCGAAGGCGCAATCCACCTGGCGTGTAAGTGAGACCGGTTTCTTTGAATGCCGCCAGCATTCCATGTGCGGGAGTTCGTTTCCGCCATAGCGAAGATTCCAGGAGTCCCAGCGACTCGCAGGCCTCACGGTGCCCCTCACGCAACAGGGCCCTGCTTGCTGCCGCAATGACCCGTTTGGCACCTTCAAAGATTAGCGGGTCATCGAATGCCCGGCGGCATGCTCGCTCGTAGAGTATGAGATCCGCGGTTTCGCTCCGCTCTTCTAGCTCGCGGTCGAGACAAAGGCCGTGCAAGAGATGACAACACGCACGCAAGCGTTCGACGCAGGTGATGGCGTCGAACGCTTTGAACTCGAGTCGGCCAACTTCACTCGCCAGCCGCGCAGGGTGCACGAGACTCGAGGTTTGCGATAGTGCCTCATACTCGGTGGGATCGCAGAAGTACCTAACGGCAGGTCGCAACGGCGCCCGCTTGTGCGTGCGAACGGACCAGCCATTCCACGGTGCATTCCCGAAAAATGGGCTGCTGAAGCTGAAGGGAACGATGTACGGAGCGTACCAGTTGACCTTGCGAGCGTTGTCGAGGAGCTGCTGCATCGACCACGAGTCACTCGAAAGATTGATGTCGGGCCCATAACTCAGGGTAGAAACTAGGGAACCATCATAGCCCCGGTCTGCTTGACGCAGGTCCCTTTCCCAAGCATTCAGTGGCGGGTCGAAGTCATAACTGCATTGGATCGGATTGAAGCCAACGATAGCGAGACCCAGGTCATGCATGGCCAAACTCTCAGCGAGTTCCTGTTCGATCGCGAGCAGTGCCTTACACGCGTCGCCCACCGTGCTTCGGGGTGGCGTACGAACTTCCACGCCCTTGACCTTGAAGGTACGAAATTGACCACTGTCATCGAACCGCTCGTCCCCCTCGAGATACCAGTACCCGGTTCGAATTCCGAGATCACCGGTTGCCATTGCCGGATCGTTTCGCCCAGGCTTTTCGGCGAGGATGCGCCTCATGTCCTCGAACACAAGATTGGTGAAGTCTCGTACTCGGCCGAACGTGCTCGGAGCCGTGTCGATGAGCAAGTACTCGAATTCGATGCCCCATTTCATAATTCACCTAGATCCAGGCAATTTCGGGCAATGGCGAGTTTTCGATGGTGACCGATTGCCCCGCGTCACAGCCCTTTGGCGTCGTACCCAAGTACAAGAAGCCGACGATGGTTTCATTCGTCGTCAGACGAAGCTCTTCGTGAAATGTTGGCTCACTAGCGTGCCAGCCCGTTCGCCAGACACTCCCATACCCTAGGGAATTGGCAGCCAACTGTAGTGTCAGCGTGGCACAAGCTGCACATAGTTGTTGTTCGAAGACGGAGACGACGCGGCTCGGCTTTGGACTAAATATAGCAACGACAACGAGCGGTGCCCGATGTGGCATTCGAGGTGCCCGCTCTACAACGTCCCCGGTCTTACCCATACGGACAGCGGCGCGTTGCATCGCCTCACCGAGGCGAGTCAGCCCTTCGTCCCGAGCAAACAAGAATCGATACGGCCTCAAATGTTGAAAGTCGGGGACGCGGGTTACAGCTTGGAGAATCAAAGCAAGCTCTGCGTCATCGGGACCTGGAGCAACAAGGCCACGAACCGAGCGTCGGTTGAGCAACAGTTCCAAAGCGGGAGGAATCGAGAAATTCATTGTGGCCATTCGATGGGCTCCTCGATTCTCTGGCCCTGGCGCAGTCGGTCCCGAATCTTCGATAGTGTCACATCGATGGCTTCGATGGCTTCGAGGTTCTTACGCTCAGCATCAGTTGTCACCAATATTTCCGCGATCCCCCCGTTGCGCACGGCGATTCGCAGGTGTCCGCGCAATGCGAGCAACGGATCATGGGTCGATATAAATACAATCTTGTTGCCTGTGATCAAGAGTTCGAGGGCTTGCTTGCGGTCGACGCCAGCATTCTCGATTTCGTCGATGAGCACGATAGGGGAAGCCGAAAGAAGCGCCACATCGGCAATCATCAGCGCGCGCGCCTGACCGCCGGAAAGCTGTGTGACGGAGACATCGGCTGAGAATGTCTCGCCCGTGAGCCGATTGGCACACGCAATCACGTGTGCGGTTTGCGCCGCCACGTCAGCGACCATGCGGCATTGGGCGTGCATAGATATGAACTCCTGCACGCTCAGATCGACAACGAAGTTCATATTCTGCGACAACTGCGCGACAGGCTTTTGATCCAGGCAGAAGCGTGTGTCGTTGGAAGGCAACTCACCGTCCAGCAAGATTGTACGCCCCGTGGGGGTGTCGTCCTGGGCCAAACACTCAATATCGGCGAGCAAACGACTCTTCCCCGAACCCGTCGGGCCAACAATGCACACGACTTGGCCAGCGCCGGCTTCGATACACACGTTTTCGGCGTGACCCGCCTTGTCGCGGCCTCCTCGAATCGTTAGACGCTGAATCGGCGACAGACGGGTGCTTTCTAAGGTTGCGACCTCAACGATTAGGCGTTCGATGTGCGAGAGAATTTGCTCACGATCCATCCCGGCGTCGAACACGGCTTCGTCCGCCAGTTGACTCAGCCACACGCGAAACGTCCGTCTCGTTTCAGATACATTGAGGCCAACCGATCGGAAGAATTCCCTGACACACGGGTGCTTCGCGAGAAGCGCGCTCATCGGTAGCTCGGACAGATCGCTCACTTGACCTCGGCATCGGCAAATTGCAGTTTCTTTACATTGCCCCGCTGGTGCGTCTCACCAATCACGGTTTCACCAACGCAATACGGGCAGACAGCCGCAGGCATTGGAAAGCGCAAGTGGCTTCCTTCGAGGCTTTCCGTTGCTCCAGCGCACAACAATCGATCCACGAGCCGCGCTGCTCCTTGCCCAGTGATACCGTTGCAAAATAGCGAATGTGCGCCGGGGCAAACGAGGCGAACGTTGTAAGCGAATACCTCCCGCTCCACTTGCGATACGACGTCTCCTTTCGTAATTACCACGATGTCAGCAAGCCGTAGCATTGGCCCTATCTTTTTGGGGGTATGCACGCCCGCCAACGCGTCCACGATGCAAATGGCGAGCACTCCTTTGACATGCGGCGAGCATCGACTGCAAAGTCCTGCACTCTCGGTGAATAGAAGGTCGAAACCTTGCCGTTTGCCCCACTCGAGACAATCCTGCACGTTCGATACGAAGTAATGATCGGGGCAGAGCGAGCCCGATAACCCGACGGTAACGTCAATCCCTTTTTCGCGGTAGAGTTGGTCGTCGCGCGTTGAGAGTGCATCGAATTTGACGACCCCGACGCGCAGGCCCTGCTCGTGCAGTAACTCACTTGCGCGCAAGATGATCGACGTCTTGCCAACCGATGGGCCACCGGCAACTGTAACTAGGCGCATGCTCGCAGTTCCGATGGGTTCAGGGCCGAGAAGAACAGGCGAGCCGCACGGATGGATTCCTCGGCTAAATCATGAGTGTAGATGTACTCCCAGCCAAGCCACTTGAACGACGCATTGACGGGCAATGGGTTATGCACGTCGGCGCCTGCAGCTGGGTAGCAATTGCGACCTAACAGTCGAGCAAGTTCGGGACCCCTCACAAAGTCAATGAGTGGTGCTACACGCGTGGGTCGCTCCCCCTTCGTGAGATAGCCAATAGGCATCGCGAGTGCGCCATCCTCGGGCCACACGACGCGCGTATTATCGCGCCGGGGGCACATTTCAGCGTGGAGCCAGGGCAGAACCGCAATGGTTGCTGCATGCCGGCTATTAGTGCCGAAGAGTGTCGTCGTGCGAACGTTGTGTTGTAAGTGATGGACGTTGGAAGCAAAAGCCAACAATCCAGAAACCCCAAACTCCTGGAGGATCGAGAGCAACAGGTAAGAATTGAAGTCCTTGTAGGCAACGGATTCGTTGGGTCGCCAACCGCCGAATACGATTTCTCGGTGCCAACGCGGCTGAAGCAAGTCTGACCATATTCTAGGCATTGGGCGTCCCGCGAGCCGCTGGACATCAATCAAGAAGACGAACGGAACCGCGGCGAACGTTCGAAATGTCCCCGTTGGATCGAATAGCTCGCCCGATGTAAATGCAGGGTGATAGTTCGAGGAGTCCGCGCAGTTTGGGCCTGCCTTGTAGAATGACAATAGCCGTGGCGAGAGAATATCCTCCTGCAGCGTAGTGACGATCATCTCCGGTACGTCGTCCACGTTTCTGGCAACAGCGAGGGCATCGAACGGCTGATACCATTCACCACCACGCAGAAAACAGCATTCAAGGGGTGCCCGTTGTTCGGCTTCTTTCGCTACCGCTCGATCAAGTCCGGCCTTGAATAGTCGTCGCACGGGCACTGGCATGCGTCCGAGAAAATCGAGCCGTCCGAGCGAAGGCATTGCGTTCGCGGACGTTTCCAACGTGTTGCGGCTCTGCGCCCCAGGAGTTTCGCAAATTCTTGAATTCATCGGACGCTCCGCCCCGCGCTCGACGCGCGGTCAATGGCCACTTTGCAAAGCGCACACCAAGGCGCGAAAGCCTCCGATAAAGGATGAGCGACAACCATACCATGAAGCCAATCGTACCAAAACGAACACTTGGGTCTCGTGTGTACTTACACGTACGTTTGGCAAGCTGTCTGTTGCCATGTTTGCGACGGACCAGCGCTTTGTCCAGTTGGTACAGCAAATGCAGTTTGTGCTCTTGGCGAATGTACTCATTTTAACCTCGCGACTGATTGGGCATGCGTTCGTTTTCGCGCGCATGACGTGCCAGCAGAATGGATCCCACAAAGACAATGAAGATTCGTGTCGAGCGACTCGATGTAAAGCGCTCGAATCGATTGATATTGAAAGATATCTCATTCGAGATCGCGGGTGGCGAGGTCACGGTCATCGTTGGCCGGTCTGGAGTTGGCAAGACAACGCTACTCGGTGCGCTCAATGGGCTATTCCCTTGTAGTGCAGGAACCATTTCGATTTTGGGCCTCGGGGAGCTAGCGGAACCCAGGGTTTTACTTGAGCATCAGCGACGCCTGGCGACGGTATTTCAAGAGCGCGCCTTGATTGGTCGACTGTCGGCTCTCGATAACGTTCTTCTGGGTTTTGCCGGCGCGTGTAGCCCGTTTGCGCTCAACCCGTTTTCTCGCGAGCAAGAACGCCTGGCGATTCGTGCACTCGCCTCCGTCGGTTTGGCGCCGAGCGCCCGCTCGCGTGTCGAACGACTGAGCGGCGGCGAGCAGCAGCGCGTAGGCATCGCCCGCGCCCTCGTGCGTGAACCAAGCCTATTGCTCGGCGATGAGCCCTTTTCGTCGGTTGATCCAGCCTTCGTTCGCTACTTGTGTCATGAGTTCCGACAGCTCGTAGAGAACACGAAGCTTGCGGTTGTACTGACACTACATCAGCTGGCCACGGCAAGAGCGGTAGCTGATCGGGTCATCGGCTTGTGTGAGGGGACCGTCGTGTTCAACGGCAGGTCGCCAGAATTCGACGCTTCCGCGGAGCGACTAGTGTTTGGGACTTGAATCATTCAGCAATGAACGAGAAACGTAGATACCTGTGGCAAAAACGCAACCATTGACCCGATGGCTCCTCCTGCTCGTAGGCTTACTGTCGATCTTCGGGTGTTCCAAACGGAACCCCAAGGTATTGACGGTGGGGCTTTTGCCTGGTGCATCTGCACCAAAGGTGATGCGCCTGAATGAACCCATGCGCGCATATCTCGAAAAGAAGCTTAACGTTCCCGTGAAACTTGTGGTTGGGGCCAACTATGCGGCAACCGGCGAGGCTCTGCGATTTGGACGCATCGACGTCGCTTATCTCGGCCCGGTAACGTATGTTCTCCAAAAACGTCATGCAAACATTCAACCGATCGCTCGCCCGTCGCACCCTGACGTTGGTCCCACGTTCCAGGCGGTCATCGTCGTTTCGAGCGAAAGCCCGGTGCAGCGGTTCGAAGAACTGCGGGGCAAGTCCGTTGCCTTCGGGGATCCGGCCTCGACCTCGGGCACGTGGGTACCAAGATATCAACTCTTGAGCGCGGGTTTGGCTGCGGGCAGGGACTACACGAAAGTCGTGTTGGGCGCTCACGATGCGGTTGCCCTGGCCGTTGCCAATCACAAGGTGGACGCTGGAGGCCTTTCGCTGCCTATCTTCAAGCGGCTCACTAAAGAAGGCAAAATTGCCCCGAGTAGTGTTCGAGTATTGGCTGAGTCGATGGCGATTCCGGAATACATGTGGACGGTGCGCGAAAACGTCTCTGCTGAGTTGCGACTGAAGCTCCAAGAGGCGTTTTTACAGCTTCGCGATGGGAAGGCACTTGGCGTCTTTCGGGCAGAATCGTTCATCGGAGCCAAAGATTCGGATGTAGATATCGTGCGCAACTGGGTGGAGTCGGTCCGGGCAGCGAGTCCGGAGGAATTCTCGAATCTATGAACGAAGAGCGAGCCTTCACGCCAGTTCTCGAGGAGCACTACGAACAGTGCCTCGATCAATGGCGTCGCAAACGCAGCGCCGTTCGATATCTTGTCGTGCTCGGCATCGTCGCACTCGCGGTAGGTTCCTTCGGGAACACCGGAGGCTTTGCCCGGGACCAGTACGGATCTGCCGCCGCAACCGTAGTTACGCTCCTTCGCGATTCGATTCCACCGGACTTCTCCCGGTGCCATAGTTGGATGCGCCCAATTATCGACACGGTACTGATGGGCGTCGCGGGCACGTTGCTGAGTACTCTCCTTGCCATTCCTCTTGGACTACTGGGAGCGCGAACCTTGTGTCCAATGATCGTAACGACCCCAATACACCTGCTGCTCAACGCACTTCGGGCCATTCCTAGTCTGGTTTGGGGCATCTTGTTCGTGGCAGCCTTCGGGTTCGGTTCTTTGGCAGGTGTGTTTGCACTAGCTGCTCATTCGACGGGAATGCTCGGCAAATTCTTCACCGAGCTCACGGAACACGTCGAGCCGGGGCCATTGCAAGCTCTAAGGAGCGAAGGCGTTAGTTCTCTCGGGGTCGCACGCTTCGGCATTTTGCCTCAATTGCATCCCCGAATGGCCGATGTATCACTCTACCGTTTTGAACATAACATTCGCGAAGCAACGACGCTCGGTGCCGTGGGCGCCGGAGGCATTGGGCTCGAGATTGTGACTGCCTTTCACCTGTTTGAGTATCGCGAGGCCCTGGCGCTGCTGCTCGTGATTTTGCTCCTCGTGACGGTAATTGATGCGCTCGGAGCCAAAGTGCGCAGGGTGTTTCTGGGCGAGCTCAGTTAGCGGAGCACGTTGGGCGCTCGTGCGGAACATTCGCGGTGTACGATATTGAACGTTCACAACAGGGGTTGTTCACTGACGAACGCTCCGCGTTGGCTGCATTCGACTAATGACGCACAAGATACCGAAGCATTCGCTGCCCTTGCCGTTATGTTTGGCATCCTGAGGGGGAATCGCCCCAGTTGGCACGGTGTCTGCTCTCACTTCTGTTCGATGCGGTTGCCACAGCAGAGCACCTCCCGCTCTGGTGCCGAGATGGCGGTTCAAGTCGGAGAAGGGCAATGATGAGACAGATTCACTCTCGATTGGGATCAAAGGGCTTCGTGTTGTGCGCCACGGCAATGTGTCCGGTGGCAATACTTTTGTGTATTCGCTTCGTGCACGCTCAGCCAGCAACGAACACAGAGGCGACGCCTGCGGGTTCTGCGTCCGCCAGCACTTCGGCGGAAGCGGCCGAGAGCAATAGTGCCCCGTCACTTGATGGCGGCGCACCGGAGGGAACTACTGGCGGCGTTCAAGCAACTGATGACAGTGCGCCCGAGACACCGAATGCAAGCCCACAAGGACTTGGCGATTCACAGACACCTAGCAAAGCCACATCCCCCACATCGAACAGGACTCCGCCAGCACCCCAGAGTCCAACGCCTATCTCAGCCGTACCAACTCCGCCGCCATCCGTTGGTGACGTACCCGCGGAGGGTGAGACAATTGAGGTAACGGTCGCCGGCAAACGACCGGGTAGTGCCGACGACGGCTATCGCGCCAACCGGGGTTACTTGGGGGCATTCGGGGAGCTTTCGCTGAAAGACGTGCCTTTTTCGCTCAACGTTACCCGAGCGGCGCTTTGGGAGAACCGCAATGCTCATACAGAACAAGAAGTGTTGCGAACTAATCCAACCGTCTCTGATTTGATGAGCCCACTCGCGCCGGGAGGTGGTGGCATGTCACGTACGATGGTTCGAGGAGGAACCATGGGTGACCAGGGTGTACTGCGCGATGGTCTGGTCGACCGGGGCTTCACGTTTCCGTGGTTCGAGAACGTGGAGCGCGTCGAGGCCATGAACGGCCTGAGCAGTCTCTTGTACGGATTTGGCACGCTCGGCGGTACAGTCAACTATGTTTCGAAGCGACCCAAGCCCAAACCTTACGGCAGCATAGCCATCGGTGACTATGGTGGTGGGATCAACTATGCCACTGGCGACTTCAGCGGTACTGTTCCGTTGCTCAATTCCGATCAGGTTAGGTATCGAAGTGTGGTCCATGAGGAATATGGCAAGACGTTTGTAGCTGGCAGCACTGAACGTCGCACGCTCCTGACGACCATGGCTACGTATCGACCGTCTGAAAAAACGGAATTGAGTGCAGATATCGCTTACCAACACTTCTATGTCCAAGGGATGCAAAACTATATCGACGTCAATCCATCGAAGGGCATATTCGTCCCGGACGCTTCCATCATTAATCCGCGCTGGCAATATGGGCAACCCTGGACATTTAGCGAGTCGAACAAGATACTCGTAGGTGCGGCGGCAAAAGCCCCGGTGTCGGACGCGATCACTGTGCGCGCCGCGTATCGACATGGCACCATGTGGCGCGACTACAACACCACGTTTGGCACGTTCACTGATAACCAAGGCGACTACACAGAAACCTATGTGACAACTCCGCGACAATTCGAGCGCACCGACTCAGCGTATGCGCTTGCCGACATTCAATTCGCGACTGGGCCGCTCAAGCACCACGTTACCACTGGCTACAATGGAACCACGTTTTATTACGAAAGGGGCAATGACGTTAAGACAGCGCTAGGCACCTCAAACGTCGGCGCGCCGCTCAACGTGCAATTTGCTCCGAATTGGGCCAATGCCGGGTCGGCCAATGCGAGCCGTACCTACTATGATTCGCTCATCCTAGGTGACCGCGCCGTGTGGCGTTGGTTGACCGTGCTTGCGGGAATCAACTATGCCCAAATTCGTGCAAAAGCCTGGGCGTTTTCCAGTGTCTGCACGACTGCCGGTCAATGCCCCGGCAACGGACCCACGGATTCGACGCAGGGTGCGTTTACACCGAGCGTTGGTTTCGTGGTGCATCCAATTGTACCGCTCGCGTTGTACGGCTCGTACATGGAAGGCTTGTCGCAGGGAGGTACGGCACCCGCGAATGCTCAAAACGCATATCAGATCATGCCGTCGAGTCACAGTAGGCAAATTGAGTTCGGGGCCAAAGGAAACCTTGCCGATCTGCAATGGACATTGGCTACTTTCCGTATCAACCAAGTTAGCGAATACCTTGACCCAACTGACAACTACTACAAGCAAGACGGTCGTCAGACCAATCAAGGGTTGGAAGCTACAGCCACTGGCCCGGTCGCGGGGGGCTTTTCGCTGATCGGCGGTTTCACTCTCATGCGCGCCGAGATTACCAAGGCCCGAAACAACCCCGCCCTCGAGGGCAAAGTGCCAGTCAATGTTCCCGAAAAAATGGGCCGATTGTTTCTTGATTATGCCATACCCTTCACGGGCGGGCTGTCACTCGATCTTGGTGCGAACTATAACGGGAAACGCTACGTCGATAACTTGAACACGGACAGTTTTGACTCATCCGTTACATTCGATGCTGGAGCCAGATACGAGCGACTCGTGTCGCAACATAAGGTGAGCGCAACGCTGTTTATCACCAACCTCGCTGATGAGCGTTATTGGGCCTACTATAGAAGTGGCTCGGGATTGCTTGCCGGTGCGCCCCGGACCTTATCGCTCTCAGCAAAAGTCGGCTTGTGGTGAGCGGAGGCGTGCCGGAAGCGAGGGATAACCTTTGCATAGGTCGATTGAAATGAACCAACTGCAATTGCGGCGCTTCCCTGTCTCACTCGTCGCATTTTGGCTTTTGGCGTGTTCCCACACGCACGGTGAGCGAAGTCTGGACAGGTCACGTTGTTTTACTGATCGCCAGCACCGTAGTGTATGCGTCTCGGACCGGCCGCACCGCGTGAGTTGTGATGATATTCTGTGTTTTGAGTCGATGCTGACCCTGGGCGAGTCGTCTCGGATCGTCCAAATGCGAGACACGAACACCCCCTGGATGAATTTGGACCCTCATGTGCGGGCGATTACTCGATTCGAACAGCCGACACTTGAGCGGATGCTTGCCGACCGCATTGACGTTGCTTTCGTCTACCCGGATCCGCGTGCATTGGAATGCTATCAACGCGCAGGCGTTGCGGCGTTCGTGAGTCAATCGACGACGCGCGATGCCGTCAGCGCCGAGAGCTTTCTCGCGGGTCAAAAAGAGAGCCTTCTGCTCTACGGCAAGGTACTCGGAGCTCGGGCGATGCAGCGAGCAACCCTGTGGGCAAGCTATGTCGATGAGCAAGTCCGATACGTGACATCGCGAACGCGAGCACTTTCTCAGCAAAGACGACCGAGCGCGTATTATCTCCGCGGTCCCGATGCGCTCTCGAGCCATGGCCGTAGAACCTGCACTTATTGGTATACGCAATTCGCTGGGGCGGATATGGTGACGGGTCGTGCGCGAGTGGAAGGTCGCGGATCGATATCAGCCGAACAACTCATTATGTGGGATCCGGAGGTGGTCTTCGTTGGACGCCTCTATTCGGTCGACTTACTCCTCAAGGATCCGCGTTTTCGCACACTACGCGCAGTTAGGAATCACGAAGTATATCCAATGCCAGCCGGCGTATTCTTTTGGGACGGCGGCCCCGAATCGGTACTATTGATGCTTTGGGTTGCTAAGACGGTGCATCCGGAACTCTTCGCCGATCTGGACTTACCATCGAAAGTCCGCGAGTATTACTCGAAGTTTTACGGTGTGACGCTTGGCGATCATTCCATCGTGAGTCTTCTCGCCGGGCGCTCTATGGACGGTACCCGCATGGTCACTCGGTATAACTAATTAGAGACCCCGCCAGAATCCACCCGAGCGTTGCGGAGTGTCTCAATCGCTTCCGCAATTGACGTTGATGTCTGGTGAACCTCAATGCCTTGCGCGGCCAAGCGTGCGAGTACGGGCGGACCGGCGCGCACGGTGAACAAGACCTGACAATCTGAAATTAAGGCAACGCTCCTTGCCGACGCGCCGCCGCTATGGCCACCCGCTTGGCAGGAAGGTTCATTGACTCGGTTCTCCACGAACCGCACCGTGTCAGGTTGAACGTCCAGGATTACGAATTGCACGGTCGCGCCGAAATGTTCATCCACCATTCGACCATCACTCGAGCTAACGGCAATACGAAGTGTTGGACTCATGCTTGTATCTCCACTCCAAATTGCGGTTGGTTCCGAATCCAACCTACTGCTGTGACAATCTGGTCGATGACCGAATCCACGTCTTCTGGCGTATTGAAGCGCCCAATCCCAAAGCGCAGAGCTGATCCAATGCGGCTGCGATTGAGCCCCATCGCTGCAAGGACGTGGCTCGTAGCTGATTTTCCCCCGCAGGCTGCGGCGCCAGACACCCCAATATCGCGGATTCGGGCCAACAACGCGGTGCTGCGCACGCCATCAATCGATACGTTTAGGGCTCCTGGCACTGCACAATCTAGATTGCCGTTGATTTGTACGCCTTCAATTGATTTCTGGAGGCCAGAAAGCAGCGCATCGCGCAATGCCCGAATTCTTACCTGCTCAATAGGAGTAAGTTCCTGCATCAATTCAATAGCGCGGGCGAGGCCCACAATGCCTGGCACGTTTAATGTACCTGAGCGCATTTCGTTCTCCTGTCCGCCTCCCAACATCTGCGGGGCGAGCTCAGCGGCAGTGCTGGCGGCGGCGACGCACAATGCACCTGATCCTTTGGGTCCGTAGATCTTGTGGGCAGAAAAAGATAAGAGATCGATTCCGAGTCTCGCCATGTCAATCGGAACCTTGCCCACACCTTGGGTAGCATCACTATGCAGCAGGATCCCGCGACTCCGAGTTGCTTGCCCGATGGCTTCCAAGGGTTGAATCGTGCCAACTTCGTTATTAGCCGCCATCACACTGACGAGTAACGTATCGTCCGTGAGAGCACTGATTATTTCATCCGAGTTTATGACCCCTGTCTGGGCCACCGGGACAAGAGTGGCGGCATATCCGTTCTGTGTAAGCCAACGAACTGGCGCTAGAACGGACTTATGCTCGATTGATGAGACAACAACGTGACGTCGCCGATGTTTTTGGCGTTCGGCTAGCCCTCGGAACACCAAGTTGTTACTTTCGGTTGCGCCTGAAGTGAAAATCACGGGACTATTGCTCGGGCTGCCAACTGCGTGACGAACCGTATCTCGCGCTTCCTCCACGGCTTCTCGGGCTATTTGACCGAAGTGGTGGCCGTCGTTCGCTGGGTTGCCAAAGTCCTGTTGGAAGTACGGGCGCATGGCATCGAACACTCGCTGATCTAGTGGCGTCGTCGCAAAATGATCGACATAGATTGGGCTCATGAGTGACTTCACAATCTGTTATTCGATGTAATGTTTCCAATCGGTCTCGCAATCACATGCGCCAGGTAACGCAACGGCGTTTGGCAGGCGAGTCAATTGTCGGCTGCGCCCACGAAACATCGACGCAATCGCAACGACTCTGCTCGGACGTAGTTCCGCTCTGCTCACTTTTCGTATGGCGTGCAAACATAACATGATGTAAATCGAACCTGTCACTCGCCCGAAGCGAATTTACAAGACATTCTTGTATCATTCGTTGTTTCCTGATCTCACACACGTGTGGGATGATTTTTCCCTTTGCCGCACCACGAGAGTGCATTCGTGGAGCTGTCACTCGGGAGAATGTGAGCAACTGTTGCTGTTGGTTACGGTTGCATTTGGTGGTCCGTTTGCATGCTCGCATCAGACAACGAGGTCTATTCATATGAGAAACAACTTCCCCACCGCTCTACGGAATCTTCCCGGGCCTATTCTTGGTTCCGTTCTGGCGCTAACTGCCTGCAGTTCAGGCGGGAAAACGAGCGTCGTGCCACTGCAGGATGCCAGCGTGACCGTTCGAGATTCGGGAACCCAGGATGCAACACCTGATGCCTCTTTGGACAAGTTCATCCCGATGACTGAGGGACAGCCTGCAAGCCTTTGGTGGGACGAAGCCACTTCGACTCTCTACATCGCGGACAACCAGAACAATCAAGTGTGGACTTGGACGGACTCTGCTGGCCTTTCAAAATACGAAGCCACCGAACCGACCGCTGGAGAGCTCGATGCAGGGGCCACGTTGGTGGGTCAGCTCGTGCGGCAGCGCGACGGGACGGTTGTCGTTGCGCGTTTTGGATCACCAAGAGGCGCGTACGCAGCGATTGCATATATTACTTCAAATGGCGATACTGGGCTGGTCCCTGGAGTAGATCCCGCGCGGCACCACCTTGGGCTAGGCCTTGCACCAGGGGACAAGCTCTATGGGAGCTATTTTGCTGGCACTCCCGGCGGAGCTATGGCGGGTTCTGTAACGAAGGTTGATTTGCAGACTGGAGAGACGGACTACGCTACAGGTTTCGCCAAGATCGTTGGCGTACTTGTAGCCAATGGGAAGATCTATGTGTCGGACCAAGGCAACAGCAGCATCTACGTGCTGCCTCTGGATGGCCCGGTGCCTGATGCAGGCGGTTATACTGTCCTTGCAACATTCCCGGTACCGGACCAAATTTGTGCGGGACCAAGTGGCGTCATCTTCTCGGGGCAGTTCCAAGCAGCAGCGAACTCCACAGACCCCATATCAGTTCGCAAAATAGAACCTGACGGAACGGTGGCACTCTTTAGAAGTGATCCAGTTGTTGGCAAGCCAAGCGGCTGCGCCTATGACGCCGTCCACCGACGCCTCTTTGTTGCGGACAGCAGCACACTGCTGAACGGTATTCACATTTTCCCCGTTCCGTAAGGTGTCATCGTGAAAATCCGTTGCGACCTTTTCAGGGTTCTAGCCCTCGCGAGTCTATTTCCGTTGTTCTTAGCAGTTGCATCCTGCTCCAATAGCGGGTCGGCTCCCCAACCCAGCGTTTCCTCCGATGCTGGGGGCGAATGTAATTCTGCGGCGCTCGACGCTGGGGCCACACTTTCGTTTGGTTCATCGCTTCCCAATCTCGAGTTTACTGCAGAAGACGGAAACATTTCGCTTCAGTCCTTTGCGACTTCGTGTTCATCGAATCCAAGTCTCCTGGTGCTGCGCACGGTCGCTGGTTGGTGTGGCACCTGCCGCTGGCACTCCGACAATACTTCGGAACTTCTCGCGGCGGATGTCGCTTTCCGGGTTCAACTCGTCGATTTGCTACTTGCCAATGACAACAACCAGCTCGCATCGAGCAGCGATCTCCCGTCGTATGGAGCCCACGGCGATGGACAGATCCCAGTACTTGCCGATCCAACGTTTACTCTTGCGCCGTTCTTTGACCCGCATCCAGCGTTGCCATTGTACCTAATAGTGGATGCACGGAACCTAAGACCGATGCTTGCGCTGTCGAACCCAGCGCCTGACGACGTCACCGCAGCGTTTCGGCAGGTGTTGGCGCAACTCGATGGAAAGACTCCACCTTCAGCGGAGCCATCCGTGAAGTACGACGACCGCTTTACGCGCGACCAATGGGACATGATTGCGGCCATGCGCCTCAATCAACCGCCACCACCTGATCCAACCAACCATGTGGCGGACGATCCGAACGCGGCAGCACTTGGTCTCACGTTCTTTGAGACGCCCAAATTCTCGCCGCAGCAGGTAAGCTGTCGCAGCTGTCACAATCCAGCCCTGCTCCTGACAGACGGTAAAGAGGTGCCGCCCGAGGGCGCAAAGTTCGGTACTCGCAACGTGCCGAGCATCGTGCTCGCGGGTTATCGCAAGTGGCTGTCTTGGGCAGGTGTTGCCGATTCGCTCTGGATGCTCTCGGTCCTCCCCGTCGAACTTGATTTCGAGTATGCTTCTTCGCGACTGTTTGCGGCACATGCCATTTTCACGAGCTATCGCTCTGAATACGAGGCCATCTTCGGCCCCATGCCACCGCTCGACGACACAACCCGCTTCCCACCTGCAGGTATGCCCGGAACCCCAGAGTGGGATTCAATGGCGGCTGCCGACCAGGACGCCGTCACGCGCGTATTGGTGAACATGGGCAAATCCGTCGCGGCCTACTTGAGAAGTCTCCGCGTGATGGAAAGTCCCCTGGATTCCTATGCGAATGGCGACCTCAGCGCACTCACGGCGCGGCAGAAGGATGGCCTTCTTGCGTACTTCTCGGCAGGATGCGCTCAGTGTCATTACGGGCCCCGCCTTGCGGATGATTCGTTTCACAACCTGAGATTCCCAACCGGGAGACCCGACAAGACTGCAGATCCTGGTCGCTCTGATGGTATTGCATTCCTAATTGCCAGCGAGTTCCGACGAACAGGCAAGTACAGTGATTCTGTGCCTACAACTTTGCCTCCGAACCCCGTCGCTACGCCCAATCTTGTTGGCGCATTTGAAACGTCGGATCTAAGAGGCGTCGCTTTCACGCTTCCCTATGGTCATGGCGGAACCTACGGTGGTCTCACATCCGTGATCGACGCCCATCGAACCGCAGGGCTTCCCGCCGACAGCACGCTGACGGTGGGAGATGCCGAGCGATTCCTGCCACCATTCGACGCCGCACTTGAACCCGCAATCATTGATTTCCTGAATGTTCTACGGCTCGACATGGTCAACCCTCCGCAGTGATGCGGCGATCGCAAATTCAATCAATGCTGTTCAGGTGCCAGAATGACACCCTGTTAGATGCCAACAAATGGATTCCATTCCGAACGGCGCTAACAGGCGTATTGCAGAATACTTGAAGATGGAGTGTCAGTGAAGCGAATCACGCAAGTCAACGAGCACGACACAGGAAGCAATAGCCGGATACACTCATTCGAAACATCATCGAAACGGCGATGACGCTGCAGAGACTTAGTTCGCCTTTGTACATATTTCTCGTGGCGTGTTGCCTATACATGATGTAAGTCCTACGTGTCGTTCGTCGCGAGACGCGGCCGCTATTCAGTGTCGCGCTTCCCGGTGATATCCCACCATCAATTCAACAACGTCGAGGATTCCCGATATGGCAGACGCAGGGTCAAACCGTGTGCGTGAGCTGCGCGAAGCGCGTGGCCTCTCGCAAGTGACACTAGCTGCAACTATCGGCCTTACCCGACAAAGTGTACACGCTATCGAAGCCGGGCGGGCCATTCCCGCCGTTGATGTCGCTTTGCGCATCGCGAGAGCACTCGATTGTCCTGTCGAGTCTCTATTTGGAGCAACGACGGTCGATGCTCGGCTCATGACAGAGGCGGTGACTGAAGCCAACGCGGGTCGTGTTGCACTCGCTCATATTTCAGGACGATGGCTGTCCTATTCGCTCGACCGCGAAGGCATTGCTCGGTCAGCAGACGCACTGGTCGCGAAGACCAAGAGTGGTAAAGTCGAAGTCGAGCAACTTCGTCCAGATTCCGAGTTGCGACAAAACGTTGTCATCATGGGTTGCGCCCCAGCCCTCGGGCTACTCGCCGATAGGCTCAACGCTCACTCCGGACCAGGACGTTTCCTTTGGTTAGGACGTTCCAGCATGAAGGCGCTCGAAGCGCTCAGTCAGCATCAGACCCATGTAGCGGGGGTTCACCTCGTGGACCTAAAAACTGGGGAGTCGAATGTTCCCGATGTGCGTCGGCACAGCCCGAAACGCGCAGTTGCCCTTATTACTTTTGCGCGTTGGGAAGCTGGCCTCGTTGTCGCCCGCGGCAATCCAATGGGAGTATCCCAGGCGTCGCACCTTGGAAAGAAGGGCCTGCGCGTAGTTTCCAGAGAACCCGGCTCAGGCGCTAGAAGATTGCTGGATCGAGAACTCAAGCGAGCTGGGCTATCCGTCGATATTGCTCGCGACGCAGCAATTCAAGTGTCGGGGCACCTGGAAGTGGCTCATGCGGTCAGCATCGGAGCCGCCGACGTGGGCATTGCGACTCGCGATGCGGCACTTGTGTTTGGTCTCACCTTCGTACCCATTGCCGAGGAACGCTACGATCTCGTAGTTCCCCTCGACGAGCTCAACGATCCTCGCATGGCTCGCCTGTTCGACGTCATGACGGCTGCGCCGCTACGTCGCGAGCTTTCGTCGTTGGGTTACGACGTTGGGTCATGCGGTGACCGCGTTGCTGACATTCTCGCCGCGTAGTTCTGTAGAAAGGAACGATTAGTCCATGAACTGTCTCAGTGCCACTTCAACTCTCCTTGCAATCGCCACGATTATCGCAGGCTGCAGCAGCAGCAAACAGCCAAGCCAGAATGGGGTTGCAGGTCCAACGGGTGGTGTCGCGAATACCGATGGCGGCACGTCCAGTGTGAATAGCGCAGGTGGCTCCCCTGATTTGGGTGGTGCGGGTGGAAGCGTTACAGGCTCAACCAGCACTGACGATGCAGGCGCTGAGGATGCAACCACGCCCCCGGATGCCGGCGGCACGACATTTGATGGCTCCTGCGCTACGTTGCCGGGAAAGATTGTCTATATCGAGTCCGGTGATACTCAGGAGAATCTGCTCAAGAATCTCGGCCGCCGCCTGAGGGACACCGCAAACATTACGATAGTGTTCAATCTAACGGGCTCGTGCACGTTGACGAACGACATCTACACCGGCGCCAAGGTCGTGCCCAATGGCACGCTCAAGTACATTCCCTCGACCGCTGAGAATCCGACTTGGACGCCGTCCATGGCGGAACCCACCTGCACGACGGGCGCCACTGGGGTCTCGGTTGACGTGGCGATCTCCGCGCTGTTCGTGCAAAGCTGTGGACTTGGCGGGCCCCCAGCAGGTTCCAATCTGGGTCTGATCCAGGGCCCAGTTCAGGCCTACACATTCATTGTTCCAACCGCGAGCGATCAAACGGCAATTTGGGCGGAGGAAGCTTATTACGCCTTTGGTTTCGGCGCCGCTAACCCGCTCGCACCAACGTACAACCCGTGGAACAACGAGAGTTTCATGTTCATCCGGCCCTCCACCAAGAGCACCTTGGTCGCGACGGCGAAGAATATCGACGTGCCGCCCAGTAAATGGAAGGGCGTGCCGGAAGCAGCCTCGAGTGATGTGGTCACGGCAGTGTCAACATCGGCGCAGCCGGAGCCGACGATTGGCATTCTGGGCGCAGAAGTCTACGACAGCAGCCGCAGCAAAGGCATTAAGACGCTCGCGTTTCAGGCATTCAATCAAAACGCAGCGTACTATCCGGATTCGACGTCCACCAGCTTCGACAAGCAGAATCTTCGTGACGGTCACTACACCCTGTGGTCGCCCACCGTATACATTACCAGCGTCGATGGCTCGAATGTGCCCACGAACCCCACGGTCAAATACATCACCGACTTGGTGCTCGGTCATGCGGAGGCCGAACCCCCGAATGGCGGCACTACTTTCGATGCTCTTGCGGACGTAGTCAAGGTCGGGCTCATCCCTGATTGCGCTATGCACGTGACTCGCAGTGCCGACGGCGGAGATCTGAGTCCATATAGCCCTGCAGAGTCTTGTACCTGCTACTACCTAAGCAAAGTCCCAGGTGCCAGCGGAACACCCAATGGCTGCAAGGCTTGCTCATCCATTGCTGATTGCAGTGCCGGCACTTGCAACCATGGTTTCTGCGAGCCTGACGGCGTATCGACTGCCGGCACGCCAACCTCGACCTGCTTCAGTGGCACACCCACTACCCACGCCGATATCATCAATGCCTGCACGAACGCGCCCGGTGTGACGAAGACCGTTGTGGTTCCGGCAGGCGGACTTACACCATTGCCCTAAAGGGGTGAAGTTTGAGCACGCGTTTTAGTTGCTGGGCTAAACTTCACCAATCTTTGTCAGCTCGCGAGCGATGGCTTCATAGGCTCGCCAGCTCCGGAGTGCTCCTCAACCTGATTCACACAAGTCCCGCAGGCGCGCAAACAAGCGCGCCTGCGGGGCGGCCGGAATCCCCGCAATCGGTTTCGGTCGATGATGTAGCAACAATTCGAGCGCAGCTTGCGGAACAGTCCAACGCGATCACTCGGCTCAAGGCGCTCGAAGAGCAGCGCGCTCGTGAAAAGTCTAAGGTGCGCGTGTCGGGTTATGTGCAAATTGACTGGACTTTGCACAATCAAGCCTCACAGGATGAAATCAATTATTCGACCGGAAAGCCGCTGAATCAAGATCGCTTCACGCTCCGGCGCGGGCACGTTCGAGTCGATGCCAAGCGTGGATTATTGAGCGGAGCGCTCGAGATTGACGCGAATACGACTAATGGTCCGCAAGTTCGCCCGATTGACGCCGAGGTCTCGCTGCATTCGACAGAGTCGGCCGATCCGAGCCAGCCTCGACTTACCGCGACTGCGGGCCTGATGAAGATACCGTTTGGGTTCGAAGTGCCGGAGTTCGACGTTGACCGACCCTTTCTCGACCGTTCCACCGTAATGCGTGCGCTTTTTCCCGGGGAATTCGACTTGGGCGCGCGCCTTCTAGGCCGGTACCGCTTCGCCGAACTAGCCGTAGCCGTAATGAATGGTCATCCCCTGGGTGACAAGGTCTTTCCCGCAGTTGCCCCCAATCGAACCAAAGAGTTCGTGGGAAGGCTCGGTACGCACGCGGAGATTACGCCAGCAATAGTTCTTGATGTGGGAGTGTCTGCTGACACGGGCAACGGCTTTCACGAGGGCACGCCGACCACGAAAGATCAGCTGGTGTGGCGCGACGACAATGGTGACGGGATTGTGCAAGCAACGGAGATTCAGGTAGTTCCCGGTTCGTCAGCAACGCCCTCGCAGCAATTTCACCGCTTTGCGCTGGGAGGCGACGCAAGGCTCGCGATTCGATTCGCGCCGCACGCTGAGTTGAACCTTCGCGCAGAGATCGTACGCGCGAGTAACCTGGACCGCGGCGTTGAGCCAGCCGATCCCGTCAGTGTCGGTCGCGACTTGCATGAGCTCGGGTGGTACCTGGGCGCCACGCAAGAGATCACGGCTTTCGGTCTGATTGGGATTCGTTACGACCGCTATAATCCAGACCAGGAAGCCAGCGAACAGCGGGCGGTCCAAGTGGTGCCGCGCGACCGCAGCTACAGCACCTGCGCCCTGCTCGCGATGCTTCGCTATGACGATGCTCGCCTGGCGATCGAATACGACATTAATCGCAATGCGCTTGGTCGCGGTGCGAACGGTGCCCCGACGAATCTCAAGAGTGATGCAATCACCGTTCGCGCCCAGGTGAGGTTTTGATGCACCCGGTACTCGTGCACGGCCGCAGCTGGGCTTTTGGTGCCGCGGCAACAATAATAGGCTGCTCGAACGGAGCATCGGATGATCCGGCGCTGAATGCGCGCATGCGGATTGCGGGCGGACAGTTCGTGGCAGGCCCGATGCCGACTCCTCAGAGCGGGCCCGAAGTAGCCGGCGTCGATCTGCTCACCAACACCATTTGGCCAGGTTATTCAAACAAGCCCATCAAGGGTGCGCTAGGGACATTGGCAACAGCCGCAACTCTCGCGCTCAGTGACGACGAAGGTTACTGGATTGTCCCCGCCGGTGTTCCAGATGTTTCCGCCCCAACGCTGCCCACGTTCCGTGCCACAGCGGCTTTTTCTACCACGCTCCAACCGGGTGCCTATTCACTCGAGGTTCACGCAGTTGACAATGCCGGTCACTTCGGACCGCCCAGCGTACGAACGTTGACGGCGCTCTCAGCGCCACCGTCCCGGTCGGTTCAAGGTGAGCTCGTTGTCACGCTGACATGGGACACCGAGGCAGACGTCGACTTGCATGTGCTCGACCCACTCGGCAACGAAATCTACCACGGAGCCCCCAGTTCACAGGATGCATTTGCGCCGCACTCGTCAGCATCACCGGTGGGGCACGGAATACTCGATTTTGACTCCAATGCTGATTGCATCATCGACGGTCTACGACAAGAGGACGTCTCGTGGGAGACGACGCCTCCCTCGGGGCATTACCTGGTACGCGTGGATACGCCTTCGCTCTGCGGGCAGACAAGTGCACACTGGATAGTTCGAGTCGTTCTCGATGGCACGACTCTGGTCGAAGTCACCGGAACGGCTTTTGATTCAGACACAAGGGGGCCGCACGACCGTGGCGCGGGCGTGCTCGCCGTTGGGTTTAATGTGCCGTGAGCACGAGCTCGTTGCCTGGTCGCTTGTTTGTGATGGCACTGCCGGCAGTATCGATTTTTGCGCCGAGCGCAGCGCATGGTCAGGCGGAGGCCGGCGGTCACCTGTCGCAAGAACCAGAGTCTTCGAACTCCGAATTGCAGCCGTTGGCATCCGGGCAAATGTCTCCGGCAAGGGAAGTGAGTGCCGCGCCTTCTACCGAGATCATTGTGCGAGGTTTGCGACCGCGTCACGACGCCTTTGAAGAGAAACTGAGCGTCGAACAAGCTCGTGAGGTCTCTGGAACGCAGGGCGACCCTGTAAAAATCATCGAGAGCCTACCGGGTTTTGCACGGGCACCGTTTGGTTCGGATCAGCTCATTCTGTGGGGTGCCGCACCGGAAGATACGCGGCTTTACGTTGATGGCGTGGAGATTCCGCGACTCTTTCACGGTAGTGGGATTCGATCAACCTTCAACGGTGAGCTGCTACAAAGTGTGGCGCTTACGCCGGGGGCCTACGGCGCTGACTACGGACGCGGCATCGGTGGTCTGGTGCGACTCGATACCCGCGAGCTTCCGGAGGACCGCGCTCATGCCACTGTCGACGCGAGCACGCTCGATGGCTCTGCGTTCGTGAGCGCGCCAGTGGGTGAGCGAATACGCGTTGCGCTGGCCGCACGCTACGGATGGCTAGACCGAACCCTAGCCGCTGTGAATGCACCGAATGTTACCGACTATTTTGCAATTCCGCGGTACCAAGACTACCAAGCCAAGGTTCAACTGAAACTCCGAAATAGGGAATCGCTGGATCTGGTGATGCTGGCATCCACAGATGCGCTCTCTCAGAACGTTCTGAATGTCGATCCGGCACGGAACCGTAGCCTTGCGACGAGCAATGCGTTCGAGCGCGTCTATCTGCGATACCGGCGTACGCTCGATGACGGTTCGAGTGTCGATGTGGTGCCCTGGATTGGTCATGATGAGAGCCATTACAACGCTCACTTTGGATCGAACCCAGCGGATCTCGATCAAAGCTCACTGCGCTGGGGCTTGCGCGCTGAGCATCGGTCGCACGTTGAGTCAGTGGCGACACTCGCAATGGGTATTGACATGGCTGGGACGCGGGCGCGGCTCTTGCGTGACGGCTCACTCACGATTCCGGCGCGCGAGGGCGACATCACTGTATTTGGTCAACCTCCAGGGGATGACACCAACACGGACACATGGACTGCTCTCGTTCTCAATGTCGCGCCTTACGCGAGTCTCGATTTTGACTGGGGGCCGCTCACGCTAACACCGGGTCTGCGCTTCGACGGCTATTTGCTCGAAGCTAGCCGAAGCACACCGCGGGTCGGACAAACCCCGTCTATTGGCCAATCAACGCTGCGGGCAGAGTTTGAACCGCGCGTAAGCGCGAGGCTGAGATTGTCAGACCACGTCGCCGTGCTGGCAGCCGCAGGCCTCTACTCGCAGCCGCCCTCCCCACAAGATTTGAGTGCCGTCTTCGGCACGCCAACACTCGGGCCCGAAACCGCAACGCACGCGACCCTCGGGGAGTCGATCAGCGTGACGGATTCTTTGTCGGCTGTTGTAAGCGGTTTTTATCGGTCCATGAATCATCTGGTGGCTCGGGACTCGAACACGACGCCCAAACTTGCCACGGCTCTGCTGCAAAGCGGAACTGGTCGCAGCTACGGCGTACAGATTATGCTTCGTCAAAGACCGTGGAACGGATTCTTTGGCTGGATTGCCTACACGATCTCTCGAAGCGAACGGCGAGATTCACCCGGCTCGAACGTGCGGCTCTTTGACTATGATGAGCCTCGTATTCTCACTGCTGTGGGAAGCAAAGAATTTGGAAGCTGGAAATTCGGGCTGCGTTTCCGGTACACGAGCGGGGCTCCATGTACCCCTGTGATGGGCGCGTTCTACGACGAAAAGGACGACTCGTACCAACCCATTTTTGGCGCTCACAACTCAATTCGCCTGCCTGCTTTCTGGCAGATTGACGCACGTGTCGATCGAAGCTTCATGCTGAGCGACGACACGCGACTCGTCGTTTACCTAGAAGCACTCAACGTGACGAATCATGCGAATGGTGAGGAGTACAGCTACAGTCCGGACTACACACGGCGCGGCACTATCACGGGTCTCCCCATCGTAGGTGTGGCCGGGGCGAGGCTCGAACTATGACCCATCGCGCGGTATTGCCCATTGTGCTTGCACTCAGCGCTTGCAAGCCGAATCTGTCTGAGGACGATTGGCTCATAACCTCCGCGCGAGTGCTTGCCGTAAAGAGCGAACCTGCTGAAGCCAAGCCCGGAACTCCGTTGACATTCACGGCCTTGATAGCAAATCCGCCAGACATGAGCGATGCGTCGACGATTACCTGGCAGTTCTGCACTGCACCCAAACCACCCACCGAGAACAACGTGGTTTCCGCAGCATGTCTCGATGCTTCGTCACTCGTCGATGCGGGTTCTGGTGTTTCCATTGTTGCCGCGACCCCGTCCAACGCTTGTTCACTCTTCGGGCCCAACACACCGCCTGGAGGTGTTCGCCCTCGTGATCCGGACGAAACAGGAGGCTACTACCAACCGCTGCGTATTGACGCGCCGGACGCCGTGCCCGCATTTCACCTTGAGCGCGTCCTTTGTAATCTTGCCGATGCGTCATTCGACGTTGCCACCGAATTCGGCAAAGACTACATCCCAAACGCAAACCCTCGCATTGGAACAATTGCCGCTACTATAGGGGGGAATCCCGGGTCACCGAGTGGCATTCCAAGGGGGGCCCGGGTCGAGCTTGAAGCGAGCTGGACTGCGGCGGATGCAGAAAGCTACGCGTATTATGATCGATCATCTCAGACCATCATAACTAAACGCGAGTCGATGCGCGTGGCGTGGTATGTAAGCTCTGGACGGCTCGACACTGAATCGACGGGGCGTGACGAGAATGATCTTTCAACGGTCACAAGCAATGTATGGACGGCTCCGAGCACGCCCGGCACTACCAAGCTATGGGTCGTTCTGCGGGATTCGCGCGGAGGCGCCGACTTTAGTACCTACGAGGTTGCGGTTGTGCCGTGAAGAATTGGAATTGAAATTATGCTGAACCCAATGAATACCATTGAAGAAAAGTCTCGAATCAAACTGGGGCGCAGGCATGGGATTCAGATCCTGAACGCACTCTGTGTGATCACGGTGCTGGTGACATTGGGCGGCTGCCGCCATTCCAAGCCGGAGCCAAATCCAACGCCCCGTGAAGATAAGCTCGTTGTCTTTGCTGCTGCTTCCCTTCGAGAAGCATTTGGCCACGAAGCAGACGAGTTCAAGAAATCCCACCCGGGCGTCGAGGTTACGTTCAACTTTGCCGGAACACAGGAGATCCGCACTCAATTGGAGCAGGGCGCACCGGCGGACGTATTTGCCTCGGCAGACGAGAGGCACATGAAGGCTCTGCAAGATGCAGCAAAAGTGGAGTCATCGACAATATTCGCTCAAAATGAACCGGTCCTTGTCGTCTCCAAAGAGAAGGCGACGTCTATTCATTCGCTCGCGGAGCTTCCGTTGGCCGAGCGAATTGTTGTAGGAGTGCCAGAAGTTCCAATTGGGAAATACACGCTGCAGATTCTTGAAAAGGCATCGCGAAGTCTCGGAGCGGACTTCGAAACTCGAGTCGAGGCAAAGATCGTCTCACGTGAGCTGAACGTTCGGCAGGTGCTCGCGAAGGTAACCCTGGGCGAAGCTGATGCCGGTATCGTCTACCGGACAGATCTCGGCGCCAATCGAGACAAGGTTAGCGTGGTGACTATTCCGCCGGAGTTCAACATCATAGTAAAGTACCCGATTGCCATCGTCAAGGGTGCACCCCATCCCGTCCTCAGTCAGCAATGGGCGTCCCTGATTCTTTCTGAGCGAGGACAGACCATTTTGAGAGACTCGGGCTTTTTGGTGGCACCTGCCGGCAAAGCGGCGCATTGATTGTAATGAAGCGGACTAGGATTCGCATCATGGCAGGACAGTCCCTTCTCAGTGCCATGGGAGGGGTACTTGTAGTATTCCTGATTGCCCCATTGCTGGGACTCGTTACTGCAACCTCTTTCGGTGACTTCGTTGCAGGACTTCGGCATCCGCTGGTTTGGCCAGCTTTGCGTCTCAGCCTAATCACGACAAGCGCTAGTCTGTTATTTGTAGTCGTGTTCGGTACTCCACTTTCATGGACTCTTGCGCGAGCCAATGGGCGATTCATACGCGCCGTCGAAGTGCTTACCAACCTTCCTGCGGTTATCCCGCCCGCTGTCGCAGGTATTGCGCTGCTTTTGGCCTTTGGCCGTCGGGGATTGCTTGCCGGATGGCTCTACCCGAGGGGATGGTCCGTCGCATTTACAACGTTGGCCGTGATTATGGCCGAGATTTTCATATCGGCGCCCTTCTTCGTACAGGCAGCAACGAGTGCATTCCGGCGACTCGACGGCAACTGCCTTGTCGTTGCCAGAACACTTGGTGCGTCCCCTTTGCGCATCTTCTTCCGAATCGGCCTTCCAATGGCGACACCGAGCCTGCTCGCGGGAGCGGCCATGAGCTGGGCGCGAGCGCTCGGTGAATTCGGAGCTACTCTGATGTTTGCTGGCAACTTCACTGGGAAGACTCAAACGTTGCCGCTCGCAATCTATACGGCGCTCGAATCCAATCTGTGTGCAGCGCAGGCACTGTCGCTGCTGCTCGTCGTGGTGGCGTTTGCCGTTCTGCTTTTCGTTCGAGTTGTGCTCGCAAGAACGACGGCTGACGAAATGCGGGAGTACTGAGGGATATGAATTCGCTTCAAGCTGTCGTCGCCGGTCGTATCGGAGCGCTGTACGTGGATGCCCAAATTGATACCGGCGATGGAACGCTCGTAATCGTGGGTCCCAATGGCGCGGGCAAGACTACACTGCTTCTTATGCTTTTGGGGATTCGGCGACCTCACAGCGGACGCATCACCGTTGGCGAGTCGAAATTGCTCGATACGGCGGCCAATTTAGAGGTTGCTGTCGAGAACCGCCGACTCGGCTACGTTCCCCAAGACTACGGGCTATTTCCCCATTTGACGGTTCTCGAGAATGTCGAATTTGCGCTCGAATGCGATTCTACTGGCCGTCAACGCAAGTCACGCCGTATTGAGGCAGAGGCTATACTCGACCACCTGGACTTGATGGAGCTCACTGCGCGGCAATCGTCCGAATTGTCCGGAGGTGAAAAGCAGAAGGTGGCTCTCGCGCGAGCGCTGGCCGCAAAACCACAGGCCTTACTTTTGGATGAGCCCCTTGGAGCTCTGGATGTTGCGGCGCGGCACGATGTTCGATTATTTCTTGCCGCATATCTGAAGAAGCTCGACATTCCTGCGATAGTTGTCACACACGACCCGAACGAGGCCAGAACTCTTGGCGACCGCCTTGCCGTGCTTGAGGCGGGTCGTATTGCTCAGGCTGGGACTTGGGAGGAGCTTTGTGAGCAACCAGCGACGACATTTGTTCAACAGCTTGTGTCGCGAATGTGACGCAGAGACGCTCCCGCAGCGAGTAGGGGACCAGCTATCTGTGGTTTCACGGGCTGATAGTTCTGGATCAGGAGTTCGGTCACTTCACCACGACTTGCTGCGTTAGCCGCAATATTGCGTGCCGCAGCGATGGTTTCTATGTGGAACGGATGGTCACGGTATAGTTCCAAGACTGCTGGCGCAGCAGAGTTGGAAATCAAAATGTTGACCCCACGCTTCGCTAGGTCGAGAGCAATGTCGTGCAGTCGACGATGCTCGTCTATGCCGAAGCCGTCAGAAGTATCGCTAGTGAACGAAGACGTCGCCGATATTGGAACGTACGGTGGATCGCAGTAGACAAAGTCACCCGGCTTTGCGTCAGCCATAACGTCATCGAAGCACGCATGACGAAGGTCGACTCCTTGCAGCGCCTGTGAACACGTTCGGAGGTGCTCGGCATCGCAGATGGTTGGGTTGTTGTACCCACCAAACGGAACATTGAAAACGTTCTGCTTATTGACCCGATAGAGGCCGTTGTACCCGGTCCTGTTGAGGTATATGAACCAGGCAGCGACCTCGGTATCGCTCAGGCCATCGACAGCGAGCGAGTACTTGCGACAGATGTCCCGCAGTCCCCAATAGGCGCTCATGGCTTCGCCGAGATCCGTGGTCATTGAAGGCTCGATATGTCCGGATGGGAATTACAGAGTCTTGACGCCGGACACGGAGGGGCATATCAGGCTTCACGCCTCAAGCGCTGCCGCATGCGGACTCGTTCGTAAAGCCTAATGGGAGCGGCATGGCGGAGCTCCACGGCAAGTGCGTAGCGCTGCTTCTGGTCTTGTACGGAAACTGAACTAGCCCAGCCAGCCTCGCAGCGCACGACGACGTAGTAGGTGTCGCCATATTCTGAGACATCCTTCGCGAAGTTGGCTACCGCGGTCTGCACAGTGCCGTTGTCACGAATATTGGGCCCCGGTTCGAGCTTGCAGTTGTAGCGGCCTGGTAGATCGGGGTGTTTCCCCTCGGCGCTGGAACGCTTGCGGTAATGCTCAAAGACAAAATCCGCCTTGCACCCGCGGACCAAGCGAAAGCTCATCGTGGTACCCAGGTAGTCCACGCGCCGGTGGCGTACGGGCGGGTCGAAGGCCAAAGTCACACGAATCTCCCTCCGACCTTTCTCCGATTGGTACTCCTTGGGGACGGGCACTTCGTACACGGCAAAATGGTCGAAAGTCAGTTCGTCCTCGGCGTATAGGACCACGCGATTGTTGTCTGAGTATGCGGCATGCTCGAGATCTACCAAGCCATTGCCGCACACGTGTCGCGCTGTATCTTTCGAGACGCGCGCTAGGAGCTCAGCTGCGGGTCGCGGCACCGCAGCCCCTCCAACGAGCAGGGCGCGAAGCAAATTGGCACCAGCGGTTGGAAACCGCATAAGAAGCTGACTGGCCTTGAACGCCACCAACGGTGCGGCCATGGATGTACCCGACGAGGAAGCGAACAGTCGGTCTGCTGGCTTGTGGTTCAAGGAGACCATTCCCGTTGCGGGAATCTCGCCGCCTCCTTTTGCTTTGGGCACAACTGCGTCAAAGACCAAAGTACCGCCAAAGTCCACTACGTCTGGCTTGATTGCACCAGCAATGCCTGGACCAACCCGCGTAAACGGCGATGGTTGGCAACGCTCAGTGATTGTGCGGACTTTGGCGTCTTCCTGATGAGCCTCTTCAACTCCGGTGCCATGCGCCAACGAACCAACCGTGATGACATTCATTGCACCCGCGGGCTCGCAGAAGGCGGCCCCTTTTTTCTTGAAGTATTGCGGGTATCCGGTCACCCACTCCTCTACAGTCTCGGAATCCAGGCTCTTTCGATTGCCTGCGGCGACGAGGATGAGCAGATTGAGCTCTCGCGCCAACTCATCCAATGTTGCTGCCCAGGGGCCCACCTTGTGTCCGTCGAAAAGTTGATTGGCGTGTCCCAACGAAAGAACGAAAATTCGGCAACCGCACTCCGAATGCAGGTGAGAGATCACTTTGCGCATTTGCTTGGGGACGTAGGAGCAGTCGTCAAATTTGCCGCTGTCGTTGAGGACCTTCGCTGAGGCAATGCGTGCCACGCGTGTCAGCGTCCCATCAGCCAACTGGGCGCGGAGATCTCCGAAGGTGGCCACGCCAGCGACGAGCGTTCCATGCCCGCAGCCATCGTGAGTGCCTAAGTACTCCGGCTCAGCGATGGCAGCCACAATAGCGTCCTTGAGCAGCGGATGCGACGCTACGCCACTGTCAACAATCCCAACCACTGGAACGCCGTCGGCAATGTCGTTGAGCAACGGCATTTGCGGGAGCGACATTTCGATCACACTCGCCGTTGTGAGGTCGGGATCGGGAGGGAGATCGATGGACGCTACGTCCTCGATTGTGAGCAGTTCGCCAACGCGCTTGCCGTTGACACGGATACGGAGAGCCGAGATCGATGGGCCATTGTACTGGTCGAGAACCTCACCCTCTGCGGCCTGGACAACGAACTTGATCTTGTGAAGCCTGATTTCTCGCGTGCCGTGATCGCCAATTTCCCAGAGTTCCAAGTCCAACAGCAGAGTCTCGTCGTCGAAATCCGAAACGTCAGAATACCCCGCTGAGCGCAACCTAGGACCGATCCGATCCTTCGGTTCCACGGATCCAATAGACTCTATGGTCGACACGAGTCCGCTGTATTGCGGATGCTTCTGTCCTGCTGGAATGGGTGCCCCATAGGCCGCGATGCGGGCGCTAAATTCGGTCAACTCATCCGAAGAGGAGAACAATACCAGCGAACGATCCGCGTCGACCGACAAGACCGTCAGGCCCAACTTCTCCCATTCAACGTCGGCGATTGCACCAGACAGGCGCACACGCAGGATCAACGACGGATCCACTGTAGGCCGCCGCCGGCGTTTTTGCTGCGCAACTGCCTCGGCCAGCTCGGTGCTCAGTTTCGAGGCGTGCTGTCCAGGCTCTCGCGCAGGTGGTTTGGAGAACCCTGGTCGCTTGCGGCGCTCGAACCGCTCCGGCAAGCGCAACAGCCTGAGATGCTCCAGTCGCGCCACGATTTAGCGTCCCCGCCTAGCGCCGTGTCTTCTTCCCGTGGTGCCGCCGCACCTCGTTCCCGATTGCTGTCGCAAAGTCACTGTTCGAAACTACCTCCCGCCGGTCGACGATAGCAGTGCGCATGGCCTGAATGCAAACCCGTTGAATATCGGCGTAGGAGTAGCCTTGCAGCGCCTTTAGGTGCGGCTCGATTCGGAACGCGCGCTCGACATTCTTGAACTTCATGGCAACGAAGTCGGCAATCGCTTTGCGGTCTGGCTTGTCGAACCAAATCACTTCATCAAAGCGGCGCCAAACTGCAGCGTCGAGTGAAGCGTCGAGGTTGGTTGCCGCGATTAGAAATCCACGAGGCTCCATTCGATCGATGAACAGCAACAAGCTGTTCACCACGCGCCGCAGTTCGCTATGTTCAGAGTTGTCTTGCCGAGTGTGAGCAATCGCGTCGAACTCGTCCAAGAACAAAATGCACGGTTGCTTTCGAGCCAGCTCAAAGAGTTTCCGAATGTTGGTTGCAGTCTCACCCAGGTAGGACGAAATCAACCGATCGAGCTTGACCAATAGCAACGGCAAGCCAACCTCTTGAGCAAATACTTCGGCACAAAGCGTCTTGCCACATCCCGGCGGACCGCAGAACAACAGCTTACTTCGGAGCGGTAACCCGCGTGAACGGATCTCTTCGCCCTTCCGAAACTCCAGCACCAATAAACGAATGACTTCCTGATTGTCTTCCGTGAGCGCAATATCGGGCAGCGCGTGCGTCGGGACCTTACGCTCCACATACTCGCTTGCCGGATCTGGAAACGGCAACAGCGGCGCAAGACTCCGCGGCGCGTCCGATCGGGAACCTTCGACAGCGTTCGACGCATTGGTGCTGGATGACGACCCGCTCGAGACCGCGTTGTCGAGGGTCCGCCGCAGAGTACGAGCCAAGACCCGGTTCTTCTTCTGCTCTTCCTCATCAATGATTAGCTCGGCAACCGCACGAAACTCATCATCTCGTCCGTAACTTGCCAGAAGCTTTTTCATCAACTCGCCGCGGGCCATGTCATCCTCGAAAGTTGCGACGCACCACGAGCAGTCACGTAGTCAACCTAAACCCTGTCGCGCAGTATGGAAAGTGCCGAGTGCTGGGGAGCGGTCCTTTTCTGACACATCGCTCTTCTCCCGATTAGTGGTCAGTTGAATCATTGTGCTGCCTTCTTGTCGAGAGCTCTATGGGTCAATCGCGCTGTTGCGCTTCGATTCGGGGTCGGCTGTAGCGCTCGATCAGCCGAACTCAACCTTCGCTCCGCGATTCGAAGCTCGATCAGCGGCGCCCAAGGTTCAACGCCTACGAAATTATTGAGGATTTTCGGCGCCCGGTTTCGACTGGACCTCGGGATCTCTCGAAAGTGCAGGTTTCACGGCATCCCGGTCGCGCCTCAGGCGCTCCAAGTCGCCGGATCGAGGAGCAATCCCGTTGTTGGCGCTCAGGCCGACATGGTGACGTCGCGATCGCATCCGGCCAGGTACCGTCCTGCAGGATCGTACACCGGAGTGCTGCTGCCTTTGGCGGGTTCGTCCGCAAGACCGATTGTCTCCCACTCCTAGTGGCGACAGCCGTCGGAACTTCCCTGGCGAATCGTTGGGGGTGGACCGGCATGACGTTCACTAATCGCAAGGCCCTGACCTTCCCAAGGCTGAGTCAACTGTTCACCGACGAGGAAATCGTGCGTCGTCCGCGCATCAATTTCGGCAAGACCAATTGGCTTCGACTTGCGCCATTTGTCGCCCCAGAATAGCGACGTACAGCACCCTGAAGCTGGAGTGTTTACGAATCACTCGTCGTCAAAGTCGCCAAAGCCCCTTGCATCTCTTCCGGCGTCGCGAGCTTTCTTGCCTCTGTGAAAGGCATCGAGCACCGCTTGCGTTTCTGCTGACAAGTTACCGCGCGTCCGTAGTGCCTCTAGGCGCGGCGCTACCCAATTCAAGTCCACATAGGCTTCAAGGACCTTTGGATCGAGCAGCAACGTCTCACGAGCTACGAGATCCGTCATTCCATGGCTATGAACATGAGTGATGAATCGGCCGACAAACTCCACAAGGACATCGTCAGCTTGAAGACGTTCCGCGAGCCCATTCCGCATATCATCGGCGTTTCCAAACATGGCCCACGCGTCCAACAATACTAGGGAGATCGGGGGATTCCAAATTGTCTGGTCCTCGACCACCGAGGCAATTCGCTTCCGCACGATTTCCTCAAGCATCGTAAGGTCTTCAGCTGCGAGCAGCCTTTCACCCTCGGTCTTCTCAGAATTGCCCCACTTTCCGTGCTGACGTCCGAAGTAGACTACTTCTCGCACAATTGTCATTAGCGAGCGGCCAGACGCCATTGCACGTGAAAGCACTTGACCGCGTGAGCCTGGGTCCAGTCTCTTGAGGATCGCTTGAACGACCCAGCCAATTCGGTAGTGATCACCGAGGTCGAGGGGGTTGGTTGTTTTCTTCCCGCAACGGTTGATGTCATCACCCACGTCGAACAGCGCAACGAGAATACCTTCCAGTGACTCTAACGACATGTCCTTCTCGATGAAGTCATGTAGTCGGGTCAAGAGTGATGTGGCACGAGTGTGACCATCTGAACGCTTCTGGCGAGCCAGTTCAATCAGCAGGTCCCCAGTCGCCTTGGGATCGGTAGCTTGTTCGAGCAGCCTTGTCAGTGTCGCAGCCGAAACTTCATCCTCAGGCACGGAGAGTCGGAAGTAGGTCGAGAATACTTCTGGACTGCAGACGCGCAAAGTCTTGCGCCATTGAGTCAGTGAAGACCCGCCGTAGACAGTGTTGCCCCAGACGGAGTCGAGTCGCGGGAAGAGTCGAGTGAGCATCTTCTGAACCACAGCACCGTCGCGGCCCACCTGTTTGAGCCAATCATTGTGGAACTTCTGAATACGCTCGTTTTCGAAACGGCTGTCCGACGTTCGCGCGCTCGAACCGGCAAACATTTCGGAATTGACGCGGACGATTTCATACGCAGCGGGTACGAACAAACGAAACGCCTCAACTGCTATGAAATCTACGACATTCACTTCGCCAGCGACCGCCGGGTAAGTCACGCTGAGGGCATTGATAAGGCGTACGACGTCTCTAGGCTTCCGAATGAAAGGCTCGATGCCATCCAGGTAGATGTTTCCCCAGTGCTGCTGATCAAATTGTTCCTCAGGCACGTCGCCCAGCAGGCTGTTTAGTCGCGTAAACAGCAGCGCCTGCAGCTTACTGCGGTCGACAGGAGGTATCGCAAACGGCACTTGCACGATCTTTTCAAGGTAGTCGTTGCCTTTGTTGCCGACGGCGAGATCGAGCGCACTGACGACTACGTCCCGATCAAATGCAAGTAGATAGATGACGTTAGGAAAGTCAGCGATAGCTTTGACAAGCTGAAATAGTTGCCGGATCTCGTTGGCATCGAGGCGGTCGATGTCGTCAATTACAACCACAACGCGAGTAGCCTCGCTTGCTAGCGCACTAACCAGTTCTTCTTTGAGGGCAACTACATCGCCTGCTTCAACCAGAGCCTTGACGACCTTTGCCGCGCTGGCGGCATAAGGGACGGGCGTTGTCGCAATAGCTTCACTAAACGCGGCGACCTTCTTGAGCAATCGGCGGCGTCGCGCTTTGGCCTTGAACAGGCTCGCTTCAAATTGTCTAAAGAAGCGCCGAACGAGATCCTCCTGCCCCGCAAACCACCAGGGGTTGAAACGCACAACAATTGGAGCCTCGTTATCGGGATCTTGCTCCAAGTAGCGCAGGATGAAGTTCAGTATTGTTGACTTCCCGGTTCCCCATGCACCGTACAGTGCAACGACCAGTCCCTCTGCCGGACAACCACGAAGAATCCCGTGCGCGAGGTGCTTCGCAAATGGCGCGTATCCAAGACGGTCGTCTTCCGGGTCCGCCAGGGCGCGATCTGGAGAAAGTGTGGATCTGTTCGGCACCGATGCATCCTTAGTTCCCATGAGGCGACCTTCTCCCCGCATCCTTCTATTGAGTGAGACTGGCACGATATCATCATCGCTTGGTCCTGGGAAATTCTCGCATTTTTCCACGGGGCAAGCGATTCTGTGCGCTTTCAATCACTCGCCGTCTTGAAATTGACGATTACCTCCGCGGCAAGCCGCAACTCGGGTTCCTCAATCTCCTCTGGCAATTGATTCTGCAGGGCAAGATTTGCGAGGAAGATATCGTCCTGCTCAAAGAATTCAAGACTTGCGAGAAATTCGAGTGCACCCTGTAGCGGGTGCTTGGCGTCGTAGCCCTGAGTGATTGGGTCATAGCACTTCAGGATCTTTCGGTTTTCTCGCACCTCTACGAAGTAGCCACCCATCCCTGCGTCAAGGCCGTACGTTGCCGAACGCATTGGGATGGTCGGGTGTTTGAGCTTGAATCGCATAGCGCTAGTAATGATCGAACATGAGCATCGGATCAATCTCCATTTGCGCAGAGGTGACGGAGTATGTCAGTGCTCGGTAACCTTGGACGCTCGCTCATCGCAAGCTGAGAGCCATCACCGCGATACAGGCTCCCTTTCGGCCACGGGTCTTACGCTGCGTCACTGAAGCCAATGTTTGACTAGCTCATTGTTACTCAATGCTTAGCTTGCAAGGGTGCGTACAGCCCTTATTTAGGTCGTCCCAAACAAAAATATTTCCGGGCAACAAAATTTGAATTTGGCTTACTCACTGGTCAATTCGGATTTGACCCCCCTTTCGCATTTGGAGAGATATTTTTCCCAATTGAGCCCTTGTGCTGAGAAGTACCGTGCGTCGGGTGAATTCGGTTCGTATCCCCCATTTGGTCGGGTCAGATTGATAATCGAGCGAAATTGGGAGTTTCCCTAACACGCTGTCCGAAACTGTCCGAATCTTTCGGGACGGTTGCACACAGACCAACGCAAGTAGCCACGTTGGAAGCCAATTTGGTTCTAGTAGGTTAGCTCGTGGGCAACCCCAATAGACTCCTTATGACGCTCAGTTTCATGAAGGAGATCGTAT
This sequence comes from Myxococcales bacterium, assembly GCA_003154095.1. GTDB lineage: Bacteria > Myxococcota_A > Polyangia > Polyangiales > Polyangiaceae > FEN-1139. The sequence goes on along the minus strand of PMCK01000589.1, from coordinate 21,264 downwards.
CCACCATGAAGTCTATTCAAATTACTTTGGACGACGAGCTGCATCGTCGGGCCAAGACTCTGGCATACCGGACCGGCGCGACTCTCACCGAATTGATTCGGCAAGCAATCGAGGACCGTGTGGAGCGTCTTGAGAAGTCAGAGACAGTTCAAGGTCTGGATCGGAGGCAGCAATGAGCACTCCATCCCGCTATCAGCTTCCTCGAATTCTCCCGCTGGCGACGGCCGCTCGCGAGCTCTTGATGATCGACCGTCGTGAGGCCTGCAAATTGGCGCGCGAAGGTAGAATCGTGGGCGCCTTCAAATTGGGAAAACGCTGGTACGTGAGCCTACCGAAATTGATTGCCGGCATGAAGTTGGCTCCGAACTTCGAAAGGCTCGTACCATGATTCGCTTAGCGCAGAGTTCGGGGTTGTGCCGTCAGGGAAGTGATCCTCGAATGAGACTCGTGAAAGCGGCTGAAGACCTTCGTCGAAAGGTCTTCGCAAGCTTACCGTGGGGCGTGCGACTGGGATCGACCTTGTTCAATCTGAGATTCGCGGCTGATGCTGCCACTTTCGGGCGTCTCACCTACGGGCTGTTTCATGTTTATGGTGTGAATGGACTGCCGCGCACACCCGCAATACCGGAGACACTACGCCAAATTGACAAATTGCCCGCGAACTACGGGCTCGAATTCGGGCAGAAGGCACGGCGAGTTGCGGGCAAGTACCTCAGCGACGCCGATCAAGTTGACGAGGTGTTGTCAAGCACCGCACTCAAGCTTGTGGGCAATATGACTTTGGACGGCCGCTTGAGAGGAATGTGGCTCTACGAGGCCGAGAACTATGTCTTGAAGATGGTCCAGAATCAGGCTTTGGATCTCCTCCGGAGCGATCGTGTGCGGCGTCATGACGACCTGACTGAATTACTCCACGAGCCAGGCTCATGGGACAACTTGGACAATCTAATTCCCGAACATGAGCAAGAGCAAATTAAACGGGAACTCGAGAAGGCCGTGAGCCCACGGATTTTGCCAGATCTTCCGCTGTATTTCGATCTTTTGTTGGATGGTTATTCTAACAAGACCATTGCCGAGAACCAGATGCTGCCATCGCTTCGGGAAAAACCACTAACGCAACAAGGGCTAGCGAAATATCGTAGCAAGGTCAAAGACGTATTGAGGCGACACTTCGAGATTCGGGCAGAAATTCATCTCTGACCTTTCATCGCCACTTGCAGCATTCTAGACGCGGCCTGCTTCGCCCTTTCGCCTCGTAAGTCGTAGCCGGCTGTCGTCGAAACGTTTGAATGCCCGGCCATTGCGGCCACGGTGCTCAATGACACACCTTGATCTAGCAGACTTGACACGAATGTTCTGCGCAGATCGTGTGGCGCAACACGACCGATTCCGGCCTTGGCCGCGAGAGCTTTGAGCACATCGTAGATGGTTTGCTCGGCAAGCCTTTGTCGGCGCGCACTAGTCAGGCCTACGCGGCAGAAGAGGGGGCCTTCTTGGCGGCCCCGAAGTCTCAGCCAAGCTGCGAGATGAGTCTGTGTCCCATCGGGCAAGTATGCGACCCGTTGCTTGTTTCCTTTGCCTCGGACACGGATTTCCTTCCCACCTTCGAGTACATCCGCGACATCAAGTCCCACGAGCTCCGCACGGCGAAGTCCGCAACCGAATCCAACGGCGATGATAGCGGCGTTACGAGCGCCAAGGGCACTGGTCTGGTCGCAAGCACCAATCAGTCGTCCGATCTCGTGGCCATCGAGAGCGCGACCCTTGGCGACCCGACCGCCCCTAATTCGGCGAACGTCAATAGCTCGGAACAGGGCATCCGAATCAATGAGCCCGAGGCGAAAGGTGGTTCGCATGACTCCTCTTAGCGCGGCCAAGCACTTGTTCGCCGTGTTGGGCGCGTATCTCGAAGCCAAATGGGCACGCACCATTGATACTTGGGCGTATCCAACTTCACTCCAATTGAGAGTATTGGCGGTGGCACCAGGTTTGACGACATTGGCGATCAGATTGAGGACCTGAGCCATGGTCCGGCGAGAGCCTGCGGCAAGGCTCTGCAGGTACGTCTCAGCTGGATTCGCTACGGTGATACCTGGACGCGACCTATCGTCGGCCGTAACCAATGTAAGATGGCGGGAGTTGTTGAGCTTGCGGACGGCGCCGTTTGCGTCAGCGAGAACGTGTATTCTCATAGATGGAACACGCGGCAGGGTGTTGGCTTTCAACCAGAACGCTCAATTATTCGCGCAACCGACTGGGTGTACGAAACGGAGGGTTACCTCTGCATACGGGGGTTCGACTTCTCGGTGGGGTGTGTTAGCTGGGCCGTGCGAAGTCTTAATCCGTCAACGCTGGAAGTCTCGCGGCTGAAATGTTGCGTCGTCCGCAAGTGGCATCAATTAATTGATCGGTCGAACTTGCGACCTCCATTGCCTGCCTGAGTGCTGTGGAACAAATTGCAAGTCCCCTGTGAAGAGGCAATCAAGTACTCCTCAGTCGTCCACAATAAGACCAAAATGGGAAGCACTTGCCAGGGGCGGATGGCAACGTCTAGCACGCTCCTTAACGAAACGCGCAATTCTGACCAAGACTGGTTCTTTATTGCCCGAACGATCAGTTTATCAGTGCCAGGAGGAAGCCGGCGCAGGAAGCGGTTTGTGGTGATGAATTTGTGTGGGTCGACCACAATGTTTAGTGGACTTTCGCCATAAAGCAGACAAATCCAAGGAAAATCCTCTTCGTCAGGCGTGAACGGAGTATCCGCGTCGAGGACACGTTCAACCCTTTTGAGCAACAGCAATACTCGCAACACCCCTAAGTATTCCTTCATTCGCACGCTGTAGCGCAATGGGTACTGAAGGTAGACTACCAACACCTGCTCAATGGTGTCGAAAACACACTGCAGGCCCTCAACTCGAATTGCCCTCTTGATTGGGGCGGTTTTCAATGCAGGGTAATCATCTGAGTGCTGCGAGAGAGGCATCGCTCTCTCGAGCGCGGCAACCACACGAATGGCTGCCTTTTCAACCGGCTTTGGGTAATCTCTCGAGTCGTCCGCCCAGCCTGAGTCAATTGCTGCTTTTGCAAGTTTCTCGAGTTCACGCAGTAGTCGGAAAGCATCGTTGAGTTCGAGGTGGAACGGGGAACTGAGCAGAGTAGAAGTTTGGTCCATGCCTCTGCTACACCGGATGGGAGCGGGAACTAGCAGTTTGAGATGAAGTGCTTGGACTTCTACCGCACATGAGTATCGGTGTGTCCTACTTTGACTTTTCAGGACTGTCGGCGGGTAACCATGGGCACGACAGCGGAGCGTTCCTCGGGAGCGCCTGCCCTGTGGTAACCACTCAAGTTGTGACTGCAACTTTAGGTTGAGTGTCCATCAGCACTGCTCGGGAAGCACGTTTCGCACGCATTGGCTTTGGTTGGGGACATTGGCTCAGGGCATCGGTGCCAACACTGAAGTCGTGGCCTCAATAGATCATGCGGCAGGGGGGCGCCGTTGCTGGACAGTATTTCGCCCCGGCACCGATCCTGCCGGTGTACCTACACGCAAACAACCTAAGGAGGTCCGAGTATGTGTGCGAGTCATAACGACGTCAAAGCTGCAATTCTGCTCGTCCGCGTCGTCACGATGTCCGAGGATGAGATGGAGAAACTTGGCGCGGTTGCCATAGTCTCCCAAGTCTGCGGTTGGGACAAGCCCCGGGCTCTCCGGGCAGTGCAAGAAGCGGACGCACAGTGGGGCCTACCGCCCGAGGGTAACGAACCGACGGACGCCGATCTTGCCGAGATGCTTCTATCGGTGGTCGCTCGAGAACCTCCTGGGCTCAATTTCGAGCGCTTACTCGCAATGCTACGCCGATGGCCACGCGAACGTGCGCGTAGCGCTTTGGCCGAGGCCGCTCGCGCCGGCCTGCTGCGTCGCGTGAGCGCGTTGGACTGATCGATGGAACGCGTTCCGCTGCTTTCTTTCGCTTAACGTTTCGGCTTGTGGTTCGTCGCAAACTCGTTGGGAACCCGCGGAACGTTGGAAGCCGCACGACTTAGCGTTCCAACGGGTTATGGTTACGGGTATCAAATCAGCAATCTACTAGTTCAGGGGCCCAAGCGGCGACTCGCGATACTCAGTTACGCAGCACAAGTATTGGCTTGATGGAAGTTCACCGGGTTCGGTTACGTCGGAAACATTTGTAGAGCGCGAGCGTAGTTGGTCATCCGAGCTGCAGTAGCCGGCGCCAGGTTACGTTTTTACTGGATTTGAAGTGTAATTGGTGCTTTCAATCGCTTCACTCACTCGCAAGGGAGAATCTCGATTGGCAAAACCAAAAGCAAAAGCCCCCACGAAGACAGTCAAGAAGCTCACAAAGGGCGCATTGATCGCAGCCATCCTCGAAAACATGGGCGAGGGCTGGGCACGTAAGGATGTGGTCAAAGTTCTCGATTCGCTGACCCAGATTGGACACAATGAACTCAAGAAAAAGGGCATGTTCATCCTGCCTGGATTCGCCAAGTTCGTCGTCGTCAAGAAGCCTGCCAAACCTGCACGCGAAGGAATCAATCCATTTACCAAAGAGCCGACGACGTTCGCCGCAAAGCCCGCCAGCAAGGCCGTCAAGGCTCGGCCAGCCAAGGCAATCAAAGACGCGATTGCGTAATTGGGCTTCCGTTTTGAGCCTTCCCCTGTACGAAGGCTCATATGGAAATTCCTCGGGCAGCATTGAAAGAAGCGCATTTCCGAAATTGCAACATTGCTGATTGAGTAAGTGTTGCGTGCAGCGTGGTAACTACATGACCACACCGCGCCTGACCGCAAGCGCTTGGATTGATACACTCGACAAGTTTCTGAGACCAATTCAAGTCGTTCAACTTCGTGCGCACGTGACGACGGAGCGCGCGTCCGGGAAGCGCAATACCGTGCGGAACGCGGCAGTCATCGGGCCGCGGCTTAGTACTGGGCTTTGAGTGAGTGAACTTCGCTCGATTGTGGTTGGTGACCACTTCCCCAACGTGGGAACTGCCAACGTACTGGTTCGCAGAGGCAAAGGGGAGCAAGGTTCGTCTCGTAGCTATCAACAACCGGCTTGCGGCCTACCTTAGGGTGTTCATCGAGTGGAAGAGCGAGAACAAGGAGCCGATGACCGGCAACACTCCATTGTTCCTTTCGGAGCGATTTGGGGCCATGTCCCGTAGTGCTGTACTCCGGATCTGGAAGGCGGCCCTTGAAGCCGCAGCACTCCCCACGCTGTGGGGCTTCCACGCGATGCGCCACAGCTACGCCGTTGAAGTCTACGGGAAGACACGGGACCTACGATTGACGCAGCTACTACTCGGACACTCGCCACCGATGGCTAAAACAGAAGTACTCAACTGTTGCGAGTTGCGGCAGCCCTGGGTGTCGGTCTAGGCTGAGCAATTCCGGACCCAACAGAAACGGTCTTGTGACGGCGCTGCTCAACTCAATGTGCACAAAGTAATGAATAGCTTGCATACTTGGCTAGCGCGTCAAGAGTGGCAAGGGGCGCGTTGCTTAGTTTCCAAGGAAGTCCATCGGCCCCAAGGCTTCGGTTGATACTGGACTCCAATGGTTGGTAGTTCCAGGGTCGATCGGGTCCACCGCGCGCTCGCGCGACAATGTGGTCAATATCTATTCCCTCTAGTTCAACACCTCGAGCGCGAAGTTGTTGTCGGTACTCGTGAGTTGAAACGCCTGGCCCGCAAACTCCGCGAAGAAACAGATCAGAGCTGGCCGCAAGGATAATAGTGTACAGGACCTGTCGGTAGCGCGTCTCGGCCGTGCGATATTCTTCGGTGGCGTGCCTGTATTCCTCAGACGCATTATCGTATGATCGTGAAGTTGCCTGGAACCTTTCGGAAGCGTTGTCAAGATTTTCGCGTGCTTGAACGACACGTTCGTTGATTTCAGACGCAAGCGCGCGCATGGCGACAACATCCGCTTCCGATACGTCAAACGTTTGTGACACCTCGTCAAGACGCTGTTCGGCGCGGTCACCAACAATCGGCTCACGACCACAGGCAGCAGCCGACAACGTCAGCGCAAAAGTGAGTCCAACTGTGCGCATATGGGGGGTTCGGGTTGGCATTGAGGCATCTGTGCAAGGCCGTGACGAGAGAGCGCTATCGTCTCAAATACGGGCTGTCTGGTTCCGCAAGGTGGAGGCTGAATGGTTCCGACGCAAGACCCCGACGCCGAGCCATGACCAAGTAGCCCTCCACCGCCGCAACCGATGACAACGGCCGGCGCCGCCGCCCCGCCGGTAGCCGCAGCGAATGCCCAACCTGCAAGGCAGCCCAACCCAGCACCCTTGGCCGTCTTGCTGGTGCGCTCGGCGTTACATGCTTCCCAATTGGCCAATTCTCCATTGCATTTCGCTAGCTCCGCATGAATGTCCGCCTTGACGGACTCAAACTTCGCCAAGCAAGTTGCAGCGCTAACACACTCGCTTTGAATTGTTTGAAGGCGTTGTAGACGCATAATGTCAGCCCGCAACGCTGCCGCCCGCCGCTCGTCACGCGAAATGGACAGGCTGAGAGAATCATGACGCCCCGCCGTAGTGGGCGAACATGCCACGATTAGCTCGGCAACGGCCACAGCAATAAGCCATTGCCTCATGGCAGGTCCCCACAGGCGACTCCCTTTTCCGTGCCATCGCTAGAGATAAGCGAACAGCGCCATTTGTCGGCGGAGAGGTACCCGTCCCCACGGTACCAAACGAACTCATGCGCCTTCCGGTATTGTGAAATTCCACGTTGCTCCATGGCGTAAGCTTCAAAGCTTCTGGGCGTTGTCCCTTGTTCAGCAAGAACATATTCAGGTGCTTGCGCCATCCATGATGCGGCGAGCCGCAGCTGACCTTGCGCATCTGTCAGACATAGTTGGACTACACAGCTGTCGCGCGACCGCCTGTCGTCGCATACGGACATAAGAAGATCGGCGCGCCCGTCTCCATCGACGTCCCCAGGAGTCGCGGTAGTAACGCCCAAGGCAGAAGATCTTGGGGGACAAGGACCAAGTTCATCATGCCAAGGCGCCATAATTATCGGTCCGGTCGCCCCCGTCCGTGAACCATTGTAAATTGCGGTTGTAGGCGAGGTTCGGCTGGCGCAGCCAATCGTCGTCATCAAAGCCACCAGTGCATCCGACCGCCGCATACGGTAACGGTCGCAAGAATCTGGCTCGAAATCAATAGGTACTCTCGGTTCGATGCAACTTCGATAAGTGCTGATTCGCCCAGCAATCGGAACGCAGTATTGGGCTCACTACGGTGACAGCGGAAACTGAAGACTCTTCTCCGATTGCTTGAAAGGTCCTACTCAGAGCCGATCTGTCAAAATGGCTCCGCCCAAGTCATTCACTTTTGGTTGTTAGATTGCCGGAATAACAGAATACCCAATGAAATGCCCAAGATCGAAACGCCGCGCAAGTGATTAGCTGACTCCAATTGTACCCGGGAACTTACCCCTACCTGGTAAGGCAATCTCATCGGAGAGTCGTTAGATATCTAGGCGTTGAATGAATATTGTCAACGTGAACACTTGGCAAATTCAGATCCAGATCGGCTTGTACCCGCAACAGGAAGTTGAATTTGTTGCGCGTCTTTTGGTGGAGTAGATCTGCGAGTTGAAACCAAGCCGCGCTGCGAAACCAATGGCTGGCGATCCAGCATTGCTGGGTGCGGAAGCTCTTTGGATGGCAATCGACAAGCACGAGTCATGGAATTCAATCGGCAACAATTAGTTTGTTCGATGTCGCCGTTGTTTGAGCCGATTTCGCTTCCATAGAGGGACTCTGGCGGTGTAACTACACAAGTGCTACTCAAGGAGGTACCATAGTGCGCAAGAGTCACAAAGACGCGGAAGCAGCCGTCTTACTCGTCCACGTCATCAAAATGACCGAGGAAGAGTGGAAGAATCATAACGCAATCACCATGGTCGCCGCGATCTGTGGTTGGGCAGCGGAGCGTGCCGCGTTGGCTGTGAAGCGAGCTGAGGCACAAATGGGCTTGCCGCCTGAAGGCAATGAGCCAACGGACGCCGACCTTGCCGAGATGCTGCTGTCAGTCGCCGGTCACGAACCACCCGGGCTTAATTACGAGCGTTTGCTCGCTGTGTTGCGCCGGTGGCCACTAGAGCGCGCCCGTCGCGCGTTGGCTGAGGCAACTCGCGGGAACGTCCTGAGTCCCGTGAACGACCTTAACTGATCAGCGGGCAGCGCTCCTGCGCTTTCTTGCACGCGTCATGTACGGATCGGATGTTGGCCTTCCAACTGCGCGTTAACGACCAGGGTAATTCGGCTCTGGGCAGAGAACTACCACAGCCAAGCTGAGAGGCCTGCAACGGACCAAGGTGTCATAACACATTGTTGATCGGGTTCGCTGGGGGGCGATGCACCGCGATACACGCGCACGGTTACCGAACGAAGAATCGCTCGCGCCAAGGCGCAGGCGGTCCAACCCGCGTTCGTCGGAGCTCAGTGCTACCAAACCCGCGTGTCCTATAATGCGAGCGAGATCAAGCTAGTTGAGCAGCATCACCCGATCGAGATGTATGACTGCATCTACAATCCGGCCTCCAGGTCCTACTCTATCGACAGTGAAGACCAAACGGTGATGATCACCCTCCCGGTCGCGCCACTTCTCGATTTCGCGATCCGACATTCCGCTTTGGCGCATAATTCTCGCAGCCATAGGTTCAGGGATTACCTTCACCAGACTATGCGTAACGTTTACGAGTACGACATGGCGGACCGGAACTTCGAGCAGGAAGCCCGATGAAAGTAGCCAGTTCGTCATCCTGTTTACCAACGACTCAGTTTTAGTCATGTGATTCACGGGGGCGGGTCTTTGGGCAATAATGGGACCAATAGGTACGACCTCTGGCTGGACTGCGTGGCCGTACCCATTCGAAACGTTGTAAGTTTTTGGTGCCTGGGATGCAGTCCACGAACGGCGACTCAGTTCGGCAGCAGCGCGCAGGCAAATGTCGTTGCCTGATTGAGAAGTGCCATCTCGATTGTCCACAAGGCAAACAAGAGCCTAACCGCATGGGCGGGGCGGCCAACGAAATTGAGTTCTTTGCGCAGATGGTCTCGAGCTGCCTGCCATGAGCCCTGCCGAATGGCTTGCTCAAGGATTGTGCGGGTGTCTTCCGGTATGACCCAGGTACGAGTATCCAAGATGAACGAGTCCAGCTCGATAGGGCAATCCTCCGGCTTTTGCCCGAATAGGACGCGCAACCACGGAAACTCATCCGCGTCGAGGTGGTATATGTGCGCACCAAGAACAACGTCCATCAGGTGAGTGACTGCAAGCATGAGTTGGAGTATCTCGACATACTCGTCTATCGGCGCCTCCTCGTGTATCCAGCGGTCGAGCAATCCCATGACGGTTGTGTGCAGGTCATTGACAATGCTCTGTGGTTGGGCTGTCGCCACCTTGCGACGAATCGACGACAGGGCTTGCCTTTCGATTGCTGACCATAACGGGACGAAACTGTTCTCCAGAATCGTCAAGACTGAAACCAAAGGCTCGACAAGTTCGGACGGGAGCCTTTGCTCGGAAGCTGTCTCTGCGGAAGCGGGGTTGACCTTCCGAGCGATTTCTAGCTTTTCCAGCACATAAAAGAGTTGTGAACGGTTAGGGGTGCATGAAACGGATGGTTGTAATTGAGTCATGCCCAGNNCCAACATACACCGGTTGCAGTTCGTCGCCTGTAGCAAAATTGTAAGTCAATGAAGCGATTGCTGTGAATCCTAACGGTGCTGTCGGCAGGCCGGCACCGGGCTTACTGGACGTGGCTCATGGCGTTTCTTTCTTCGGAGTCGTCATGTTTGATCTCGTTCGAGGCGCTCCCACCCAAGAGCCCGAGATTGGTGGTCACGACACGCCTTTAGGTTGGTAGCGCGGGCCATGCCAGGTGGGATGCACCCGCTTCGGTCAAACACCGCGGAACTGGGCTACGTTGATACGCGCCGGATATCTTCTTCACGCTTGCTGCTCAGCTCTCACCAGCCAAGACGTGGCGCAATCCGGGATTATTCGTGAGTGATTGGCGCCACTTATGAGCTGATTCCTGTTCCCAAGCACCAACAGCTGGGGTGCATTCGGCGGCGAGCGGCTCCCGTTAATGTGCGACCTGCCGCCTCAGCGCGCGACTTCAAGCAGCGCGACATTGAGTGGACGCTCTTCACTAGCCTCATCGCCAGTAAACCCACGATCATCATCATGAACTACTCAAGTACTTTTCAAGACATGTCCTGAAAAAGCAGGTCAATCTTCCGATATCGCGATCGAACGAGCCGTTGACGACCTCGACGCCGAGATACTACCAGGCCTGCTGTTTCTAGTTTCGCAACGGCGGCATAAATGCTTGGGACACCGAGGTGGAGGGCGTGAGCAAGTTCCGTGAGGTTCTGCGGGCGCACGGTAACCATCCTGAGGATGTCGGCACGTGTGCGACACCCAAGAGCGGAAACGACCATTTGGAAGTCCATGTCATTTCAACGAACATCAAAGGATTATCGAATCGCAGTTGAGTATTGATACGCACTTGCTTTGAGATTCTAGCGCCGGAGCGTTATTTATATTCATACTTGATTCGTCGGCCTTGGCCTGAGCTGAGTTCAATTACTGGCGGTAGCAGACCACACGCGCCGGTGATCTGCTCGATGCAGGTGGGGGTTGGCCTGCTCAGCCATCGGAGACGAATTGCACATCCCGAAGCTCCATAATTGAAAAGGGGAGCCCCACTCGGAGACTCCCCTATCGGCCAGGCAAATAGCCCAGCCGCTATCCGTCTCGGCCAATAACAACCCTCGCAAGGACCGGCCGTTGAGGAACTTCAGCTGGAATCTTCTTCCTGCCTCGCTTTGGTTTTGGTGGAGGTCCGAGTATGTCTTTCACTTCGCAGTCAGCATACAACTGGGACACGTCGATACTCGGCGCCAGGAAGACTAGTGATTGCACTCCGCGCGCGCGGAGTTCGCTGTAGCACTTCGCAAGTCGCATGTGTTCCTTGATCGGGAAATTGCGCGGTGGGTCCAAAACGGCAAAGTCGCCTTCCTTTGCAGACGTCAGCGCATCGGCGAAATCGGATTGAGTTAGAGTGATTCTCGAGTGGCGCAATATGCGTGAGCACGAGTTCACGGTACTTTCCTCCCGTCCACGTACATACTGTTCAAGATTGCGACGTGCGTCCGAATGGGTCATCCTAATTAGCTCGGCCCAGACACCAAATCGTACGATGCGAGCGATGCGGGCAACTTCATCGGTGACGGCGCCTAGATCTTGGAGTGATTGCTCAAGGCATCCTGAAACTGGGGTGGAGCGAAGGCGTTCGATAATGGCGTTACTCGAGTCTCTTATGGTTTCGTGAACGCGAATTACGCGCACGTCGCAGTCACTCAAAACAGCAGTTTGCCAACGGCGCTCATTGACAGACTCCCAGAAACCGAATCCGCGACCGAGGAAAGGTTCGTAGTAGGTCGGGTAGGCATCAGGCTCTTGGTGATAAATGCAATTAGTCATGTAGGAATCCAATTCGTGTGCTCCCCAAATGCTCGATGCGTCACAGGCCAATTCGATCTCTTCCGCCAACCGCTGAGCCTCTTCGTCAGAAAGTTCATCGACACATTCGTTGGGGACGCTTGCTTGGATGTTAGCCCCGCCATGCTCTCCGCCGTCGAGTGCCGGCGTGTGCTGTTCGGCGTGTGGCTTGATGTGGACTTCGCTTGTGCCGGCTGTGTTTGCCGCAGGTTTTGGACACATTTTGTTCCGGTGTCTTTCTGTCGGGGTTTAGAAAAAGTCCGACACTCCTGCTACACCGTTCACTCGAGTCACCCAACGGGAATTGAATGAGCGCTGCGATTTGATTCGCGACCCTTGCTGCGTGACTCGACCGATAGGTTTTTGGGGGAGAACTGCAGGGGTCGATACACTTCGACCCCATGCTATTCAGTCTCGAGAGCGCGAGATTTGCAGACGCAAGTTGGAAGCCGTGGATATGTTAGACTTCGACCAGGTGAATCAACCAAAAAGGGGAGCCTCTGGCAGAAGGCTCCCCTGATATTCATACCAACACGCTTCAGCTATTTGTGCGCGTGATTACCTACTGCGAATTTGGCGACAATTGGCCTTGTTGGCGGTTCGATGACCTTGCTCTTCTTTGACTTACGCTTCGGAGTCGGGATCGGCCCCAAAACGTTTTGAACTTCGAAGCCATTGTAGAGCGCGACGACATCATCGTCCACCGGCACGGCGGCAACGCAGCTCACTCCCCGTTCCTCCAGATTACGGAAGCAAGCGGCCGCCCGCACGTGCTCCTCCTTTGAAAATTGGGACGGCAAGTCGAGAAATACGAAGTCGCCGGCCACGACAGACTTTACGGTCTCAGCAAAATCACTAACGACAAACTCAATTCCTGCGAATTCATCCAGAACATCCCGACAAGCAAGTATTCTATCGGTTTCTAGTTTACGTACTCGTGACTCGAAATTACGACGAAGCTCCTTATCCAAGTGCCGGGTCAAATCCAACCATGCTCCCGTACGGGCAATGTGCGCAATTCGCCCAATTTCATCGTCGACGTTGTCGAATAGAAAAGGGGTTCGTTGAGTCGGTTTAGGGACAGGCCATGAATCTAGACGTTCGAGGATTGGCCTAGCGGAGCTTCGAATCAAATCGTAGATCTCGATCAGTCGCTGATCGGCGTCGCCCAAGATTGCCCGTTGCCAACCTCGATTGTAACACGTGAGCCAGAAGAAGTAGCTGTGGCCCAAGAAGGGCTCAACGTAGGCGCCAAAGTAAGTTGGCAGAACCGGCCACAGATGACGACAGACGGCGATGTCACGGTCAGATTTGCCCCAAATGCTTTCCGCGCCGGCCGCGCGAGCGTTGTCGAGTTCGCATCGCAAGTCGGTGTCCTCCTCTTCAGTTACTGAGCAGTCGCTCTCGGTAGCAGTTATTGTTAACGATGTAACTTCTAGATTCTGATTGGAGACTTCAGTATTCATCTGGATCTAATTTCTTTCTACCAGGCACTGCCCAAGTGTTGTCTTGTCAAGCCCGATATGCTTGCTACACCGAGCGAGAGCCCCTTCCGAAAAAAATCAACGGTTCGCTGACTGAAGAGTTGCAGCCGAGTTAGGTAGCTCCTGTCGACAGCAAACCTTGTGGAGCACAAATTCCGGTTTTGGTTCGGGTGCCGTTGATTCAGCCAAGCAGTGTAAGTTGGCGTACAGAAGTGCATAGTTCTGAGCGCATCGGGCTAGTCGCCAGCCCAGCCCAAGATAGCGCGGCGTTTCGGTGAAGTTTCACAGACGGCCATATGAAATCGAGGAGTCGGCTCGCTGCGCCACAAATTGCTGACGTGCTTCAATCGGGCTGAGGCGTCTACGAGGAGTAGCCGTCCATAAGAAAGTCCGAGATTTTGGCAAAGACTTCAGCCCTGTTGTCATGTTGTTGGGCCTTCCAATACTGAGGCATCACAGCGTCGTCCGTGCAGGTGACGCTACCGCAATNNCCGTTCATCACATTCATGCGGATAGTTGGACAGGCAACCACAATCGCACTATCGAACGAACGGAATAGCTTGAAAAGGTCGCCTTTCTGAGCTCAAAGTTAGATATGACATCTCAACGGCCGGATGAGAACCGGCAGGGCACAGTCTACCTTCACCCCATATGTTGGGACCGACTGCCTCCAGCGCCGATTCGATTGGTTCCCGGATTAACAACAATATCTGAGACGCAAATGAGTCTGATGATAACTCACCTTGAAGTGTGCCGACTTAGCAATATGCCGCCTCTTGAGATTAGACTCTTGAATGACGACAGACTCGAACTTGAATTGGAGAATATTCCATATCCCGAGCCAAATCGGCAGGCAACAATCTATAATCTTGCTCTTGCTATCCGAAGTCTCGAACAAGCAAGACAGGGCGAGAAGGTTGGGCGTTTAGCGCTCTCGCTGTTGGGGCACATAATGGAAATTGCTAACCGACTTCACACATCATTTGATTGTGAGGACGACGATGATGCGCTTCTCGAACTAAACGCTGTTCTATATGCAGCACTTCGTGGATTTCAGCTCGACGAATTCACAAAAAGAGGTTGCATAGTTGAACGATTGCTGGGTGCCCGAGAGGCGATACAAGGCGACCTAAATCTTGAACAGGACGTGAAGAAGTGGCTCATGGATTCAATGCCCATCATAGCCGGCAGTGAGGAACGACTTGCCGTGCGCATTGTGGTGCATTTTGAAATCTCGGTTGCTGACGACGGACACCGACACGGGCAGATAATTAGAGACATTGGAGCGAGTCTCGCAGCGTCAGCGCCCATAACACGGCGCAGTGTGGCCAAGATGGCTCACATAATTGTTGGGCATTTCAAGCGAGCCGCGCCGTATCTTGGAAACGCTCAAGAACGACTAACCAGAAAGGTCGAAATGCTCGCTGAGTCGGTTCCACTTATGGCGGGTCGAGAAGTGCGGCTAAACGTGATTGCGCTCAAACAAGTTCTTGGGAGCACGTCGGAAAGCGGCATCTGGGAACCGATGAACGCTCTTCTTGCTGAGCTCGAGTTGGAAATGAAATCGCCCGACGCTCTGCGACGTGGTTATTACGACTGGGAGATCACAAGATCGCAGAAAATCAAGGATAAGTAGCCTCCTGCCGACGCCAATCAGTCAACTACTTTTGAATGGTCCGACAACCAAACCAAGGAGTTAGACATGACCATGCGTGCGACAGAGCAGTCAAAAGAAGCCAGGCCTGGTGACCCAACTGCCGAAAAACCAGCTGAGGGTAACCCCAGAGAGGCACGGGCAGCTGATCCGGAACGACAGTCGACCAGGATCGTTCCAAAGGAACAAGAAGTCGAAGGCGGTCAAGTACCGATATGGATCGCGCTGGATCTAATCGACGACCATCCACGCAACATTCGGCTTGAATACGACGACGAACAAATTGACGCCATTGCCACTCAAATTGAGGAACGCGGCTATGAATCCCAGCACGCAATCGTCGTGCGGTTGAAGGCAGATGGCAGATATGAATGCGACTCCGGGCACACCCGAATGCGCGCCGCGCGAAAGGCTGGACTGAAGAAGATTCTGGCCATAACTGTCCAGCTAAATGATGATGATGCCTACCTGCGCCTCGGGACGGAAAATGTGCACTCCCAAGTGACGTCCATGGAGTGGGGTATATGGGCGGCAGGCTTCGAGCTGGCCAACGGTCAGAAGGGCTGCGGCCTTAAGGAGGCAGCGAAGCAAATCGGAAAGTCATACGAAAGTCTTGTGCGTCTCAGACGTGGGGCGAGCGTGTTCCTCGCGCACCGCGATCATTGCCCCAGGGCAATGTCGCTCGTGCACAAGGCACGTCACTTGGCACTTCTTCACGACCTTTCGTTCGAACTCCAACGATACTGGGTCGAGCGGATTATTGCCGAGAATATTTCCCGCGAAAGGCTGTGCAAATTGATTATCGCGGAGCTTAATCCAGAGGAAAGAAAGTCTAAGACGCCGACAACCAAGTCGAAAGACACAGACACACCCGTGGTTGCCCGAGCGAACAATGCGGCTCAGGAGGCACGAGCTGCCGCCACGCTACCAACTTCGGTCGAAGCAACTGGGGAGGGCAGTAGTCTGGCACATGGCCACCAACCGAGTCTTACGGGTCTATCATCCAGCGCAGCGAGCGACCCACCCGTGAGCGCGAGGGTTGACATAGGTGATGACCACTGCATCTATCCACCAGAGCAAGTCCCTGGATATGAGTGGATTTTTCATGATGGGTTACTTAGGGGAGCGCGCCTTGTGCGGCAGTCTACTGATATCACGCGCTCGAGCGGTGATGAGGGCGCTGATGGTGGCCTCAAGTCCACAAACCTCGAAGATTTCAAGATCTTTGACCCAAAGTCTATATCCAGCACGGCTGGCAAGCTTGAGAACATCACCACTAGCGCGGACCTAGTGAGCCTACTAGCCAGCGTCGCAAGTGGACCACTCGATCAAGTGGCGCTCGTTCTCCGTCAATCGCACGCTGAGATCCGAGTGGCAATTCGCGATACGGGCTTCCAGTTTTGCGAGTCAGCTCGTGTGACCGCCAATCGAGCACGACCACCATTCGCCCGACGGCCATGTCTCGTAGCATTGGGTGAGCCTAGCGCAGCGACCGTCAAGCAGCGGGTCAAGGTCGTTGGGTTGGCCTGCTTTGACGCGGTTGCACGTGCTTTAGAGGGACCAGTTGCTGTCGCAACACCGGATGGTTTCAGAACAGTTAGTTATGATGAGTTATGGTCGGATGAGCGACTCGGTCTATTGTACCTAATTGTGGCGCTCAACGATGACGCTGTCACGTCAGCAGAACCATTGATGCTTGCCCAACAGGCTTAGACAGATTTTGTGTGGGTGCTTGGCGCAAAATGGCCAGAAGCACTAGTCTTAGTCCCACAATTAATTATCTCCAACGCTTGTGCCTGCCGCCGGTTTAGAGGCAGTACAGTTTGGATTCAGTTGTTGAACAAGACCATGTCGGGCAAGTGCTGCTCGCAACAGGTGTACCGGTTTGGGAACCATGGCCCGTAGTCAGGCGCCATTAGTCTGAGCCTGGAAGGATAAGGATACAAATGCCAATTACTTCAGAAATGCGATTCCCCGATTTAGACGAATGGGGATTACCCCACTCGCAGTCGAGAGTCTCAAGTGATGAGATCAACATACAATTTGTAATCATTCGCAACTCACTATTGGGGAACCGATCATGAGTACAAGTAGCCAAAGTTGCGACGACAACAAACACTCTAACATGCGTGACGACCTAAGGTGTTTCTTTCAGGCTGCATTTGCGCATGTTCAAAGGGCATTTGATGGTCAAGTCTCTCCCGACGACGTACTCAAAATTGGACGTGGCGTCATCGACGACCTGTTGGGACAGTTTGCAAATGCCGAATGGGACACGGCTGACCCGCTAACGATCCGGCAGGCAAAACGTTTGGGTATGGAAATGCATGGTGTCCGACTCGTAGGCCACGTCACATTGCTTCGCGAACCTCAAGTGGTTGCACTGCCAACGGAGGATGGTGGCTGGGACGATTCAGAGACCACATGCGCGGAGTTTGTGGATCTTGCCGGAGACACCATCGAAACCATCGGCATAACTGAACGTTCAATTATCGATAAACTTCAAGAGCGGCACAAGAATGGCGGACCGACCGAACTGCTTGGGATAGTGGTGCTCATGCCCACCCGTGTCGATCCCAAGCGCGCGGACCATGTAGCGGGTAATTATCACCGCGCGTTCTACGTTCACGTCGTCGATGTACGGCAATCGAGCAGCTCTCTCGACTTGATTGGTGCGACATTGTCGGAACGAGATTGGGTCGCCAAGACATTAGGTGATCTTCGTGACAAGGGCATCTCGCCGCTGACCCACCTCTATGAGCAGGTAGTCGCCGGCCTAGGCGTGGTGGGTGTCGACGAATTTCCGCTGCTCGGCGAGCTTTTGGAATTCGTTGTCTTGCAGGCCGTATCGTCCGGGCGAGTCAACAATTCATCTGGTCGCATCCACATTCTAATCCCCGGCCCGCCCGGGCAAGGTAAGAAACTCCCTTCTCTTGCCGCGCAGGCGCTGGCCGTTTCATGTGTCCAGTTGTCCGCGGCGAAGATTTCAGCAGCAGGGCTGGTCGGGACGTCGCGATCAACACGAGAGGGTTGGCTATCGCAACCTGGCGCATTGGTCCGTGCGGCTCACGGCATCGCGGTACTCCAGGATGCGCACGGACTGAGTGAGGCTGATCTTCGTAAGTTGGGACCCGTGCTGCAAGAATTGATTGAAGATGGTTTGGTGCGCGACAGTGTCGCGGGTGGGCGCACCTGGGAAACTCCCGTTGGGCTGATAATTGATATGAACAGAGTGAGCCAGCTTCATTCTGGTCAGCCCGGCAAATCCCGGGCGGAAGCGGCGCTCGCGCGATTGCGACCGCTGCTTTCTCGGATCGATGTGATTGCCGAGATACCCGCAAATCCAGGTAGAGCTTGGCGAATTGGGGCACGAATGCTGCGAACGCTGTCGCAAACGGGTCAGAAGCTGGAGCAGCAGACATGGGCGCGCGAAGCCAAACTTGTCGTTGCTTCGCTAAGA
Organism: Myxococcales bacterium; assembly: GCA_003154095.1. Classification (GTDB taxonomy): domain Bacteria; phylum Myxococcota_A; class Polyangia; order Polyangiales; family Polyangiaceae; genus FEN-1139. Next base: position 3,105 of record PMCK01000589.1, on the reverse strand, counting down.
GATACACTCCCCATCATTGACATCGAGCCAATGCGAGATGCAATGACGGCGAAGTTCGACGAACTGCGTCAAATCAACGCGCCCTTGTTCGCGAATCGCGATGATGCTGGTGATCTTGCCACCCGTACTGCCGTGTCGATGACTCGCTTGGTATTGGCCAGTGCACGCGCCTGCGGCCGAGCACATGCAATCCAGGACGACGTAGACCGAGCTGTCCGATTCTTGAACAAGAAGCTCAAATTCCTCGCACTGCTTCCGTTGCCACTTGTCCATTTGTCCGATTGTCCACCAAACCGGGCGGCACGCCGGGAAGAGTGGGTCCGTCAGCACGCAGGACAAACTGTGACCTCTTCGACTCTGGCCGACGAGTATCGGCGCACAACCGGTGAAGAGGTGTCCGAACGCACCATGCGTAGAGACATTCAGGACGCTGGTGGCATATGGCATGGAAATGGTCGGTGGTTGCTCCCGTCCACTTTAAATGGCGATAACGGATCGGGAGGCGGAGTCACGTTAGATTGCGACGCGGCGGCGCCGCATAGCCCTGACACTGCCCAAGAAACGCAGGGGCCCAGCACCAGTCAGAGTCAAGGCGATTAGCATCGTGACGCGAAGGCCGACTCCATCGAGTTGACATTTGTGTCAGCGGGTCGTGTTGTGCCGCTCGACCAGATACTTGAATGTGTCGACAATACCGATGCCGAGAGTCCAACGACATCGGATGAAACGTCGCCTGCTGAACCTGCGACAAGGGGGAGCGCAACATGTGAGTGGACCACTTGCTGGACAAACGGACAAACGGACAACTCACGAGTATTGAAACGGATTTGCAGGGCGTCGATTCCTTCAGTTTCGCCGAAGGAAAGCTAGTACTTCGGGACCGTTTGGTCAGGATTCCTTGTTGTCTTGAACTCGACCCCTTGTAGATCTCGGAACCAAAACGGCTCTATGAGAGGGCATGGATCTGGATGGATAGTTCGCTTGTATACCCGCCATGGGTAACGCGGTGGCCACACTGGCCACCACGAAGCAATTGTGGAGATCGTCCGTGGTTCAAGAGAAGGTAACCATCAACATATCGCGAGAGGACTTGCAGCGACTCAATGAGCTGCGCGCCCTCTATCCATTCGCAAAAACGCACGCACTAGTACAGCTCGCTTTTCGCGTCGGGCTGGAGGCTGACCCAGAGCGACTAGTCGAGCGACTCACTCGCGAACGTTCGAAGTCGACCGCGACCTAGATACGCCTGAGCCCGGCCGAATGTCACTTCGCCGGGCTCGGATTGGAACGCCCACAGGATAGGAGAGCGCCCAATGGCTAACACCGTTACTAGTACACCGACGGCGGGTACACGCCGAACAGATAAGTCCCGTCTCGCGCAGCCCGCAGAACTCTTTCCGGTACTCGACGGAGCCACCTCCGGACTTCGCCGCACATGCTTGAGTGCGCTTGCTTCGCTTGGAGGGCCATCAGTATGACTACTCAAGACGAGTGGAAGCAGCAGCGCCGCCAAACGCGCGACCTGCTCCGAAGGCTGCCTCGGGCGATCCAACATGAGTTAGGCAAAGTGCGGCGAGACGACCTGCGCGCGGACCTGGTAGGTCGTGTTCTTGATCGAGTATCCGAACGCGCATGCGCACTAGGGTTGTCTCACCAGCCGCATGAAGAAGCTGAATATCGAGAACCTCGACTGACTGCCGTGGAAGAACGACAGCTACTTAGAACAATGGTCACGCCCGAGTTCATCGGCTGGCTACGCAGAGAAGTGGGCCAGTGCTTGAGAACGGCCCATTTGTCGAAGATTGACCCGGGTCAATGTTCTTCGCTCCCGGATTCATTGTCATTTCAATCGCCTCCGGGGGATTCACTGTGGATTCCGGACGAGGACTTGGGGTTGGGCGTTGCTTCCGCGTTGGATGGCCCACCCGAAGCATGGTGGGCCTGTTGCGCCCAAGAAATTCTAAGGATTTCGAATAAGAACTTTGAAGGAGGGCAGAGTCCTGATCTTTGCGTGCTTGCATTAGACGCGGGTGCCGGCGGGCTAGCGCGAGCGCTCTCGGTAGTGCCAACCATGGGGGAGGTATTGGTTCGGGAAACTGGTCCCGTACTCGGCCATACAGAATTGCCGATTGTTTTGGGTTCCTCGGCAAGGGGGGACAATGCGGGTAGCAGTGGACAAGGAGTGCAGGCGCGCATCTCAAAGTACGCGCGCACGGACCCGATCCCTAATAGGTGCTTCGACGTTATCGTTTGGTCAGCCCCAAGTCCTGCGGTTGGCGGTGCCAGCAATGAGGTGCTGCCTTACTTGAATCCAGTCTACATCGGTAATCGACTCACCTACCCATCCTGGCTCGGTCGGGTCGGTCCTAACCGATGGCGACAGCAGGTACGCCGCATCATTAATATTGTGGCGAAGACGCTGATTCCCCAGGGTACCGCCATCATAAGATTGCCCCTCGGATATCGAATATCGGAAAAGCCAAAGAGAGGTAACCAAGCGCGACACGGTTACATCGAGAAGCTGAATCTCCTCGATGGCATTCCAGAGTACCTGTCCCAGGCAGGGCTGAAGGTCGCAACTACTATAGAGGAGCGACCAGAGGGTCTTGTCAGTCAACCCTTCGTGGGGAAGTCCCGGTGTACTTGGGTGACCTATGTGCTCGTGAAAGAGGCCACCCAATGACAAGGTACTTCCCCCTGGATGCTGAGCGGCTCCTCCTAGATCGTGGTTGGATCCAGTTTGCCTGCGACTACCGGAAGAATGTTCAATTTTGGCACGCCGATGCTCGAACACGGGATTACCGAGGGCGCCGGGTAATTGACGATGTACAAGGCGTCGATGCCGTTGAGGGCGCGACTCGTGATCTAAGGAGTACCGTCACGGCACTACTATCCGGTGAGTTCGTTGCCCTTGATCCCTTAAGAGAGAAGACAATCCCCCGGGAAGGGCGAGCGCCCAGGATCGTACATATCCCAACTTACTCGCGTCGGTGTCTGTCTAACCTCGTGTCTAGGGTTCTAGCAGAGACCTCAAGATCCGAACTACCTGACTTGGTAAGGGCTTATGTGCCAGGTCTCCATGATCCAGTTCCAGAGAGTATCTTA
>PMCK01000551.1 GCA_003154095.1 Myxococcales bacterium | reverse complement strand
CACCGGCATAGTTCTGTTAGGCGCGAGTGTAGCACATCAACTCGAAGGACCTGTAAGCGCTTTGGACCTCCAACTTGAAGAGCAGCGCCGATTGTTGGCTGAGCTGCGGCTGCTATCGGACGACGGTGATACCGCAATTGGCGGTACGGTGGCTGAGCTGGATGAGCTGACGGATGAAATTTCGGCAGCCATTTCCCGTCTTCGCGACACAACCCAGCAACTGACTCAGCTAGGAGATCGCCAGAAAAGTCCGGAAGCTACCGATCTTGCCGATATCGCTAGGGAAGCCGTTGCAGTTGTCCGACCTTGGCTCGAGGCTCGAGGTATTGCGCTTGAGACTCAGCTCAATCCGGGCGGGTTTGTTTCGGCTCAACGTGACGCAATTATGCAAGTCGTGCTCGACATAATCACGATTGCCGCTGAACTTGGCGAAGGAGCCACCTCATCTCCGCGAGTCACCGTTCATACCAACCAGGAGGGAGATCGCACGGTCCTGAGTGTCGATGATGTTGGGCCGGCCATGGACGGTCACGCAATGCGTGACATTCATCGTCACCCATTCTCCGGAAGTCTGCCCGACGAACGTCGACGTTTGGTTCTGCATCTGGCCGGAGACGTTGCCGCTGCGCATGGGGGGCACGTCGAAGTGCTTGCTCGTGAGGGCGGAGGCAGTTCATATCGACTTGTCATTCCGTCTATTGCGTCCTCCGCAATGTCCTCGAACAACTTCACATTTGTAAGTTCTAGCGTGGAACTCACGAATGCTAATGTTCACGAAGTGTTTATCGTCGATGACGACCCCGTGTTCTCCCGTGCGGCGCGACGCGCCCTGCGACCCCATCGAGTACGCGAGTCAGCTACTGCGTCCGAAGCTGCATTGCAGCTCCTTGAGGAACAATATGTTCCAAGCATCGTTGTGTGCGACCTGATGCTTCCGGGGAGCGATGGCACGGATCTCCACGCGCGAATTCGCGAAGCGAGACCCGATATTGCAGCCCGATTTCTATTTGTTACCGGCGGCACGCTGAGCAAATCGACTGCCGACTACATTCGTGAATCCGGATGCCTAGCCCTGCAAAAACCCATCGATTTCACGCGCCTTCGACGGCAATTGTCGCGCTGTACCGCAGAGTTGATAACTGTGAACCTTCGCAAAACACTTCAGAGCGATGTTCTGCACGCACTACACCCCACCATTCGCACTTCATAGTTGCGGGCCTACATTGACTGCTCATCACTCGTAGTGCGTACGGGATTAGCCAAGCTAACCTAATGCCATGGCCAACCAGGACTAACCAGAAGACCCGCACTAAGTCCTATGAATACTGCGCGCAATATGTCATCTGGATGGGAAATTGAATTACCCATAGCCTCCGTCATGAATCGACCCAACGAACGTGACCCCGCAACTGAACCCAAAGCGGCAAGCTCTTGCGCGGTAAGACCTAGGTTCTTGAAGTCCACGCGAGGCACAGGACTGGCCGCAATTGGGCCGTCGCCCAGAATTGCTAATATTCTTGACAATTCTCGACCGGAAAACGAATTCCTAATCATCGAGGTAAGCAAGCCAAAGCTCGACTCGTTGGTCTTGACGCCAAAGGAGGGGGCACAAGCGCCAGAAACATACCAAATCTCGCCAGATTCCCAGCTGCCTAGGCTTAGTGTGCGCGCTTTGAGTTGTTCGACCAATGCGCGCAATAAGTCGGCTGGTAGCAGCGATCGCTGCTCAATGAGCACGTCCCCAAGCCTCCCGCAATCCGCATCAGCGAGTGTCTCTACGGCTCTCAATAACTGCCCCTCAGAGATGATGCCAGATCGGACCAATTGAAGCCCAAGCAAAGTCTCCCGGTCAGATGATGCTGCGTGAACTGGTACCCCTTTGTCCCAGGCAATAGCTGTTTGCCTTGAGCCATCTCGAGCTACAACCAGCGCAGTTTCATCCTTAATTACCAAGCCGAACAGAAACGTGGGAAGCCGCGAACGATCCAAGATGTGATGATACGCCATTCGCGATTGAAGTACATTCTCGAGCCAGTCTTCCGTTGCAATGATACTTGAAAGACAAGCAAATTGTCGAGCAGGGCGCGGGCGCCCATTGTTTTTGACGATTACGGCATTGACGGGTACACGCCTGGTTGCATAACTCTCGAGGAGTTCGTACGAACCTAAGGGCGACACAATATCCCCATTCGATAGCCTCACTTCGTAAACGGTACCATTCAAATTGATACCTGGTTGCGAAGCGATTCTCGGTGGCAGACTCGATCGTCGCCGGACACTCTCCTGTGAAATATCAAGTGATCGAATTGCTTGCAGGTCTTGCTTGTCAGGGCTTGGCGTTGCTGCGCGCACCCCGCTACGGCTGCCGAGTAAACCAAGCTCGCCTAGCCAATTGACAAGCTTGGCGGAGGTTGGCTCTACCGACTCCTGAATCGCAAATTTGTCCAATGACTGGGCAAGCTCGCGAGCGGAACGAGGTCGCTCATTGGGTCGTCTTTGCAGCGTCCAGCGCAAAATGTCCACAATTCCCCTAGGCAGGTCGTCTCCATGTTGGTCTAGAGTGCGCAAGTCCGCTTCGTAAATTCTCGTGAGAGTTTCCATCTCACTTCGGCCGGGGAATAGCGGTCGCGTCAAAAGCATTTCCGCGAATACGATTCCCAATGCGAACAGGTCGCTTCGAGGATCCACGTCACCACCTACCACTTGTTCCGGTGACATGTAGCCGATCTTACCTTTTAGCTCTCCTGGATACGTCCTGCGAGCTATGAATTCGCTCCGCACGATTCCAAAGTCAGTAAGCTTTACTTCACCGCTCGCACTAACCAAAATGTTTCCGGGCGAAACGTCTCGATGGACTATTCCGAGCGAGCGACTCTTCTCATCCTGCGCATCGTGGGCGTATGACAATGCTTCCAGCACTTCACGAGCGATGAAAAGCGCGACATCCAGCGGAAAACGTCGACCCTTTGCGGCTACATTTCTTAGCAGCCGGGCACAGGAGGTACCCTCGACATATTCCATAGCCATGAACAGCTCGCCGCGATGCTCTCCAAAGTCGAGCACTCTGACGATGTTCGGATGATGCAGCGCGGCGCAAATTCGGGCTTCATCACAGAACATTGCAACGAACCTCGAGTCCTTCGAGAGCTGAGGCAATATCCTCTTGATGGCATATCGAGATGGCGCGCCAGTTTCCATATTTTGGCCAACCCAGACTTCGGCCATTCCGCCGCTGCCCAGACGATCGGTAAGCAGGTAGGGACCTACTCGATTTTCAGCCATTGCTCGCAGCGAGCCCATTTTAACCTAGCATACAGTGTCAGCTTGAAGCCGAGTATTGATTGGAATAAAATTCGAGAACAACGTTTGGCATGCGTGCCTTTGAACCACGAACGAATTCTGGTTTCGCCACACCAACGGCACATTTGCCCGCAAACGATAGTGGGTACGACTAGGTCGGCGTGCTGACATATTCCAGTGGTGATGCCAATTCCGCTTGGTTCCAGGCGTGTGGCGACCCAATGCCGGCGATTTTGCACAAATGCCGGCCAAGACTTATGGCGCTCTTCCGGATATGCCCGATTCGAGGCACAACCGTACAGCTACAATTTTAGCCGAAGCGTTGGTTGACTGCTTTTGGCTCGTGGGCGCGCAATTGTCGATGATGCGGACACAAAGGCACACGGTGTAGGAAGGGGGATACCAAACCGCTAAATTGGACGTTGCCACTGTATCGGGTTAATCGCAATCTCCGCTTACTACATGCGTACATACTCTGATGTCCAAGGGGTACTAGTAGTCGATAAACCACCTGGACCGACAAGTCACGACGTGGTTGCACAGGCACGAAAAGTATATGGGACAAGAAGGGTCGGCCACACAGGAACACTTGACCCCATGGCGACCGGCGTCCTTGTCCTCCTGTTTGGTGAAGCAACCAAATTAAGTAATGCGCTCTGCGCGACACAAAAGCTTTACCACGCCCGCGTCGTCTTTGGGTATTCCACCGACACGGACGATGCGCTTGGAAATCTGCTCGTGAAGGCGTCGAAAATACCGAATCTATGGGAAGGTGATGACCTTTTCGCAGCACTTAGAAATGAACGTGAGCGCACTCATCAAATACCACCGCGTTTCAGTGCAATTAGTAAAAATGGTCAGCGATCGCATGAGGCAGCCAGGAAGAATATCGAAGTTTTGCTGGAACCACGTCCGGTTCGTGTTCACGAGCTGCGCCTAGTTGAAATCGGCGAAAATTACGTGGATATAGAATTGCTTTCCTCAAAGGGATACTATGTGAGAGCCCTCGCTCGAGATCTTGGTAATGCACTGAACTGTCCGGCACACCTTGGCGCGCTTCGTCGCGTAAGTACGGGGCCGTTCGGCATTGACTTGGCAGTCGCCTGGCCTTCCATAACGGCGCACCCGCTCATGCCCGTCGTCGATGCTGTTAGGTTAGCAATTCCATCATTCGAATTGACCGAGGACGGGTTTCATCGCGCGCGATTTGGTCAGCCTTTGTCGCGTTCCGATTTCTTGCAACTCCCCACCCAAGCGCGAGAAGTGAACCTTATGGCCTGGCTATTTGACAATAAGCTAGTTGCGCTAGGTCAATGGCGTGACGAAGAAACGTTGCGCGTCGCGCGGGGATTTTGTTCTGGTACCGAGTCGCCCACTAATCAGAAGGCGGCGACGCGAGTGTCTAGTGTGCCGTAACCCGTAGTAATTTCCGGAGTATATTGATGATTGGTCTGACAGCTCCTGGCGTGAAGTGCATTTGGCCAGGGAACCTGGTTGCGTGAGTACCCAAGGCTCCGCTAGATACATATGAGGCGAGGACGGGAGAGCTCTTAGACATTGGAACACCAATCATCAATTGCAGTTCGCGTCATAGTAGCGTCCTTGCCTGCCGTCGTCGCATCGGTATTGTCCGGAGCGACCAGCGCCCTGGCCACCCTATCAGAGGCACGAAAACGCGCGTTGCGCGACGCGTCTGCGGCTAGCACCGCCAAAGCCCTTGACCGCTACCTTAATCACGGTCCAGCTATCGAAACGCGATGGATGGTTCTTCGAGTCATAGGAATAAGCTCGTCGACGCTCCTCTTGCACGTTGTCCTTCGAACTCGATTCAATTTTTCAATTTCTGCGATCGGCGCATTGACTGGCGCCCTCTTGGCATTTGGTATTCCTGCCGAAATTGTACGCGCTTTCGCATCACACTCAGCCGACCGTTTGGCTCCGATTTTCCTCCGTACATTGCGACCCCTCGAGTGGCTGGTAGCACCTATTGCTGGGCCGCTGACGAGCATAAGATCTGCGGTTAGTCGAATTCTGCCGACCGAAAAGTCCCAACCAACTGATCTAATGGGCGATGAAATGGGAATAATCGTCGAGGAAGGGGAGAAGAGTGGTCATTTTGCCCATGACGAGGCGGAACTCATCAAGAACGTCCTCGACTTTGGCGACTTAACCGTGGGCGAGATGATGGTGCCACGAACTCACGTGGACGCGCTGGAAATCGCTACCCCTATTGCCACTGTATTGCGGCGTATATCTAGCGACGAGCACTCCCGTTATCCAGTGTATGCCGAGCGCATTGATAACGTTGTTGGCGTCCTACACGTAAAGGATCTGATCTCCGCCGTAAGCATCGATCATTTCCCACTGCAGCTTGAAATTGAGCCCTTGCTCCGACGGCCGGCTTTGTACGTCTCTGACGGACAGTCAGCGATAAGTGTGCTGCACGAAATGCGGCAAAAACGTCAACATCTTGCCATTGTTATCGATGAATTTGGCAGCATGCACGGGATAATTACATTCGAGGACCTCATAGAACGCATAGTCGGCGACATTCGCGACGAACACGACGAGGATGCACCTACTATCGTGCCATTGCCGGATGGCCATTCATTGGTCGACGCGGCAGTCTCGATTGTGGATCTCAATCGGCGACTCGACACCGATCTTCCGGAAGACGATTCTTACAATTCACTGGGAGGGTTGCTGGTCGCGCGCATGGGCCGAGTGCCACCCGTGGGAGCACGGCTCGTAGAATTTGGTTTCGAGTTTGTCGTACGCCAGGCCGACGAACGGCATGTGTCCCGAGTCGAAATTAGCAAATGCGCTCGACCAGTTTCGGTCAGTCCAAGGACTTCTCGTCCCATCGAAAGTGAGTAGTCGGATACTACTGGGGGCAGAGGACCACTCAGTAACTGGTCTGTTATCTCGGACATTCCTCTTGTTTACTGGACACAATCCAGGGCCAGCATTAAGTTGTGTCAGCGCTAAGGAGTTGCACGACGAATGCATGCGAACGGCGAAGAAATCGCAGAAACCAAGGGAATCGAAGCGGCAGTAGGTGTTGTCTCGCGCCGGTTGCCGCTTTTTGTAACGCTATATCAGCGACGAGTCGTAGTCGTTGGCGGTGGCAAGGTCGCCGCTTCCAAATTGCCCTCGTTGCTATCCGCAGGCGCGGCAATAACCTTAATAGCTCCAAGAATTGTCCCGGAGGCATCGATGGCCGGCCTTGCCATTCACAAAAGGCCATTTCGAGATCAAGATCTCGACGGAGCATGGTTTGTCGTCGCGGCAGCCACGCCTTTTGTCAACGCAAAGGTAGCACGCGCTGCCGCGCGCCGACGGCTATTCATCAACACCGTGGATGATCCTAACAATGCCTCCGCCTTCTTTGGAGGTACCGTGAACCGAGGCGATATTACACTGGCAATATCTTCTGGTGGCCGCGCCCCAGGTCTAGTTCGATTGCTCCGCGAAGCGATCGACGATTT
>PMCK01000314.1 GCA_003154095.1 Myxococcales bacterium | reverse complement strand
GTGTTGCCGAACATCACGAAGTCGCCACGCTGATTGACCTGCGTACGAAGGATTGGGGCAGCTTTGCCGTACGTGGCACAGGTGAGTGCGAGAAGGCTAACGTGACAGCCGTACTTACGGAAAAAGCGACTACACATAGTGAAGACTCCAGGGACTCGATACAGGTCCAGCGCAGTCGATGGACAGGCGGCCAGCCGTAGACCGCAACTGCCTGCACCGAACGTCGCTCGACACCAGCAGGCAGCATAAACACGGCCGCCGCCGCGATGTAAAGCGCGTTATGACCCGGCCCTGTGTTACAGCATCATTGATTGTGTGGGTGCTCTGGGCCCGGCCCGGAGCACCCACGAACCAGGCTGACGCCTCCGCCGTTGACGCTTCGGTTTGGGCGTGACCTCGCCGTTGCTGGCGTCTCAATTCTGCGGAGCAGCCCTCGCGTTACCGGCTGGCAGGAGTCGCTTTGGATCTTGACTTTGTTGGCGTGACGTCACGGAAACGCGAGTGTGTCTCGAACGGTCGCTAGAGCGCGCACGCGCATGAAATGTAGTTTGCAATTATTACCTGGGACGCAGCCGAAATGCTGTACAGGTCCGTGCACTCCGGATTCCCGAACGAGCCTTTGGTCGAGCAAAGTGGGTCGGCAGCCGTAATGCAGGTGTAGTTGGTCTCAAGGCAGGCGAGCAGGCCCGTGCAAGCCGTCTGTTCCCATGTTTGAACACTGCTGCAGACTGCGCTTTGAGTTTGGCATGTCGCGCGGGTGAAATTGCAGCCGCCCGCGGCGCTTGAGCCACCCGTTGCGGGAGTACCGCCCGTTGCCTTTGCGCCACCCGTCGGCGGGGCGCCGCCCGTTGCCTTCGCGCCACCCGTTGCAATCGCTCCCCCAGTAGTTTTGCTGCCACCCGTTGCGGGAGCTCCGCCTGTTGCCGGTGAACCCCCAGTAGACTTTGCGCCACCCGTGGCCTTGCTACCACCGGTTGCAGCTATTCCACCGGTCGCAGGCAGTCCGCCCGTTGCCCTCGCACCCCCCGTCGCAGGTGCACCGCCAGTTGCTGGTGTACCGCCAGCTGCCTGTGCGCCGCCCGTAGACTTGGTACCGCCTGTTGCTCTATTGCCTCCCGTCGCCTTCGAGCCGCCAGTACTGGGCGTGCCGCCGGTTGTTTTTGATCCACCCGCGGCTCTTGATCCACCTGCGCTTGGATTGCCGCCGGTCGCCATTGTGCCGCCCGTCGTGGGCGCGCCGCCCGTTGCCATTCCACCTGTATTGAACGAACCGCCTGTCGACTTCGTTCCACCACTCGCTTTACTGCCGCCCGTATTTGCGCCACCTATGCTCGCGGCACCGCCTGATCCCTTGGCGCCTCCGGTAGCCGAGCCGCCAGTATTCGGTGGCGTATTTATAGCGCCGCTTCCGCCGGACGGATTGCGAGTGCCTCCCACGGCTGCAGTCGAGTGACCCGCAATTCCTGATACGCCACCGGTATCAATCATTTCCAAATCCGATGGAGGTGCCACCTCGTCCGTCGCACTGCAAGCAACCAGCAATAGCGTCAACAAGCTACCGTGTAAAATCCACTTGCTATTGCACATCGTCACGTCGCAACCCCGGCAACCAACACGTACCGCGAGAATCCAAAAATACGCTTACGCCACCTAATGGTCAATCGACGAATGTTCCTTTTTCGAAGTGACTCAGGGTGGACTACCCTAGACTACCTCAGTAAGGCGTCTCCGCTATGGTGACGCGCAGCACCTCCGCGCCAATTGCGGCGGTAATTCTGCAACAAATGACCATTGAACGCGAATTCCGCAGTCTCGCGTAAGCGGGCGTGTCCGCGCTAACAGCGTAGGCGGCGAGCGTGGAACGATCTTCTAATACTTCAATCCAGTGAAAATGATGTACTAGAGGAAATCCGAACTTGAGTCAGCGATGGGCAAGAAGTCACGCAAGGGAGTTCGACAACGGCAACTGAACCCGAGCTTGATTTCACAGGGCATGCTGCGACGTATCAAACAGCGCATCGCAGTGTCGGGAAGCCTGAAGATCCCGGCAGTGCCCGCGCTGCTCGACCATTACATGCAGATTTGCTCTGCCCTCTTCGAGGCATCGGGTCGGGAATTGGCTGCGGAGGAGGTGCAAACCGCGCGGTCCCTACTATCCGACAAACTTCGACAAGCCTACGAGGGATCTGGCCGTTCCAAGATTGCAATCAGTTTCGAGGCGGAGCCGGCTTGCCCCCTCGGTTACGCAATCGATCCAGACATAAGCTCGATTGCCGATGCATACGAACGCTGGATTGGCACCAGCGACAGTCCGCTCTTTGGCTCACATCCCGATGCCCGTGTCTTGAACTGGGCATTGGAGTTGCCGGACCCAGGTCAAAGTCCGGTGCTGGATCTCGGCGCCGGTACGGGTCGAAATGCGATTGCCCTGGCCTCACGCGGGTATCCCGTTGACGCCGTCGAGATCACGCCGAAATTCGCTGAGTTGATAGCGACCGAAGCGAGCCGACGACAATTGCCGATTCGTGTAATTGTACAAGACGTGTTCAGGACGACTCACGAC
>PMCK01000155.1 GCA_003154095.1 Myxococcales bacterium | reverse complement strand
TTAGGCCGCCGCCTGGGGGTTTCACGGGAACGTGCCCGACAACTCGAGGTTCGTGCCAAACGCAAGCTCAAACAACGCATCAGCGAGTACTCGGGTAGCGACAATCTCGACGGGCAGTCGATTGTGACGGCTGCCTAGTGCCGTGTCTCACGGTACGCTGGGCGGTTCGAAGATTTTTGCTAGGTCTTCTCTTTCGAGAGATTCATGTTCAAGGAGCGACGCGACCAACAGGTCGAATTGGCCGCGCTGCTCGGTAATGACATTGGTGGCTTCGCTGAGCGCGCGTCCCAATATTTGGCGGGCTTCTTCCTCAATTACGGAAATTGTGGTTGGGCTGGTGCCGCTTTCGGTCGCGATGCGCTGCCCCAAGAACGCATGCTCAGCGTCATGATCGTAATAGACGGGACCCAGGCGTGGGCTCATTCCGTAGTGAGCGACCATGTGGGTAGCGAGCCTGGTTGCCTCCTTCAGGTCATTCTCGGCTCCGGTCGAAATGCTTCCAAGCACAAGGCGTTCTGCGGCGTAGCCCGCCATGAGCACACGAAGCCGCGCCTCTAGCTCACCTTGAGCCATGATATGGCGATCTATGCTGGGGCTTTGCTGCGTGACTCCGAGGGCCATGCCCCGCGGTATGATGCTCACACGGTTAGGTGGGTCAGTTTCAGATGAGAAACGTGCCACCAAGGCATGCCCCGATTCGTGAATAGCGACTCGATTCTTTTCCTTGGCGTCAAGCTTTGTGTCGCGGGGATCTCCGAGTACTATCTTGTCGAATGCTTCCGAAAAATTCTCGGCAATGATATTGTCTCTGCCTTGACGTGTTGCGGATAGCGCCGCCTCATTGACGAGATTCGCCAGATCTGCCCCTGAAAAGCCCACTGTATTCTCAGCCACATGTTGCAGATTCACGTCTGGCGCAAGCGGCATTCCCTTCGAGTGTACGGTGAGAATTGCCTTGCGGGCCGCCAATTCCGGCCGATCCACGAGCACACGACGGTCGAACCGACCCGGCCTGAGCAGCGCTGGATCCAGCACATCGGGACGATTGGTGGCGGCGATTACAACGACCAGATCATTGCGTTCGAAGCCATCCATTTCCGACAACAATTGATTGAGCGTCTGCTCGCGTTCGTCATGGCCTGCGCCGAGCCCGGCGCCACGAGCCCGCCCAACCGCGTCAATCTCGTCGATAAAAACGATAGCCGGAGCATTCTTCTTCGCTTCCTTGAATAGATCACGCACACGTGCCGCGCCGAGCCCCACGAACATTTCGATGAACTCCGATGCGCTGATAGAATAGAACGGCACACCTGATTCGCCGGCAACGGCTCTGGCAAGCAGGGTCTTGCCGGTCCCCGGAGGACCCACGAGTAGAACTCCGCGAGGTACCTTGCCTCCCAGGCGCCGGAAGCGCTCCGGTTCCTTCAAGAATTCGACGATTTCCCAGAGATCAGCCTTGGCCGCTTTCGACCCGGCAACATCTTCGAATGTCACCTGCACCGAAGTAGCCTTGTCGAATTTGCGCCCCTTGTTACCCATGAAGGCACCAAAAGGCCCACCGGCTCCCAGCATGCCCTTGGCGCGGCGCGACATCCACACCCAGACGCCAATAATCAATACCCAGGGGAGCAACGTCATCAATACTTGAACACCGAACGGCTGCTGCTGACTCTTGACCTCGATTCGCACCTCTTTTTCGTGCAAAATTGGCAACAAGTTCAGATCATTGGGAGCCAGGTTCGAATGAAAGCTCTTGATGCTCTTGCCATTGACGGTTTCAGGACCTTTCAGTTTGCCGTTTAGGCCCTCACCGTCTAGGACTACTGATTCAATTTTGCCTTCTTTTGCCCAATTGAAGAATGTCGAATAGGGTATTGGTGTCTCAGTCGTCGACTCCGCGTTGGTCTTCCAAAGCCACATTGCCGCAAACATCACGCCCAAGAGGGCGAGCATTCGTCCCGAGATCCTCGATTCTGAGGGAGGATCCCCCGGCTTATCGGGACCCGGAGCTTTGGATTCGGAGGGTGGCATCGGTGGTGCTATACCGCCCGCGCTAAAATCCTGCAAGATCAGGTACCTGCGCCGGCATTGGCTGAAAGAATCATCGTGTGATTCTGAGAATGGCGCTGCGAGGTTGGTGTCGGTTTGCAATTTGCCAAAGCAAACGTAGGCTAGCCCGCAAAATGCGAAAGAGTGTTCAGGCCGAAAGAAGCGAAGGACTTGTTCGCTTGCAGCTCTCGAATCATTGAGATCACCTAACCCCGATACAAGGCCGCTACGACCTGGGCGGAGCTTGAAATGAGATTTGAGCGGAGGGGTGGCTCGGTCTTTGCAGTTGCAGAGACTGAGAGTCGCCCTCGGCAATCACTATTAGATTGTTGTCACCTCCGGCTACTCAATAGGATGAGATGACTCAAACAACTAAGCCCTATTTGATTCTCGTTGGCATCGACTATTCGACGACGAGTGAACTTGCTCTTGAGCGGGCACTAGAACTCGCTACGGCGCACCCGAACGCTGAGTTGCATGTAGTGCACGTCGTTCCTGCCTATGATGGCCTTCCATCTCGCGATGTCGCTGACATGACTGACAAGACGCCCAATGTGCCCTATTTCGAAAAGCATGCTTACCAGGAGCTTCAAACCTATGTGGCGGTAAGCCTAGG
>PMCK01000026.1 GCA_003154095.1 Myxococcales bacterium | reverse complement strand
CCCCCTGTTCGTTTTGCCTACGTGCCCTTGAGTCTCCATAGGTTCCTCTACGCAGGCGACAACTCAGTCAATTCAACGGATCCCACCGGTGAAGATGAGATGGCAGAGGTTGCTGCTGGAAACATTGGCGGCGCAATCCTCGCAACGCTGACATTGTCAGCAGAATTTGCGATCGCCAACGCGATTGCCTGTGAAGCGTCCTTAGTGGCCTCGTTCTTCGAGAGTCCCACACCAACCTCCGGTAGCAACCTGTGCAAGAAACGGTGGTTCAATCACTATACAACGGAGCGGGGCTTCACTGGTATAGTCGGTACGGGTCGAATTGAGAGATCCCAGGATGGATACGTGTACCTCACGACCGACTTCTACTTCACTGGCACCCTGGCCAAGAGCCGCCTGGCAATGAAGCATTTGCCGGTTGGATTCTTCAGGATTCCGGAAATAGATGTCACTGACGTTACCCGTCGCGGACTCGTTAAGCCGGCCAATGATGAAAAGGGCGGGGCCGAGGAGTGGGTCTCCCAGGAAGAGGTACCAATTTCCCACTCAGTGTGGATGCCAATATTCTAAGGGAATGCCCCTCGAATCGAGAGCTCTTGGATTCAGCGTATCTTGACGCGCATCCTCAATGCGCGATGTGACGCAACAACTCAAGACGCACTCTCAATCGATGCAGTGCAGAGTCTCACTTGAGACAACCCAGGCATCGGCAACCTTTTCGTTGTCGGGCCACTGCCGAATTTCTCCAGATCCATGCGGTGGCAAGACTTTCTTGTTTTCAGGCAATTCGAGAACATGAACGACAGATCCCTGGATGAGCCGCATCTCACATGAGTAGTCGTTAAGATTGAACTGCGTGATGCTCGACCCAAGCAGACATGGGGTGACTTCGTCCCACTTTTCGTAGACTCCGAAAGTTGGCGGCAAACTGGAAAACATTGGCCGGCACATTCGGTAGTATTTGGGATGCGCAGCAAGCCAACGGCCGTTCAAACGTAGCCATTCATCAGCGCCCCAAAGTGTCAACACGAGGAACTCGGAATGGTGAACGCTATTGCTCGCTAGTTCAAGTCCGAAAAATCCTGGCCCACCCATCCCGTAGGTGCCGCAGTGATCGCACCAAGACAATATCGGACGATTGAGTACACGATCGATGCCAGTTTCGTGTATAGATTTCGGGGGGGAGGACGTGCCTTCCTCGACACATCGGACGATCACGGACCGGGGAGATTTTCCAGTCATCCTACTCCCGCAACGATGAGGCAAACTGGAGATATTTTCAACTGAAACACGCCAATGTTGGCAATTTGCTCGAAGGCGAGGAGGCGTACGATCCTCCGCGGTTCGTCAGAAGGTCGACTGCCGGTCGCGAACGCCTGAGTCCAGCGGTGGCCTTCAGCTGCAAGCGCAGCCCGTCTGCTGCAATACTCCAATTGGACGGAGCGCCTCGGCTTAGCCGTACGACGGCATCGACGCTATGACCTGCCGCCTTGGCAGCCCCGTCGAATTGTGTTGTCATCCAGGGTCTACCGGGCGGTGTTATGAAACATCTTGAACTATTGCACTTTGCGCTCGCCATTGCTGGGCTCTTCATCGGTGTACACGTTCTGCGATTGCTGCTCGTGTTGCACAACGTGCTGCGGCTTCGGTGGCAGCAGGGGCATGTGAGTGTGGTCGATGCGTCCTCGGTGCCTCCCCATGTGCCCGAGGGGCTGCGAACGCCAATGGCCCAGCTTGAGTGGTTAGGGTTCGAGCACGTAGGCTGGCTGTCGATCGTATCTACAATTCAAAGCAAGTACGCGTCACGTTTCGTTGCATGGATGTATCACGCCGAGAGTGAGACTTACGCTAGCGTAGGTTTTTCGGTGCAGGTTGAACCCTTCAATCCGTTTGCAGTGGTGTTTCGTTCATTTTTGGATGAGGAGCGCTGCCTCCAGACGGTCAATGGCGTATCACACGGCTACGTTTCCCATCCGCCGGGTACGGTCATCGTCGATCCCTATGCTCCGACACTCTCGCAACACTGGAAGGCTCATTGCGAAGCCCTGAGCCGCGGTCAGTTTCAACCGGTCGAGCTAAACCCGGGACAAGCCGCGCAGCGTTGTGAGACCACCGAGAGGCGGGAGTTCCAGTTGCTCTGCCAGTCCGGCACTCTAATTCCCGCCGGAAACTGGCACTATTTCAGTTGGCGCGCGGCTTGGCAGGTTTCACTGCGGCTCGTGCGAGGTGCGCAAAAAGTAGCTCAGCTGCGAAAGGCTCAGATTCGCCTGACAGGTACTGGCGAACAGCTGCCCCCCATAGAGGAAGAAGTTCGAGCTTACCTGCGACAAGATGAGCTCTTGCAGACTCCCACTCGCCGGAATTTCTACCTATGGGTCTTCACTGCAACATTGTTGCTTTTTGGCCTCTCGTTGCTTGCGAGAAGCACACTCACCTATGCGGTAATCGTCATCGTAGTTCTCATGCTGCACGAGTATGGTCACTACTTTGCGATGCAGCGGTGTGGTTATCAGGACACGACGATATTTTTCATTCCCTTCATTGGGGCGATTGCCTCGGGGAAGAAGCAAGGCGCAACGCCAAACCAGGAAATGATGATATTGCTCGCTGGCCCCATGCCGGGAATCATCCTTGCACTCCTGGCGCTTGGACTCGGCGCACTCAGGATTCCAGGGGCGCAGACTGTCATTCTGACGCTAATCATCCTCAATGCTTTCAACTTGCTTCCGATTTTGCCGCTCGATGGCGGCCGCATCGTCCAGCTACTGCTCTTTGCTCGCCGTCCCACTCTCGACGTCATCGCAAGAATACTGGCGGTGGCTACGTTTGGCATGTTAGCCCTTACGACCAAGAGCGTGTTGCTTTTCGTGCTTACGCTGGGGGTGGTACTGGGCATCCCGCAGGGGCGCCGATTGGCGGCGTTGCAACGGGCAGTTCGGAAGATGCCAGAGTCCGCCGCAACAGAGGATAAGGCAAAGCAAGTAGCTCAGGCGTTGCGCGAATTGGGGTTGGGCAACCTTATGTTTGCAAAGAGGGTTGCGCTCACACGTGCAACGCTCGCCCAATCGAGTCGAGTTCGCAATATTGGGTGTGCGAGCGCACTTGGGTGGCTACTTGTCTATGCATGCCTATGGGTATTCGTGCCAGTTGCCATTTTCCAAACGGTGAGAACGACCACCTCGATAAAGGAAAGGAAACCGCCTGCCAAGCTATCGCCTCCTACAATTGCCGCAATTCAGTGCCCTCTCACACCGGCGTCAACTGCGCGCGAATCGAAGGCTCTGATATTTGGCGTAGGTGTATTCGCCAATGCTGATGCCGCTAACGATGCTCAGCAGAAGCTGGGCATGGACACGATCTTTCCGTTTGCGATGGGGCCGTGGGTCTTCCTTTCGCGTATCTATCAAGCGAGGAGCGAACCTGGCAGTAGGCCGTCAGAACGTGAACGCCCTGACAGGTTGCCCGAGCCCGAGTTCATGCGACTTCTGAGTGAAACCGGTGGCAAGTTTGTCGACCTGCGCGGAGGCGCATCATTGTCCCTTGAGTGCCGTATCGACAGAACTGATCGGGCGCTTCAAGTCGAGGAATCATTGGCCGATTATTTTTTCTATGATGGCGCCGAAGTACCCCGCATTC
>PMCK01000004.1 GCA_003154095.1 Myxococcales bacterium | reverse complement strand
CATATCTTGCCCCGAACACCGACTGTTTCGAAGAGAAGCCCTGTCGAAACGAGAACCGGCAACACAAGGAACCAGATGTCAGCCGGAGCACCCAACAACGTACTTTCGTGCCCCAATGTCCGCTGTACCCATCGTTCATACCACTGAGATGCACCGCCACCGTGAATAATGTCGAATCGGCGCGACCGAGGGTCGGTTGTAAGCAACGCCGGAAAGCGACTCGTAGACGTAAACGACGGCAAGTGGAGGTAGCGCGTAAAGACGAACTCATCGTGACCGGCCGTGGTCACGAAATCGCGCGGAAGTTCTGGGTGATCAATGCCACCAACCTCGCGCAGATGATGCAGGGCGCCTAACAGAAACCGGCGAAGTGTGGGTCGCTTTAGCTCGCGTAAGCCGCCGATTTCATTGCGAAGGCGGTCAAGTAGCTGGTCCGTTGCGGAATCCAGCATAGCCTCGTCAATTGCCACTGTTGAACAACCCGTGCGCGGCAGAGATCGTCCAATCCGCGCTTGCAGGCCATACTCATTAGCAATTTCAAACGCGACGCGACGCTCCACCATGGACACTAGCGAAGGGTCAGGATTCTCTTCGCCTTGCACCATGGCTTCGTACTCTGAAAGCCATTCCATATTGGGAGCCAAGAATGTTGCCACGAACTCAATGTCGTCGAGTTCGCCCGTTCCGTTAGCTTTGCGCCAATGGCGATAAAATAGGCCGGGTAACTCCGCCAGCGTCCTGCCCTCTGCGCCGGAAACGACTTTCTGCACCGCCACGCGCAGATTGAAACTCCAGGTCCTTGCGCCAAAAAAGCCCGCCCGATGCGCCGCGTCCTGTACGGAGTCGGAGAACGCGAGCAACTTCTTGTCGTCGTTGAATCGTGACGTAAAAAGCTGATCGATGAACACGCTGGTCAGTGTGGAGGCGCGAAAACCGACGAGCGTCAGGCTGTCGCGCGCGCCACAGAACGGGCAGTCACAATGCAGCTCTTGGCGCCCCGACAACGTATGAACGTTTTCGCTCTGGACGACTTCAATCGCATCGCTCGGCCCATCTCCCCGCACTCGGGTAAGCGTTTTTCGGTCGATACTAAACCGCAAAAATCCCTTCGGCGGGGGTTCCGGAACAGCCTTACCGGGCCAAAGAAACCTTACCTGTGGGTCGTCGGCAAAAAATGCACGATAGAATCGATCCAGCCCCACGCTGAACAGGTCCGAGCGATCACGCGAAATGCATGTCGCCCAACCCATTGCGCCGCAGTCGCGGCAATGGATAACGGGCAAGTGCTGTCCACGCTGCTCATCTGTGAGGTCGTCCGAGTAACGCAAGCTCGGGGAGATTCCATTCGCCGCGTCCCCGAGATCTGCGACCATGCGCCGCAATTCCCGCTGCCACAACTGCAGCCGAACTTCTAGCAGTGGACGAGTGAGCCGTGGTTCACCACGTGCTTCGCGCCGTTTGCGCGCATCCCCTCGCTCGGGCACCCAGGTGCGAGCCGCGGATATGAGCGACAGCAGGGATACGACGACGTTTGAGGCGAGATTGGGCTTGTCCTTGTCACGCAATGCTCGCGACGTGCGCGCGAGTGACTCGGCGAGATCCGTCAATAGCAAGGGTCGAACACCCAGCAGCTGCACCAAGTTTCGCAGGACAACGTGACGCAGCAGCTGTGCTCCGAGGGCGACTTTCCATTCGTCCGTGCCAAGCTGGGTTTCAATTGGTTCATCGATCCATAGCTCTTGCTGCGCAACGATGTATTCGGTTGGACCGTCAAATCTCGACGGGTCGAGCTGGTCCGGATCAGTCGGGACTTGGAACAGTTCGATGAGGTGCCCTTGGAAAAACTCTTCAGGGAGCTGGCGGCACTCGCCGATCACGCTACCCGAATCGAATTGTTCCCCGAAGATTTCTTCGGCATAGACGCGCAGCGCCTCCTCTGAATTCCGGCTACCTAGTGTGGCCGACGTACCAATGCAGCACAGCTCGCCTCGCGAAAGCCCCAGTCGCGCCTTGAGCCGGCGGACAAGGCAGGCGAGATCGGTGCCTTGTGCCCCATCGAAGCTGTGAAGCTCGTCAACGACAAGGAACTGAACCGGGGTACCCTGGCTAGGCGCCCACATCTCCTGGTCTGCCGGGCGCACCAGCAGATAGTCGAGCATCTTGTAATTCGTTAGCAGGATGTCCGGCGGATCGATCCTCATGCGGGCGCGATCTGTGATGATGTGATCCTTGCCCATCGAGCCATGCGTTACACTTTTTTCACCAGGACCCTCGCCAATGTAAAGTCCCGCCTTCAGTCCTTTGAGCGCTGGGATCTTCGTGCAATATTCGGCGATGCGCTTCGCCTGATCGGTGGCAAGCGCATTCATTGGGTAGACAAGAATGGCTTTGACGCCTGGGGTTCCAAGGTTCCGCCGGCAATGGTCAAAGATGGGAAAGAGGAACGCCTCAGTTTTCCCCGAACCCGTGCCGGTCGCGACAATCGTGCTTTTCGGTTTCTTGGCAACTAGCCTTGCCCAGGCTTGCTCCTGATGAAGATGAGCGGGGTACCCGAGTGGCACATCTGGAAAGAACTCCGCGCCCCCACCCTGCCGAAATGGCAGGTTCACCGATACATACGGCCCCTTGAAGACCGCCCCTTTGGTTTGCACGAAGCGCTCGATGACGTCTTCCATGCCTGGCGTCGACGACCAGAAGCTCATTCGCAAGAAATCGGCGATCCCCTGCTCGAGCATGGCGCTCAATGCCGCGCTGATCATTGGGAGCGCTCCGCCGTCCGATAGGCTTGATCGGGAATCGTTGGGTTGTCAGGATCGCGCAACTCGAGCCGTCCATCGGCGACCAGCCTGGTAACGTAGTTTTGACGAATGGTCTTCGAGCTCCGGGCGAGGGCTGTCGCGATTTCGCGCACAGTGAGGAAACGTCCTTTGCATAACTCGAGAATGGCCGTCTCGACCTGTTCCCGGGGAGACCAATGCTCACCGGCCACGGTGCTAGTTTGGGGCAAGCCTTGCGCGAGATTTTGCGGGGAATTCGCAGTTTGGGACAAGCTTTGGGACAAGCTTTGGGGCAAGCTCTGGGACAAGCTGGCGTTGGAGAGTCGCAGCAAGGTGTAATCCCCCGACGCGTCGTCCGAGATGAGGGGCTCGACCCAATTCTGCTCGCGCCAGGCCCGCAGAATTCGCGAGAACCCTGAACCTGCCTGTTCCCCGAACCCCAGCAACGCAAGCATCCGCTGCAACGTCCGATTCCTGCAATCCGATCGTCCCCCTTGACGGATCTCTTCCACCGAAAGCCTGAGCATTCCTGGATTGCGCAAGACAAAGCCCTCGCGAGACTGCACAATCTGCAGCGAGGTACGTCCATCGTAATCCGCGTGAATCAGGGCATTGACCACCGCTTCGCGCAACGCCTCACTGACATGCGTTTCGTCCTTGCGCACCAGATCGGCATCGAGCTCGAAGGGCACCTTCAGATCCGATTTGATGCGGGGAATGACCCGCCGAAAGAAATCAAACAAGTTTCCCGACCAGGTGCCATCGGGTGTAATCCGATCCAACCATCGCGATGGATCCTGCAGATCGGGTCGCTCTTGATAATCCAGGAAGTAATAGGGAAATGCCTCGCGAATCGAGGTGTCTTGCCCAAAAAACAGGAGACCCGCGCTCGTGAGCCCTTCCTCTCCGCTCTCGCGATCATGCCTCCAGGCGCCCAACTTCTCGAGCAAGCGTTGGTCGCTGTCCGCGAGCCATGGGTGCCCGGGCGAATTCGAACGCAGCAAATTCCGGTAGGCCGCAATCGAGTCAGTATTAAGGTCCCCTAGCCCAAATTTGGGGAGCACTCGTTGATCGCGGGTGTCGTACTCGGCGTCCGCCAGCATCCGCCGAATCCGCTCGACATCAAGGCGCCGATCACCGTCTCCGACGCGCACATACACCTGAGTCCAGTCACCTTGCAGATATATTGGTCGCTGCTTTCTTGTAGCTCGCGGCACGTGCACGACGATAATTCTCTTTGCATCGATGACGTGCTGCACGACATCTGCTTCAGAAAGCAGGTTTGCGCTAACCTTTTGCCGGTTTTGTAAGAGATTCCAGAGTTCACGTTCAACACGCTCAACGTCCTCAATCCCGTGGACCACGAGCGTCCCGTCCGCCTCTTCCTTCAGCCCTAGAACAATCTGTCCGCCGCGCGTGTTGGCCATTGCGGAGTACGTCGGCCAGAAGTCATCCGGCAGTTTGCCGCTACCATCCTTGCCCGCCGCGCGCTTGGCCTCGAAATCCCAGCCTTCGCGAAGGGCTTCAATGTCGTCAAGTGTCCAGGGCTCACCGGTCGTGATTAGCTTCCCCCAAACCGCTTCTCAAAATGAGCCCAGGCGATCTCATAGTCGCGCTCGCGGTCACATCGGTCAAAGGGTGCCTCGAAAACGATCGTGCGCTCCTTAGGCCCGCCAGACTGGGTGTCGTCAAGAATGGTTTGCGACACGGTGCCAGATTTCATGTCTTTGACGTCGTTCCAGCCTTGTGTTGGATCGCCTTTCTTCGCGGTGCGCGGCAATCCTACGCCGACTAATCCCTTGCTGTTGGTGAATACGACGCGCCCACGGCGGTCGTACCAGGTGTCGGATTCGTACTGCCGCATCACTGGAAACTGAACGCGATAGATTGTTCGTAGCTCATCCAAAGTTAGCTTGAGCGCCATCGATACGAGAATATCAATTTCTACAAGTGCTTGGCGACGTGCAAATTGAGTGCGCAAAGGGGTATTGTGGGTCCAGCGTGGCGAAAGGTCCCGAAACTTCGTGGCCGGGAGTCGGGGGTCGTGCTTCGACCATCTGTCGGAGCGAAATACCTCACTGAACCCATCATGCCAAAGATCCGCATAGTGAGAAGTTAAGCAATTCAGCATTAGTATCCGCGCCGACATCTCTACCGCGAATGAATCCGGGACAGGGAGACGCTGAGCGATGCTTGGTACCAAATCAGCAACGCCGGTTGACTTCAGGAAGAAATCGAGGGGGACCGATGCCCATGCCGCCGCCACCATAATCAAATCAGTGAGGTGTTGAAATGCGTATGAGTAGATTGTGCCGACGTGGGCGGGCCCCGGGGGTATGATCGCTGGCTGAAGCGTTCTCTCGCCCGATGGACCGATCATCTTTGAAACAATTACACGTGGGACACTCGTAAATTTGGACTCCGGTGACCAATCCAACGTGGGTANNGATCAATGATGTCGTAATGGCTGCTTTGTGTGCACGTTCCACGAGGAGTCTTGTTAAGTGGGTTTGCTACATAGAAGAGTGGACCGGTCATTATGACAGTTGAAACACCTGCCGGAAACGACGTTTTTTCGCGAATGGTGCCTTCCTTCTGTGCATATGTCTCATTGAAGATGAACGATGCATCCCAGGCATGAAGTGCGGACAACCGTCGAGTCGCCCGAAGCTTCTTTAGCACCGGCATAAATTGCCGCGCATGAAGGGCCGGCAGTCGAGCTTGATCGCAAGGCACTTCTGGCCCATCGTAAACATCAGCGAACAGCCTCAGCGCTTCGGTATCCACTACAATCATTCGATCACGATGTCCGGCGAAGCACCATTCATCGCCTTCCTTCAATCCCGGAACGGGACCAAAGCCGGAGTGCGAAAGGCAGGCATCTATGGTTGCGGGTGAGAATAGATTCGCGATATGTTCAAACTGAACTGCTTCGTGAGGTGGCCCATATACGTTGATGCTGAATGTGAGACGTCCGTGATCGTTTGTGCCCTGAAACAGCACAAGCTCGTTCCTAAACTGATAGTGTCTCCGAAGCCTTCGATAAAGTGCTGCGCGTAATTCACCGCCAGAGGGCTCATCAAAGACTTTCTCCGGATGCAGAAGTCCCGCCGTTCCAAGAGCGCTCCGCCATTGCCACACAACCGGTAGGAAGCACTTGTACAGGTTAGTTCTGATGCCGCGCAGCAGCGGATAGTTAGTCGTTGCTCCAAGAAACGCTGCGGTACCGCCAGCCGCCTCGTGCGCAGATAGATAGGCTGATCTATTGCCCAATCGCTGGATTGTCTCCTCTCGAAGGTCTCCCGTCCTCTTGGCAGAGTATTCTTTCAGGACAAAGCTAGGATCTGCTTCACCAAGAATATCCGCCTCCGACCATTGCACCGGCAGCCAAGGCGGATTCCCTAACATCAAATCGAATCCACCGCGTTCGCGGAAAATGTCAGCAAACTCGAGCTCCCAATGCAAGAACCGGTAACGCTCTGCAAGCCTTTCGACCAACTGAAGCCGTTCGCTGCGCGCGATCAGATTGTGCACGTTTACGATCCCGAATTCTGACGCAATCTGCTTGCTCTCCTCAGGTGCCGTGGCCGGAAATAAATCAAGCGAAACACCCTTTTCAGGCGGCGCTTCGAGCACGGTTGTGTCGAGCACTTGGGCCAGCTCTTCCAAGAACTCATCGCGGCTGGGAAGCATGTCGGCTTGCTCGATGGGCCAGAACCACAGCGCGCACCAGTAATCCATTACGAGCTTGAGGCGGCGGTAAGGCGTGGCGTAATCATCGTCTTCGTTGAGCAGGCCGCGTGTGCGCGTGGCTTCCTTCTCGGCGCGGGTGAGCGCACGGCGGGTGTCCGGTTTGTTGGCGTGCGGCCAGATCGACAACGGGTCCTCAGTCGCTGCGCGGTCGCGTGCGAGCGCGCGCGCATGCTCTTGCCACAGCGCGTCGATCTGACTGCTCAGTTGCTGCAGGCGCGCGATC
>PMCK01000234.1 GCA_003154095.1 Myxococcales bacterium | reverse complement strand
TTGACCAAAGCAGGTGAGTATTCACCAATCGTCACGGCCGAGCGCGCGAGCACCAGCAATACGACACCCCTTGCATGGCCCAATTTGGACGCCGCTTGCGCGTCCTTGTGGAAGAAGAGAGACTCTACAGCCGCCGCCTCCGGCCTGAATTTCTGCAAGATTTCTTCTAACGCCTGCTCTATTGAGATTAGCCTCTGTGCCAGCGAATCCGTGCCTTGTAGCGCGATTACGCCATGCTGTACGTGCGTCAATCGCGTTCCTTCACGTCGCACCAGTCCCCAACCGAGATAACGCGTTCCAGGATCTATGCCAAGTACTAGCATCGCGAGATACCTGCTATGACTCATCCCGTGCCAAACCGCAAATCGCCTTCCAAACCCAAACCCGCTGCAGCCCGGGCCGTCACGTTTACAGGAAAACTCAGACGTTATCTGCGTTCGGTTGGGCACGGTCTTGCGCCTGTCGTTCAAATTGGAAAATCCGGTCTCAGTGCGGGCGTCAAGGAAGAGCTCGATCGGGCCTTGTCATTTCACGAACTCATCAAGGTGCGTCTACTCGCTGAATGTCCGATCCCCCGCGAAGAAGCCGGCACTCAGATAGCCACGCTTACCCGCAGCGAACTCATTCAAACTCTGGGCGGTGTACTGCTGCTTTACCGTGGCCGGTCAGAAAAGCCGCGCATCTTAATTCCTGGCTTAGACGACGAGAAAATCAAGGCCAAAAAGACTGCGAAAAAGAAAGCGGATGCAAGCGTCAAGTACGGTCAATCCAAGAAACCGAGCACTAGCCTCTCGAAGGGTCAACCAAGACGCAAAGCCGTTCGCAAAGATACGAGAGGGACATCTCCGAGCCGGCCACGAGAAACTCGCAGCGCCAACCTAAAACGTCGGTGACCAAGGGTCGGCGACCTGACGGGACCCGACCCAAACGACAACTGCATTTTGAGAGGTTGGCTCAAGATAGATGAGTTCACCCGAGCCGGCAGTGAGGGCTTGCGGGTCAGCGCGGTTTACGTGTAAGTATGACTCCCCCCCCCATGCAGCGCCAACAACAGCCAACTAATCTAGCCTGGATCGACCTGGAAATGACGGGTCTGAACCCAGACAAGGACGTCATCTTACAAGCGGCGCTCGTGGTCACCAATTCGAATCTGGAAAATCTCGAAGAGGTTTCATTCGATATTTGGCAACCCGAGCAAAGCCTTGAGTCAATGTCGCTTTTCGTGCGCGATATGCACGAAAAAAATGGCCTCTTGCAGCGGTCTCGACATTCGCGAATCGAATGCCGCGACGTCGAACGCGGCCTGCTCGAACGCATTAGCGGGTGGTGCACGTTCCCGGCAATCCTTTGCGGCAACACAATAGGCCAAGATCGTCGCTTCATCGAACGTTACATGCCAGCCCTCGCGGGATACCTGCACTATCGAATGGTGGACGTTTCGTCACTCAAGGTATTGATGCAACTGTGGTACGGGGCTAAGGCGGAGTTCAAAAAGCCCGAGGCCGGGGCGCACGACGCGCTCTTCGATATTCGACAATCGATTGCCGAATTGCAATTCTACAAAGATAAGTTCCTTCAGCAATTACCGTGACCAGGCCGCGGGAAAATCTTCCCCGGGTTGAGTATCCCGTGCGGGTCAAAAACTCCCTTAAGCTTGCGCTGCAGGTCAATTAGTTCCGAGCTTTGTTCCAGCTCGAGAAATGGTGCCTTCGCAATGCCAATGCCGTGTTCGCCACTCAGCGTGCCGCGAAGATCGACCGTATCTCGAAAAAGCTGAGCGACGGCGGCATCGATCCTAATCTTGTCATCCGGGTCGTCCCACAGATAATTGACGTGCAGATTGCCGTCGCCAGCGTGACCGTAGACTAACCAGCGAATCTTCTGCTCGGCCGTATAACGCTCGACTCTCGCGAACAATTCAGGGATGCTCTGTGAGCCGACGACGACGTCCTCGCTGATCTTGTAGTTGGATAACTTACGAATGGCGGGACTCATCCTGCGCCGAGCGGCCCAGACGCGGTCGCGCTGCGAGGTATTTTGAGCAACGACTACTTCAATCGATCCCGATCGACTGCACGCCTCTTCGATACGTTCGGCTTGCGACAGACAAGACTCGGACTCGCCGTCTACTTCAATCAATAGCATTGCCTGAGCGCCCTCATTCAACGAATTGCCTGCCTGGCGCATGGCTGAGAGTGTCGTTGCGTCGAACAGCTCGATGCAGCGCGGTAGCACGCCGCTCGCCGTAACCTTGCCAACGGCCCTTGCGGCCGCATTGACGTCGGCAAATAGCGCCAATAGCGCCAATGTTTCGCGGGGCTTGGGCAGCAATTTAAGCGTAATTTCGGAGACGACGCCGAGGGTTCCCTCGCTACCGACTATCAGCGAAGTAACGTCGTATCCCGTAACTCCCTTGCGAGTACGGCGACCCACTCTCAAGTGTTGACCGCCCACCAAGTGTACGTCGAGACCAATCACGTAATCTCGTGTCGCGCCGTACTTGAATGCGCGTGGCCCCGCGGCATTCGTGCCGATGTTCCCCCCAATAGTGCAGTCCAGAAGGCTGCTCGGGTCCGGGGGATAGAACCAACCGGCGGCTTCGACGGCGGCGTGCAGATCAGCGAGTTTGACACCGGGTTCGACAACCACAATCCCTTCGACGGCGTTGAGGTCCTTGATCTTCGTCATCGACGCAACGTCGAGCACGATGCCTTGGTAAAGCGGAATACAACCGCCGACCTTGCCTGTCCCCGCCGCTCGCGGTGTTACCGGAACGCTGACTTCGCCCGCAATACGAAGTGTAGTTTCAATGTCCGATGCACTCTGAGCCAGCACGACTGCATCGGGAAGCGACCCTTGCACCTCCGACTCGTCGCGACGATACGCTTCGCAGTCGGCGGGTTCGGTGAGCAGGCGCGACAAGCCCAGGCGCTCGGAAAGCAACCCGATTGCCCGCTCGCGCGCAGCCGAGGATGCAAAGTCGATTGCGCTCGTCATGCGAGCGGATCGTACCGCGTTCCCCAGCGCTGCACCGCTTTGCAGCCCGCCTTTCCCGGGGCTGGCCGCGATGCAGCGGCGAACTTGCCCTTGACGCCGGCAAGCCCGCGGGTAGGGTTCCGCCCTCATCCGGCCTGGAGAGGTGACCGAGAGGCCGAAGGTACCCGCTTGCTAAGCGGGCGTAGCTCAAAAGGCTACCGAGGGTTCGAATCCCTCCCTCTCCGCAGATCTTGTTTTGACGGCACTTGGACATGAGGGGACCCAGTGCCGGTTGCTGATTCTGAATCTGATTCTGAATCGGATCCTGATGACTGATCCGGATCCTGATTCTGATGTCTGATTTCTGATCCTGATGACTGATTCTGATCTCAGGATCAGAATCAGGTTCCGGATCAGAAATCAGATTCAGACATCAGATCTCAGGATCAGATTCCGAATCAGGATCAGAATCAGAATCAGAACTTCACACGACGACGAGCGCCGTGACATCGCTATAGTCTCCACAATTGCCGCTTAGTGTCTTGTGCCTGCCGGGCCGCGCACCTTTCCTGCCAATTGAATCGATCTACGTCGGGATCGCGGCTTGCAATTGGCATGAAAGCCGCGCGAGGGGTGGCATGCACAAGACACTAAGCTCCACAATTGTTGAACATGCCATCAGCGTCGCAACGCTATCACGGCCTCTTGTTGATGCCATTCAGCGCAAAGATAGGGATCTTGCCTCACAGGTTCGGCGCGCTATCAGCTCGATCGCGCTCAATGCGGCGGAGGCTCAGGGTAACGCTGGTGGCAACTCTCGCGTGAGATTTGAGTCGGCGCTTGGATCGCTGTACGAGGCAAAAGCCGGCATTCAACTCGCAATCGCTTGGGGGTATGTTTCGCAGGCCGCCGCGGTGGAGGTGGTTGAGTCTATGAATTGCCTTGGTGGGAGAGTGTTTGGGTTGGTGAGGCGGTAGCCACGGCAACGGAAATTCTGAGCAGCGACGCCTAGATTGCGCTAAGGTTAGCTCCGTCGTACCAGAGTACCTTAATGCGCCCACAGTCGGGTTGGCTGCTATCCGTTAGAGCAAAGAATACTTCGGAACCGGAGTTGCCCCAAAGAGACTGTACTTGGATGGGACTATTACATCCGTAGTTCACCAATATCTCGACCTGACCGTTCCTTATTGCTCCAATTAAGGAATCGGTTATGAAGTACAGTGAATTGCTTGCACCCCACATGCCCCGTATTGCACCGCACTGGTCGGTGGCGGTCCAGACGGGAGACCAGGACGATCCATCATAACGGTAGATCTGACCATCATTGTTGCCGACCCATAGATTATCAGAAGCAAATCCCCAAAGAGCCAGATTTCTTGCCTCTGGCAAACCGGGCAAGAGCACAGCTTGAGTCGGGTCAGCGTTCACGTACTTGTATACCCGCCCATAAAACGTGCCGAGCGCTACAGTATTCTCAGACGCCCACAGAGAGAGAATGTAGTCATCCGAAGGTGAGAGCGCATTTCCCCATTCGGTCCATCTGGCACCGTCATACGCGATAGGCTGGTTGGCGTAGCTCCCATAGGCAAGTTGTTGATTAATGGTAAAGACGGTCGAAACTTCGTCCATTCCAGCGCTGCAGACGAAAACTCCGTTTGCCATGACTTCAATTCCACATGGAGTCACTCCGTAGCGAACGAGCGGGCCGCCTGTGAACCCAGTTAGCGCAATTAAATTCCCGATTGCTTTCCGATCACTATAATTTACACTCCAACCATTGCCGTCGTTGAAATAGATCGTTTCGGACGTTTCACGCGCCATTAGGAACACGCCCCGACTATCACTCCATAGCGAGAGCCTGGTCGGTAAGAACGCCGACAGTTTGTCAGTTGGACAAAAAGGTACGGTACTATTCCTCCAAACTGGGGCACCCGCATCCACGTGTGCACTCGTACCGCCGGTAGCGCTGAACGGCGCTGTTCCCCCCACGGACAGGCTTGTGTCTCCGCCGGCTGAAACAACCGTACTGGTGCCGCCGATGCCTGCGGTGCCGCCAATGCCTGCGGTGCCGCCCAGCGTGCTCGAAGTCAAGCTAACTTGACCGCCAACGCTAGATTCGGAAGAAGTAAAAGAAGCAAACTCTGTGCTTGAACCGCACGCCAACGCACCTACGTTGATCGCCACAAGGGTTAGCCCACATTGGGTGTTGAAATTGTACATGACCTAGAACTGATGAAAGGACGTACCATCGAACCAGACCAGAAACTTATCACCGCACTTATATTGCGCAAAGGTATGGTCGCTTAGCGCCAAGAAGACTTCGTTCTGCGAACGGCCCCACAGGTCACGCATTTGTAAGCCAGCACTGGCTGGGATCAATACTTCTAGCTGCGTACCATTCCAGCGACCGAATTCACTGGACGTAATGTAGTACAGAACCCCATTGGCCCCCCACAGCTTGTTGATGCTATCGTTCGCGTTAGTTTGAATAACCTGCCACGCCGAGCCATCGAATTGAGCAAGCTGACCTGCCATATTGCCCGCCCAAATATTGTTCGAGGAAGAACCCCACACGCTTACGTAATCTCCCACTGGCACGCCATCGATTAACTTGAAGTTAGTGGTGCCAGGCAGTCGTAAAGCGATTGACTGATTGCTCCCTGCGAGGGCAATTGTGTCGGCGTCAGCCCAAATTGCCAACGCGCCGAACGCCAACGTACTTAGCTTGTTCCAGCTTCCATTTTGGTATTCAAGGAGTACTCGTGTGGTAAAGTCAGCTTCGTTGATTAGAGCATACCCATGGTTCGGCCCGACTCCGAAAAAATTGAGGATCGCGAAGGAATTCGAGTCCGCAGTTGTTGTGGACTGGCTTATTAGCTGGACACTTCCCGGGTCTAAGGATTCGGCCGTCGTGCCGCCAACCAACGTAATGGATTGACTATAATTGGGATCGTCGGCGCTCAGACTGTACCCAGGAATGACCAATGGCCCAGTTGGAGGAAACCCAGTAAGCGGCGCAGTTCCCGAGTTTACCTCGTATATTGGCTGCCAGCCTGTGCCATTGTTGAACTGCAACTCCAATCCAACCGTGCTCTGGTCACAAGAGCCGCCGCTCGCGGTTATGACGCACTTAGCGGATACCAACGAAAAAACGCCTCGAGCATCTAACCATACCGCAGAGCTATCGGTATTGCCTTGGTGAGAGTCACAAATAGGCACCGTGCTCTGTTGCCAGCCTGGAGTGCCGAGGGGAATCGGCGGTTGCCAGGCAGGGGCCGGCGGACGATTGTCAGTCGGTGAGACTGGAATGGAGGCAATCGCGCTCAGTGGGGGAATCATCTATGTCTCGCCTGCTGCATTCAGTGAAGGCGCAACTCAATATACCACTCATCCTTTTGGCCGCCAAAGAGGGCGCAACACTGGGTGCAGACTTGGCTTCCAAGTTTAGTTTGCCTTTGCCATTGCTTACCTCTGCTGCACTAGGTGGAGGACTTTCGGTAGGGGCAAGTTTGATAGCGGTTGAAATTACTACACAACGAGCGCCGCAACTATCCGATGAGACCCAAGCTTTTGCTTATCTGTATTATGCGAAGAAATCGCTTCGCGCCGAATTTTGATCGTTTTGTTGGAGTTCGGTCCCTGTGACAGGGAGGGTTAGAGGTCGAATATCCATCGTTCAATGCGAGGAATGGCACCGTTCATGTACTGCATGGAGGCGCTTCGCGCGCACTTGACGAGTGCCTTGCCCGATCGAGGCCCACGCTGAAGGCCCACCAACGAGATCAGTACGCGAATAGCCGTCGAAGGGTGTCGATTTCGCCGGATTGCTAATCCGGTCGTGCTTGCCAGTGACTTGATGCCGGCGGTCTAGATCATGAGCAAGCACATCGGTCTTCCTTACCAATGAGCGGCGATCGGCCACGCGTGCGAGAAACGAAGTGATATCTATTTCGCAGTCTGAGTCGAAGTCTTAGGACTAAGCTCGCGAAAGAAGTGGGCTTCTGAGTCGTCCAAGTGCTTTCCCCATGCGTCGCCACAGGCCGGCACTACTTCGAGATCGGCTAGCAGAAAACGCAACACGTGCTCGAACAGCGTGAAGCCAGTCGGAATGTGCAAACGACTCAAATCCTTGTAGTCGTCGCGCATCTTGATTTGAATCGGCACCTGCACGTCACCCTTGAACACCTTGCCGACGTGGAAGTGACGTTTGCAATGCTTCTGCGATTGTTCCGCGTTGTACTCCCACCGAAAGAGGGGCTCAGTCTCAGAATCTGGCTCGCGCTCATAGATTCGGTACCAGTATTGCTTCGTCGCTAACCGAAACAGACCACCGTCCACGAGATCGGCGGCCAGATCTTGTTCGAGGTTGAAGTAGAGCGGCCCAAATGCGCGGCTATCGAGTTTCACATATTTCGAGCCGCCGTCGTACAGGACGAGCCTTGCGCGATTTGGACTGTCCTTCCGCCTTTCCGCGCGAACTTGGAGGCGTTCGCCGAGAACTGCACTCAGCAGAGCAGACACATCGCTACGGAAAGCGTCGAAGCATTCTTTCGGCGTGCGCCGATCTAAGGTCATCTACTCGGCCGCTAATGGCTGCGCGTCGTTCTCTGCAAGTAGGAAAAAAATCCCCGTCAGCTCGGACGCGAACATGGTGCCTTCAAGCTCGCCGTTGCGTACCCGCTCCAGTGCCGTGCGGGCGTCCGTACGCATAGACGACTCCTGTGCTAGCTTCTCAGCTCGCTCCAAGAGCTCGTTTCGTGAGTACGTCACGTCAAGGGATTCGCTGGCCATGACCACCTGTCCAGTATGCGCGCGCGGGGCGCCCCGCGCAATACGAACGATATAGGTGAATTCCACCGGAGCTGCGTTAACCGGCCCAGAAAATGGCCCGCAAAGCAGCCGCTAACGCTGGAACTAGGGCAAATTCGGCCTAATTTTGTGGGTTAGATCCGGACTAGGAAACCGATTTCGGCCCGTGATCGGTCTGATTCCGCCGCGAGGCAACCATCCGGAAATTCCGGATGGTTCGATTCGAGCAGGGTCGAGTCAATCGCGGAGCGATTCCCCGTTACTCAAGCCGCAAACTCCGTCGCTCTAGCCGACAAGGGATGATAGCGCTTCCCGCGATAAAGCTGACCTCCGAGTTCCGATGGGCAGGTGAAGTGGCAGAGTAAGCGGTGGAGCATCGGAGCAGGAGGCGGGTTGACGCGGGATACGGTTGCCCTGACTGTGGCCAGATCGGCGTGCGCATCGTGGAGCTCATTGGCAAGGTGGTCTGGGAAGTAGCCCACGACATGCTTTGAGGCCGTGCGAAGTAGCAGTGCCGCCCCGTTGGACTCATTTTGAACATCTGCCATCACGAATAGTTGATTGCCCGGCGTCACAGACTCCAATGCCTTTTCGCATTCGGGCAAATGGCGAACACCGCGAGCCAAGAAGTAGCCCTCGTATCCATCAGCGCCCGGCAGTGGCGCGCTAAAGACTTCTAGCGAATCGGTGGCACGAGCCCTTCACTTCTCGCAAGTACGGCGAATGGTTCCGCCTGCTCAGCCGTTAGCCCGAGCTCAGTGATGTACCCCGGGAAGTCGGGCCTCGATTTCGGCATGAGGCGATTGGTGAAAAGTGGTGGCAGTTCGCTCGTGATGTACACGGTGCTCAGTTCCGGAAAACTCAGCAAGGGCTGGAACCCCAGGTCAGTGGCCTCCCTGACGGCGACGGGTCCGCGTTTGGCGTTCGTGAAATCGCAGGAGAGGGATCCATTGCTCATCGCCGGAGTGTAGCCTTGCTGTGCGCAGAAGGTTCGGTCGCGCCCGCACTCACCGCGGAAGAAAGCCCACTCTTCGCATTCCGTTCCATCGAGAAACTTGCACACTCCGTATTCTCCTGAATCGTTCGATCGAGTCTCGAGTGTGTATCCGGCGTTAAGGCAGTAATCAGCTGCTGGGTTGGGCATCGAGTTATTCGGAAAGCTCATACAACTTTCAGAATTAGGGTCCGGATGAGTTGCCCCTCGTGCCAGCGTAGGAAGTTGATGGCACGGCGGGCGTCGTCATAGGCGCGGGTGAAGAGTGTGTATGCACGCGCTCGCGCGTCGGCCGTTGCCGCTTGCGCATCTGAACCATTTTCACGGAAACCTACGATGCCGAACATGGCGGTTGAAAGTTTGAGCGCGTGGTCGAGCTCATTCAGTTGGACGCCACACTTACCTTCGATCGTTGGCCAGTTAGCCTTCAAAACGGTCGCGAGAATCTGCAAGTCCACGGCGATATTCTTGTAGCCGGTCGAGCCCTTTAGCTCCTTGAGACTAGCTTCCTTGATGAGGCCTCGTCGGACGAGTGCCATGCTGTCGGTATACAGGGTCTCACGCATCGCCGCACTCTCGTCATGAATCGCCTGCAGTTCATCCGGCGGCTGCGTGGCGATGAGGTGCATCGTATTGGCGTGGCCGAGTGCCATGGCATAATCCGCGATCTTATCGAACCGCACGATGTCGAATCCGACAAGTAAACGCACGATAGTGTCGCGCCACTTTAGCAACCCCTCCCTAGCGCGGTCCCGGGAAACGGTGACCCAGCGTGACTGGCCACCAGGTAAAGTCAGGCAATTGATTTCTGGGCGGCTGTGTTTGGATTTTGTCGTGAGCCCGCGGAACCGGCGGGTTTCGAGCCCATTTGCGAGCCAGGTTGAGGCCGGCGGTTGCACGTTAAGTGGGCCTCACCTGGCGCGGTGTACAATTGTGCATACAATACACACGTGACGACCCACATCCCTTCGACGATGGTTCGACGTGCCCAGAATGGGAGTACTCGAGAGGCTGCTGCGAACCGAAGAATTGACGTTGCAAAGACCGGTGGCTCGCGTATGCGAGTGGCGTGCGCGAGTGAGTGCCAAGTGATCGGTAAATTGGCGTCGGAGTAAATTAGAACTTGTTCGCGGTTGGGATGTTATGTCACNNCTCTTGGCCGCCGACGCCACCAGCATGATCGCTAGGATCATCGCGGTCCGCGTGCAGGCCGGCGGAGGGTTGGATTGAGCTCGTTGTTTGCGCTTCTCCACGGCCGTTCGGGGAGTTTCACACTCACAGTCGACCCATCCAATGTCCGTTTCGCTCAAGGTTTCACAGGGACTAGCTGGAAGTTCATGTCTCTATGCTGAGCCGCTTTTCTTTCGGCTTGTATCTGCCTAACTGTTGTCTCGCTGTTGGCGCAAATCAGTTCGCCCGACTTCACGGTCTGGTTATCGAATTCCAGTGATTCGATCCGTTCGTAACACACTGGCCAGTTCTTGTCGTCGGCGGTGAGCGCGGCTGTGCTGCTTCTCACTGAATGGCCGCAACCAGTGAGAGTCAGAATTGAGACAGTCAGTATCAGTGATGTTTTCATGCTTTGCCCCTGGTGCTACCGATGCACCACGTCCGAAGCTCATCACATCAGGCCAAGCGGGTCAATGGCTCCCAATCCGAGCGCCATTTTCTGCCGAATATGCCCGATGGCCCCCGCGACGGGGTGGGCGTATGGCAAAGGTTCTCGTGTAATTCGATTGGATTGCCGCACATGGGTCGTCGGGTGAGACAAAGTGCGAGCCCTTCACTCATGCGCTATCGCGGTAACGCTTTGCTGCTGCCAGGTCACGACGTAGCTCACGGGCCCGCGTGAATTGCTGATCACGACATCGTAGCCACTTTTGATCGAAAGGCGCGACCCGAGAGGCTGTTCGTGCGGTGCAACGTTGGCCCGCCCCGGTCGTGCTTCTGGTCTCCCAGGCGCTGCTTGTGCCCATCGCGGTGTGCTCTGCGTGTGCAACGCCGGTTCAATCGACGCGAGTCGATCCGACGAGCTGTCGCGAAAGGGAGCTGTCAGCAAGCGCGCCCGCGAAGGACGGAGCCACACCCTTCGACGTAGCTTCACGCGAGGAGTTCTTGGGTTACAAAGCGGCGCTGACGGACTACCTGACGCTGAAGGCACTAGGCACAGAGAGCGACTTTTGTATCATTGGCTTTGCTCGAAACGGGAGTTGGCAAACGGCATGGGTACTCTGGCCGCAAGGAGTGAAGACTTATCGACTATCTGGGTCGACTTCAGCGCCGTCTGAAGCGATTCGATGCCTGTCGCATTGGCGCGGCCCACCAAGAAGTCGAGTATTCGACTGGCAGCAATCAGCCGCTGACTCTGGCCACTTTGATTGGCAAGCAGTGTCAGCAGTGCTGCGTCGCGCAGTTGACGATTGGATTCGTCAGAATTGACAGCGTCCTGCCAATTCCAGGCAAGATCGGCGCGTCCCAGCCGCATCATCGCGCGAAAATACGCTCGCAGTTCCAGAGTCTTCGTGTAGTGCCCGCGAGGTTGGAATGAGAACTTGTTCGCGGTTGGGAGGTCGGCTTACAGACTAGGTCGTTCGCTACAGGATGCGTTGCGCTGCGAAAGCTTACGACAACGTTGGTCGTGTGCGGCCCCCCACCGCCCGTGTTGCCCTGACCTCCGTTGCCGCCCGCGCCACCCGGCGTGCCACTCGTGCCACCGTCACAGGCGCCGGCCACCCGAAGAATTAGCAAGCCAATTGAAAGAACCGACGACTTCAATGGCGCCTAGCGCCGGTTCCCTAGGCAACTGAGAGCCAAAATTGCCACTCGATTGAACCCGAAAGCTCGCGAGCCAACCCACCTAAACCACCTCCTTCCAGCCACGCGCACCGGGCGCTGCAACCACGAGTTGAATCGGAATTTAAGTCATCGCAACTCGCTTGCAGCGCACGGGAGCATGGCGTTGGAGGAGGTCGGCGCCGCGCAGCGGCGACGGGTGGAGGCAGCACCAGAGAGGCCGAACGAACCCGCTTGCTAAGCGGGCTTGGCCGCAGCCCGGGATTTCGAGCTCAACGGACCATTTGCCGGCGAGGGCCGTGATCGGCTGCCATCGTTGTCGCCCGCGCCGCCGCCAAGCACGCCGCCGAGGATCAACACCAGCAGTCCGAATGCCACACCCGCGCCCAGGAGCCCCCACATCACCCAGATGATGACGTTTTGTCGCGCGATGAGCGCTTTGATAAACGGCACATTCTCGTTACCGCTCCAGCGCAGAAAACGGAGCACGAGCATGACCATCACCGGCACCGCCGAGAAGGAGAGGGCGACCGCCAGCGTGCTGAACAGGACCAGCGAGGGAACCTTCCACGACTCGGGCTGGGCGACGACCCCGGCCGCTTCGAGCGCGTTGCCGGCGATCGCGAGGACGATGATGAGCGCAAACAACGTCGCGCAGATGATCACGTGGGCACGAAAGCTGAGCATGGTCCGCCGCGGTGTGGAGACGACTTCAGCAGGCCGGCGCCGCGCCGGCAAGCGTCGCGGCGCCGATATTGGACAGAAACACGAGACCTAGTGGGTTCACGCCGTGTAAATATTGGACGTAGCGCTCGGCCACGCGATTGAGATTGCCCAGGTCACGGCCGCGCTATTTCGGCCGCTGAGCAGCTCGTTCCAAGACCGGAAACCCAAAGAGCGCCTCGAGGTTATCGCGATCGATGGTTGGGTTTTGCAAGCCGTGAGTGCGATTCGACACAGCTTGCGTCACGTAATTATGCAGCTCGTCGGTGGAGACCGAACCGTCATGATTTACGTCGGCGCTCGGCTGAGTCAACGCGCGCACGAGTTCGAACGTGAATGTGCCGTTTCGAAGCCGATCATCCGCGTACGAGAGTTCGAAGCCGTGCGCGGCTGAAAATACAATGGTGCCCGAGCGACGCGAAACGCGCGCCGGCTACGCCGCACTCAACCCGCTCTGCGCGCGTCAGCCCATCGCGAGTATCGAAGAAGCCGGCACCAAAACGCTCGCGACCCAAGGTGAACTCACGTCACCTACCCACTCCGGTTCGGAACACTTCACTCAATTCATCCAGAAATACGCGTAGACGGCAACGCCCGCGGCGGCGACCAGAGCGAGCACCAAGACGATTAGGCCCGTACTCAAAGCGGCCCCTGACGCGTAGTACGCCTTCACCTGCTGTTCTGCGCGCGCTTGGCGAGCCCAAACGGCATCGCGTTGCGCGCGCGCGTGCTGCTCGGCAATAGCTTGCGCTGCGACGTGCTGATTGGCGACCCCTGCAAACGTCTCCGAGAGGCGCCTACAGTCCCGCTGCGCACCCCACTGCGTCCACGCCTCATCCACTTTGGCTTTGCGCGAAACGTCGTGGGCCTGAATGGGATATGCGTTGCCGCCGCGCACATGGGGCACAACGGTGAAGCTGAAGACGCACGCTCGTACGTCAACGCTGTCGCGGCGAAACAATGAACGCACAATGAGCGAATCATCCACGGCAGACGCTAGTCTCGTCTCGGACAAGGCCAGCGCTAGAATGATCAAGCCAAACAAGGCGACGGCGATGTTGCCTAGAGACGCATGTTGCACGAGGCTTGAAACCGAGCCAACCAGCGCAACCACGCCAAGGCCGTAGAACGTGAGCGGCACGGCTACGGCGAGTCGAAGCTTTCGGCTGGTCAAGAGCACATGCGCACAATAGCACGAACTCGAGCCGTGGCCGCCGCGCTCCGAAGCCGCGCCGGGTTCCCGGTGAGCGACTAATGTTCACCTGTTCGAAAGACCGGACATCGCTTCGCTGCGGACAGAGGAAACGGCTTCGAACCGTCGCCCTGACGCTTTGCCTGTCTATGTCGTGACGGCACGCATAGCCACGTGCCGTCGTGCCAGAAGAGCGGATAGCTACTTGCCAACGAGCGGAATCGACTCGGTCAAGAACCGACGCTGTGTTGACTCTCGCTATGTCTTCGGGTGCATGCATAAGCCGGTGGCAGAGTCGAGCACGTTCCCGTTGATACATCGGCACGTCCCGTCGTAAAAGCACGTACCTTCGTAGGATGAATCTTCGAGGTTGCCGTTGCACGTTTGATCGTACGGCGGTGTGCAGACTGATTTGTCGGTGTGGGCCACGACCTTGCACTTGCCGTTGGCGGGGTTTCTCCCGAAGCCATCATTGCACTTGCAGACGTTGCGGATGCTCTATGACCTGCGCTCTGTGAGTTTGCCCCGCCAATCGAAGCGCAGCCCGCTTGACTTCACTCTGCGTCGGGCAATCACTGGGCGCATCGTACCCCAGCAGAAGTGCCTGCGATTCGGGCTCCGCTCTTGCTGGGCGAACTGCATACGCATTGACCGACATCCAGCAAGCAATGCAGCATGCTGAGAGTCGCTCGAAAGGCCGTAGGGTCATGTCCAGCCGCGGGCATTGTGTCGCGAGCGGCCCCGCCTGTCGACTCTAGATGCCACAGCGGCACGGAAAGCCGGCTTTCGCGGTAGAATCGCGCTTCTAGACCGAGGGACGATGGTGGACAGCACGTTCGATCATCAGCAGTCGATGCTTGGTCGAAACCCACAAAGCCGCAGAGTCTGCCGTCTGCTGCAAGCACACGGTGGCACGGCACAATGATGGCGATGGTCTGGACGCGCGCAGATTTGTCGGTGGGCAAAGTCACTCGGTATAGACACGACGCACTTTCGTAAGTGATGAGACTCCAATCGGAGTCGGTTTCTTCGACTTAGAGTCGCAATGACTCTGGCTCGAAGTGGCGTTTGACCTTCGACCTCCCCATGTGGCGTGCTCGCTGAAGTTTGCGGATGTTTTCCACGACTATTCAACGGGCTTTCGATGCTGCGGAGATGTGCAATAGAGCCAATAGTCCGGTTCCGTGCCGGCAATGCATGATTCGAAGAATTGGAAATGTTGCCCGGAGTCGGTTGACTGGCAGGCTAACGATCGAAGGGCCGCAGGCAGTACCGGACGCGAGCGGGTACCGTCATTATTGTGTGTTGCTTAGAAATCGACGGTTCGGGTTGCGAATTGACGCAACTGGCAATGGCGCCGACCGACTAACGCATGAGACCAAAAATCTAGTCTCAGCAATTACCTAATTCTCGGCGATGTCTGGTCACCTTGCGTGCATTGGTGCGTGCAAGACGGGATGTCGTTGTGTGAGAGGACAATCACAAATGGCACAAATTCTCTCGATTTCACTGCTTCCGGGCCTATTTACCGCATTGGGTTGCTCAAGTCAGGCCGGTACCGGTGAATCCGTTGACGCTGGTACGCCCGTGCAGCACAAGCAATTGCTCCGCGGGCAGCGCCAGCTCGGCAGCACGAACTAGACTTCGCAAGAACCTTTGGCTTAGCCGCTTCGCTGCCCAAGGAGCGGCATAACCACCCTTTCACGACCCCTGACTAGTCCCCGCCCTTATCGCTAGCTCGCCGTGTGCGATAAAATGGTCTATGATTGCGCCTCTGACACGTGGCTCCGACTGGAGGTTGGCCTGTGCATGCTTCATCACTGACGTTGTTCGTTCTTACCACTGGGATGCTCGTCGCGGGCTGTAGCAGCTCGAACACGCGGAGTACTCCCAATGGCACTGGGGGTGCCGATAGTTCAGCGGGTGGCTCAACGTTGGCAGTTGGGGGGGCACTCGCAACCGGCGGGACCACAGCTGGCGGAGGAGTCGCAGCTACCGGCGGCAGCACCGCAGCGGGCGGTGGCGCAGCGGCTGGCGGCGGTCCGGATTGCTCGGCTACGATGCCGACCGGTGGCGTTGACCACACCGGAACGAACGTTTATGGCACAGCCGACGGCCTCAACTACGGCATTTGGACGAACGGAAGTGGGGGTACAATCACGGTCTTTAGCAACGCTCATGCGTTTGCTACGTCTTGGAGCAATAGCCAAGATTTCCTGGCCCACCTCGGCTTGGATTTCAACACCCCCAAGGCTTACACCGCCTACGGGACGATTGCGGCACAATTCGTCGAGGTAAAATCGGGAACTGCCGGGAGCTTCTCGATGATTGGAATGTACGGGTGGATGCACAATCCATGTGTTGAATGGTACATCAACGAAGACTCGTATAACGGTTTGTACGGGCGAGGCAGTGTCACAGCCACCATTGATGGGGCTACGTATTACTTGAGCACGACCGCGACGACCGGAACCGGTGGCGCCAATGCTTGCGAAGCAGGTCACACGGGCACTTGGACTCAGATGATTAGTACCCGGCAAACGGCTCGCCAATGCGGGACGGTTACGGTTAGCGAACACTTCAAGGCGTGGGAAGCGCAGGGCTGGACCCTCGGGACCCTGTCCTCGGTTCACATCAATATAGAAGTAGGGGGTGGCACCGGAAGCATTCAGTTCCCGGTCGCAAACGTTACGACGACCAGCAACTGAGCTGGCTACTCCCTTCGCCCGCCGCGCCGGCAGGTGCGGCGCCTCCCGTGACTTTCGCGCCGCCCGTCGGCCCGCGAGGCTCCCAGGGCACGAGGCACCAAAAAACGCCATCGCAACCAGCAACGGAGCTCAGTTTCCCCCTTTTTTTCTGGGGAAGGCCCTCATTGCACACACAACCGGCTCGTTCCGTTGCAGCTTGGGCTAGTGCCGCGATTCATCAGAAATGATGGGTCCTTCGGACCGGCCGCTACGCGGCCATCGCGGCCCTATCCTCATTTTCTTTGGGCATTCGCCCAAACCCAAAATCGCTCCGCGATTTTCTAGTACATCGATTCAAGAGAATCGATGTACTAGGCTCAGCGTAGCGAGCATTGCATGGAAACCAGAGACACGTTCGTGGCCTCGAACAAAGAAGTCGAAGATCTCACACGATACATCAATCTCAAGCTGTCAGCGCTTGGCGTCCCTGTCAGCCGCTCTGTGGCGGACTCAGAATTTCTACAGATTGCCGGTCCGCTCTTACGGAATCATTTCGAGAAGGACGAACTGCTCGGTTGGCCCCTTTGCCCCGTCGACTCGAGGATCCAATCGTTTCTCGATGATTATCTGAAAGACTCGTGTCCCGGCGGTGCTCCTCGACTACCCGCTCGCACGTTCGGGTTGGATCGACCCGGTTTGGCACGCATCTTGTCGTTACCAGCTTCGGGGGATCTTTTCGTTTCGCCGTACCTCACGTCGTATCGAATTCAACAGGGCGTTCTGCACAACCCGAAGAGCGATCGACGCACGACGAAGGGCGTCTTTCACGTGGCAGAGGGTGGACTCCCGGTTCCGCTCGACAAACTTGCCGTGCCGAGGCAAGCGTTTTCGGCCTTGCTGAAGCTGGCGCTCGAGCCCCCCGTCGACGCACTCACCATCCCGTTTACGGCCGATCAACCCGAGATCGCGCGTCTATTCGTATCGTTGTTGCTGCGACCGCTCGTGTGCCCCGCCACATCACACGAGCTAGCGAAGCGCATGGAGGTGCGTTTCTTTGCGCCCGGGAGTCTGGTCAGCAACCTCGACTTCGTCGAAGGGATCTTCGGCAATGCTGGCGATCCCTTTCTGCCCGAAAACGATGCGGCACTCGACATCCTCGGCTGGACTGGGCACACCGGCTGCGTGATCTTGGCACCCCATCTCGTTGGCGTTCCAAAGGGAGCGCTTGGGCTGCCTCACCATGACGTGGCAACCGATCGGCAGCGTCGCGAGGGGATGTGCTTCAAAGACGAGCAAGAGCCCTACAACGACGGCAACGCGTTCAAAGTCACGTGTCGCGACGCTCGCGGCGTCATCGTTACGGTGATTGCCGACAATTATTACGGCTACTGCAAGAAAGAAGTCAAAACCCAGATTAGTTACGCCGCAAACCTCTACGGCCTTTGTGAG
Source organism: Myxococcales bacterium (assembly GCA_003154095.1). Lineage (GTDB taxonomy): Bacteria > Myxococcota_A > Polyangia > Polyangiales > Polyangiaceae > FEN-1139. Next base: position 7,448 of record PMCK01000234.1, on the reverse strand, counting down.
GAAGAGCATTCGGGCGGCGCTTTTGCCTACCCTGCATACATCTTGGGTCAGGATTTTTTTGCTGATAAAAGCTTCACTCTCAAGGATACTTCCTTCGAGCGGGCCCTCGAACTATTGGGCGACAGGGTCGAGCCACGCCCGAACCGCCATGCGGTGGATCGCACGTACCCGGACATCATTTACGTACCCGAAGATACGGTGTTTCATGTCCGAGAAGGCACGGTCACCTGGCCATTCAACGGCGAGCCCCAACGCCTGACGCTCAGCGCCGACTACACGTATATCCTCCCCTCCGGTTACAAGGTCAGGCTCGAGAAGCAAATGGGGGGGACTGCGTGGCGTATCATCGGGTCACGCCCAGATGGGGTTCTCTGCCATAAACCGTGTACCGTTTCGGGTGGCGGCAAATCGGAGATATCCAAGTCCCTGCAGCCGATGATTCAGCCGGCCCCTATTTTCGTGCGCGACTACGAACATGACATGGATGCGGTCGCAGCGATCCTCGAGAGGGATTTCACGAAGATCTACAACGCGCCGCGCGAGAGCGTGCGTGCCAGTCGCCCGCTCTTGAGCCCCGAGCGTTCACTCGGTTCGGTAATCAAGCTCCTCACCCCGGCTCCGGAATATACGAGCGAACACAACGCCTGGGTCATGGACTTGCCGCAGACGATCCGACAATTGCTCTTCGTCCTGAAGCGCTACTATCGTCCTGAATGGGGCGACAATTGGCGCGAGCACTTCACAGTCGATCGGATTAACGGGTTTGCCGGGCACGAACTCAAATTCGATAACCAAAGACTTATTGGAAACTATCTCCGTGTTGGTTTCGAACCCCAGGATTCGTCCTGGCGCATGTACAAACTGCGGCCCGATTTCCACCCGGCCGACAAGGTACAGGTGGAGGATGACATTACGGCATCTATCGTCGTGCCGAGCGAATGGGTAAGCGGCCTTGGCGGCTATTCGAATGGGAGCCTCAAAATCGTTGCCAATTGTGAGAACTTGCTGTTTCAGCGTCCCGACGATGCCATCCACAGGGGTTTCGACGTGCAAGCGGAAACGGATCTTGCTACGCCAGGGACGTTTATCACCAATCTCGAGCCGCTTACGCGCGAGAATGCACAGGCACTCGTCGACCAGGTGATCGAGTTCGATCTTTACAGTGAACCCATGAAGCGGCTGCTGCGTGGCTTTCTCGAGCATCCAGCTGCAAGTTACGTCGTCTCCTCGGCGCACCCTCGCGTCGTCGATGGGAAGCCCACGAAAAACCCCCGATATTTGCAGCGCCGTCCGGACAAAGTGGACCCTCGCTCGACGTACATCGCAGAAATTGGAGCTCGTCTGAACGACGAGATCCCGAGAGATCAGCCCGTATTCGCGACCGTGGATGCGGTACTCGCGGGGCGCCGAACGAACCCAGCTCAGCCCGAGATTGGTTTACCCCCGCTCGCGGTGTTCAACCCGATTCACTACCAGGAGCTACCCGAGCTCTTCATGGATTTCTTGTGCAGCATTACGGGCAAGTCTCCATCGACGACCGGCTTTGGCAGTGAAGGGGCATTGACCAAGGGCCCATTCAATGCACTCTGGCCCGTCGTCGACATGAACAATGCAATCGTCGCAGCCATTCTCACCGGCTACGCGGGGTTCACGAGTGCGGCTGGCTATATCGGGCCTCAGTTCCGCGTCGATCACGATATCAGCATGCTGGTGCCGGAAATCTGGTGCCGTATGTCCGTGGAAGAGCGTGACCCGAATTTCCTGATTGGAGCCGGATATCTCGAGAAGGTCCAGGACTTCGAGTTCGAGGGTCGAACGGTGCTCGCCAGCCGCCTAGGCTACCGGATCACGTCTCGGTTCGTAGACCACTACCTGGGTCGCATCTTCGAAACGCCAAACACCGTATTCACCGAAACCATGCTGAGGCCGGAACTCCAGGATACTCCGGGATTCGTCCAAGGGGTCGACGCCATCGTCGAGGCGCAGACACGCGTCGCAAACAGCTACTTCGAGGATGGAAGCGTGGAAGCTGCGTGCCCACCCCTGCACGCGCTCTTGCACATCATGGTTTACGGCAAGTACAGCGGGATGGAACTTTCTCATCCGTCAGTCCGCAAGTTGTTTACGCGACAAGCGTTGATGGAAAGCGATTGGTACCGCGAACGGCTGGAAACGAAGCAGCGGCGAGATGTCTCGTTATTGCGCAGATACGAGGAGGCCATCGAAGCGTCCGCTCGCCGCGGGCACCCGCTGCCCGAGCACTCGCGCCGTTTGCTCCGCGAAAGGCTGCAGCGAGTGGGCTCCCCCACCTACCTCCGAGAGCTCGTAGGGACGTTGGGCGCGGACCCGTTGCATCTTCAACGGTCTCGCTAGGGTCCTCTGTCCGCGGTTGCGCAATTCAGTGGCGATGGCTCGTCGCCGTGTCGTACGCTGCTTGTTTATGGTCGTCCCGGCACGGAAAGCCCCTTCTACCCGCAAACCTTCGTCCACGCGCCGCACCGACAAAATAGTCCGTCACACAGTCTACGGCCCCTTGCTCGCCATCGCAGTGGGTTCGATGGCTTGTGCGGGGTCGCCCAAATCTCCGGTTGCGGGCTGCCCGAAAAGCGGGCCCTGTACGTCGCAGAAGCGCCCCGATGACCCGAGCCTTACGAGCCTGGTGACGGCTGCGGGCGACGACGCGGTGCTTTTGGCTGCAATCCCCGTGGACCCTTGGGGTGGGCTTCGCAAGCTCATTGTTGCATCAAACGCACCTCGTGAACTTTCGCAGGAGTTGCCCTGGATTACGTTCAAACATCCGTCGTCGGTACTGCGAATGCTGCTCAGATTGCCCAACGATTCGACGTCGCGTGAACCTGTACCTGACGGATGGGACGGCAAGCGCCCGATGGTACTCGCGCTCGTAAACGGGGCGGCGCGTAGCGCCATCGAACAAATCAATGCAATAGTTTTCGACGATGCGAATCTGCCGATACACGTTCGTGTGATTGTGCCTGCCGTGAATTCAGCCGTCCTCGGTGCGGCTTTGGAGAAGATTTTGGTGCAAATGCCCCACGACGAATCGAGCTCCGCGGGGCGGTACTTGCTCGATTGGAATCCTACGGACTCGCACTTGGCGGCTGCAGTGATTACGGCCAAGGATCACGTGCGATTCGAGCTGCTGTACTTCCTCAAGAAGAGTCATCAAGATCGAGACAAGGCGGATATGCTCGCGCAACTCGAGCGCACAATCGTCGCGCCTCAGCCGCGCACCGGTCCGAGTGTGACGGACCATTTGATTGTCGGTGGCCATGACATCGTCGTTGGAATTCGACCCACGGCGCTAGCTCAGGAACTCGAACTTGAGTCTCCGATGAAGGTAATGGCCGCGCTGTCCGACGTGGATCCCAAATTCAAGGTCCGCATTCTGGCCGAAGGCCTCGGCGAGATCCTCGAGGGGCATCTTCTAGCGACCTCAGGAAAATCAGAGATTGCGGAGGCGGCGCTCGCTATGAATTTCGAAAGCGGCGTCGACGCGGTGGGTATTGCGCAACTGACTCCCGCGGGGCAGCGTCAGACGTCCCACCTGATCAGCGTTACCGGCACGCCGCGCGAAACACCGGCGAACGCGCTTGCGTCGGTGGCCATTACATTCCAACCGGGCGGCGACATCAAGAACACCGAGCCCGTGCTCAACACATACTTGAATGGAATTTCGCCTCAGCGCTTCGTGGAGGTGTTCAAAGATGCTGGGTCAGCGGCGTGGCCAGCTCTATTCGCGAAACCCAGCGGGCTTTGGCGCAAGCTAGTTGCAGATGCGTTCATCCCGAGCGTTATCGGAAACTTGACGGAACTCCCGCAAGACGTCTCGTTCGAGCTTCTCGATGTCGATGCAGGGCGCGGCCCCGCGTTCCGTTGGCGAGGTTACGCGTCGAACAGCGCAGCGTCCGCCTGGTCGAACCTAGCGCGACTGGTGGCCCACGCGAACACGGGTCTCGAGGACAAAGAGGTGCAGCAGCAACGGGGTACGAACGGAACTTGGATTACCTGGGCACACGGCTCACCAACGACTGACGCGAGTGTACCGTTGCATCGACGGAGCGACGTACCCAAAGGCACGTTCGCGGTCGCGCGTGTCGAAGCCGCCAAGATAGCAAGTCGATTGGAACAGGTCGACTCGTATTGGAAGCGACGTCAAGCGTGGCTGCTCCGGTTCCTGCATCTCCTTGGGCCGATTAATGCGTCTGTGCGCCTGCAAGGCAGTTGGCTCATTACTGAAATAGGGACAGAGGTCACGANNGCCGACGCAAGCGAGCTCATGAAGTCTTTTGCACAGGCTTCTAACCGTGCAGCACTGCTCAGCGAAGGGCACGCGAAGTTGCAGGGCATTTTGGAGCAAGCCAAGAGCGACCCCAATACGAGAGCCGATGCAGCCGCGCTCGATCGAATGCTTCTGGAGCTCGAAAAGTATCCAGTGGAACCGGTGGAGAGCAAACCCATCAGCGACCCAGCTCACATCCACTGTGGCCAAAAGATCTGCCAGGTCGGCAAGGAGACTTGCTGCGGCGGCGATACAGACGACGCTGGTGATTGCGTTGCGACGGTCCCACCGGGCAAGGGCGACAAGATGCAGCTTCTGGCGTCGCAAATCGAGGCTTGCGAAAAGGCAAGCCTACCAACATCCACGCTCGCGCGCTGCGACGAATCCCTAGACTGCCGCAAGAACGAGGCGTGTTGCGAAGATTATCTCTACAGCGGCGCATCAGCCAACTTCTGTGTTACCATCAAGCGCCCCGATCGCTCCCCCTGTAAGCGCAACGAGGTTTGCATCGAAGGGAGCCCTTGTCGTGCACCAGGTTCCGTGTGCATCAATGGGACCTGTCAGAAGGTCGTTGCTAGTCTGCCTTGCGGCACCGCAACATGTACACCGCCGAATAATGTGTGCTGCCTCGACGAAATGCGGTGTGTCGCACCGAGCGAGTGTCGAGTTGGTGCTCTGCACTGCGCCCACCATTCCGATTGCCTAAAGGGTCAGTTTTGCGAGATAAGTACGCTCGGCACCCAATGCACAGGTGGAATCACCTGGGGCGTCGCAGGATCAGTCTGTGACAAAGACGCGGATTGCGGACCCGACGTTTTCTGTAACAAGAAGAAGCCTCGCTGCCTGCCTTCCGAGTATCCCGGGATTCGCAATTGTGACTGCGAGTGAACCTTGCTCCATGACGCAATGGTGCGGCGTCGTCTTCTCGAGCTCGGCGTGACCCGAATTGAAGCTCAGTACGCTCCAGCCGCCGATCATTTGTCCACGATTGGCATGGTGATACATATCATCAATGCCATACACGATATCTCGGGCTGACTTGGCAACTTCTAGGACACGCGCTTCGTGCGACAAGTGGAATAGTTTCCGACCCATGCGCAGCAGACCGTAATGTCCGACGTGACTGTCGAGCTTCTCCATCAGTGACAGAACTCTGCTCCGCATTTCAGTAGATCGTCATAGTGAGCAAATACCTGATGGGCACCCGCCTGCAGCAGTGCCGATGCGTCGTACGTTGACGTGAATCCCAAAGCGGTCATCCCGGCTGCACGGGCACCCCTTATGCCCGCGATGGAGTCTTCGATAACCGAGCACTCTCCAGGGTCGATACCAAGACGTTTCGCGGCCAACAGGAAGACATCCGGGGCGGGTTTGCCGTTCGCAACCTCAGTGCTGCTGCAGATCGCATCGAAGAACCCCGAGATTCCGATCTCGCCCAATGTGAAGGCGATCTTCTCGTGCCGACCGGATGAGGCCACTGCCATCGGAATGCGTTCTCGTTTGAGTGCTTCCAGACAAGCAATTTCGCCAGGAAAGTCTGTGAGCCTTCCCCGCACCAAGGCGAAGTACTCCCGTTCCCGCTCCTGCAGTGCGTTGTCATCCAAATCGGGGACGCCGCGTTGCCGAAATGCTTCGATGAGAGAGGCGTCTGATTTTCCGATGAACGGCTCGATATCTTCGATGCGCGCCCTCAGGCCTCGCCGCTCGAGAACCGGCAACCAAGATGCGCAACTATACTTTTCACTGTCGGCCAAAACACCATCGCAATCGAAGATAATACCTACCATCTTGGCTCCGTCATGGTGACATACGACTTCGACCGGGTCTTGTTCTCTAATTCACTGAAGAGCAAGTTCCGGCCAGCGTTTTCATAGGCTCCCGCCACGTATCCGCACCCCGAACGAGTTCTTGGCTCGGCTTGCGGTGCGCGCAGTGGACTCGATGATATCCCGCAGAGTGCGCACACAGGCGGCACAAGCGCAACCGGCGGGGTCGCAAGCCTGGGCGGTTCTTTTGGTTTTGGCGGCACGCGGGCTTCAAGTACCGGTGGTCATTGGCTCACCGGCGGTGCTGCTACGGGGGGCGCTCGCGCGACCGGCGGCGCTGCTACCGGGGGCGCTCGCGCGACTGGCGGCGCTGCTACGGAGGACGCTCGCGCGACTGGCGGCGCTGCTACGGGGGGCGCTCGCGCGACCGGCGGTGCTGCTACGGGGGGCGCTCGCGCGACCGGCGGTGCTGCTACGGGGGGCCGAGCAACAACGGGTGGGGACATTAGCACTGGCGGCGTCGTGCACACGGGCGGCAGCAGAGCCGCGGGTGGAATCCCGAGCACAGGTGGCGTGGTGAGCACGGGTGGCATAGGGAGCACCGGGGGGACATCGACAACCGGCGGCATCACGAGTACTGGGGGCACGAAGAGCGCGGGCGGTACGAACGCCACAGGCGGTGCATCATCAACCGGCGGCACCACTTTTGCGGGCGGCAATACCAGCACAGGCGGTACGTCCACGATTTTTCCGATCTGCACGATTGGCGGTATCACTTACATCGCCGTAGCTGCCAACCCGAACAATCCCTGCCAGAGCTGCCAACCCGCCCTGTCGCTGAGCAGTTGGTCGGATGTACCCACGGATCATTGCGTAATGGCCGTGTCTGCGGGCTCGGATCACACCTGCGCCATCGTCAATGGTGGTGCGCAGTGCTGGGGTTTCAATCGCGATGGCGAACTCGGAAACAACACTACGACCGATAGTCTCGTTCCGATCCGGGTGCCAGGCCTTACCACGGGAATTGCGGCGGTGGCGGCTGGCTATTCTCACACGTGCGCCGTGGTCAGCGGTGGCGCGCAATGCTGGGGCGCAAATGTCAATGGTCAGCTCGGCAACAACAGCACGACAAACAGTCTGGTGCCCGTGCAAGCACTGTTCCCGTAGGTGCTACCCGCGCGGCTGACGCTGGCGCATCCTTAATCAGCAATTACGTGAAATACCTGGAGGCGACGCGAGGCCGTCTGGCTTCATTTTCCGTACCCAGCAGCCACGATGTTGGCCTGCACGGCGTTGTCGGTTGCGTCGGGTGGGGCGCCCATCGTCATGGCCCCTTCGAACCAGATTCCGGTGCCGCTGACGGATCCATCGCCCCCCGTTGC
>PMCK01000660.1 GCA_003154095.1 Myxococcales bacterium | reverse complement strand
GACGTGCCCCCGACACCGCTCGACTGGGCCCCACTGGGGTTTCCTATGTTGAAACCATTCCCGGACCCACCGATGCCTGCATTAGGCGCCCCGCTGGGTGCCGTGGTCGAGCCACTATCACTGGCGCCCATCGAACTACAAGCCACCAAATGGGCGAGCGCGGCTGCCACGACTAAACCCACGATCAAGAATCTTCTACTTAAGGATCCCGCCATGTGCCTACTCCAAGTTCCCGCTCACGTGAGCAGGAACTGTACCAAACTAGCACTTCATGCTCGAGATCCCGAGAATTTCTAACTAACGTGTGCCGTCAATGACAAAAGAAAACTTGTAGGCTCTGACATTTATGTCGTGCAGTGGCGGCACAGTCGCTCTGTGTGACTCGGTGCAGCGGTGTATTTGGGTCACGGATATTAGCTCGGTAGTGGTCCGGGGCCGCTGGACCATTATAGTGTCACAGTAACTTCTGAAGGTAGTCTCATTTTTGCCAAGTCGATTATGCGTCGCATTCCTAGACTTATTTAGACACAAAAATGCGATAAAGGGCGCCATCTCGGAGGTTGTCGCATGAATCTTTGCAAGGTTGCCATTTTCCCCATCGTGTTGATAAGCGGCTTAGTTAGTTGTGGCGGAAGTGCCAATCCTGCAGCGAGTCCAGGCGGCAGCAGTGCCAATGACACAAGCGGCTCTCCCGGCGGAGACGCACCTGACAAGTCGTCGGCTTCATCGGACGATGCAAAGCCGGCGGCTGCAAAAGGCAATGCCGCTGACGTCGCTGTTGGCCTTCAGACGCTCGAGAAACGATCCGCTTCGCTTGAATTCGATTTGAATCTCAGCAAAAACGGGGCCGGCTCCGGAGTTCAACACGGACAATGGTCGTTCTCGGAAGAGCGCACGCTTCGCGTGAAAAAAGCAAAGAACGGCATTATTCAGGAACTCGAGGTCGTTTACGGCAAGTGGGAGGCGAAACCGCTGCTCGGCATGACCTATGAAGTACCGACGGATGGCAAGACCTACCTCGTTGCGTTCGCCGATAAGCTCAGCATCATGCGCGGCACTGAAAAGGCATCATCCGCCGAGGAAAAGGCCGTGACTTCCGAGTACGGCTGGGTTGGCAATCCGTCATCGTTGCGCCAAGCCATGCTCGACACCAAAATGGCACCGGAGATTCAACTAACTGCATCTCCTCAAGTATCCGCCGCAATTCTAGGTGCGATTCCGGGCGTCGATATTGCACACGCGGGGATCAAGGCTTCGGTCAAGAGCGTGAAGTCTCAGCCTCGCCAGACAGCAACACTCGAAGTTGCCGCAACATTCAGCATCAAGAGTAAGAAGACCACGTTCGATATAGAACTGAAGGGTCCCGCTGACGTGGATGTCGCAACGGGCTGGGTTCAGTCGATGGACCTGCAAGGCACCGCAAACATTACCGGTCAAACTGACGTGCCGAAGAAGGGCGCGATGGATGTCGAGGGCAAGGGCAAAGTGACAATTAGTCGTCACTCGGAATTTCGCTGAACGCCTGCGGTTGCTGGTCGCGGACCTGGAGCCGAAAGACCGAAAAACCAGTAATGAACGGTTCGTATTTCGAATGGGCGCCCGAGAGTCGATAGCGGGCTTGGTGTGTTCAGTGTAGCTTTTCCGAATGAGGCTTAGCCGGTTACGCTCGAACAAGACTGGTGCTCGGTGATAGGGCAAAAGCGGTTTGCCGCCGAATCACCGAAATCAAGAGCGGAATCGTCGAGCCTTATCCGGTACATCCTAATTGCTTTTGTTTTGGGCGGCACGTGCCAGTGCAGTTCGCCTAAGCTCGCGACTGCACCAGCATCGAAAAACGAACATCTCGACGAGACCGACCAGATTATCGACTCGCTGCTCAGCGATATGCAACGGGTCGAGTCCACGACACCAGCCGCAAGCGCAGCGAATCCCCCTGCGAAGCCACCGAGCGCGGCCGACTCGTTCAATGATGACCGGGAGCGAATTCGAGCATCGGTAGCCCAATGGGACCACGGAACTGGCGCGACATTGAGATTCTTGAAAGAAGCCACCGGCGAGAAGCTGAGTCTAATCTTCGTGGACGAGACGGCACCGATTTTCAAATCCGACGCCGGAATGTGGATGATTCAATCAATGGCTCGTGTTACCGGCGGTAAGATCGTTGGACACTTCGTGCTGTTCTTGAAGGACCTCAAGGCCGGAAAATATCGCGGTGACGACCATACCAAGGAGGCCGTAATGGGGGTTCTCATGGGCGAAGCCAGCTGGGACGGCCAAAATCCAGAGACGGCCTGGTCGGTCAATCGCGAGTCTTGGTGTGAGGTAATATTGCGAAGATCATCTGACGACGGCATCGAGGGCGACTTCAGGGCGCGGCTCGTAGACAACAAGGGCTCCGGCTTCATCAACATCGATTCTGGCTATTTGTTCATCAAACAGTGAAGTGGGTCCATTCAACTGTAAATGATGACTTGATTCCGGCAGCAAAGCGTTCAAAAATCCACGAGCAATGAGTATCTGGCGTGCCTCGTTACTTGTGAACTTTGCATTACTGGGCTGTGTTTCTAGCTCACCACGACCCGCCGCGGCGCCCCCGCCCAATTATGGGCCCTACCCTCCCAACTACGGGCCTGCGCCAACGGGTTATTCGAACGCGAGCGGGCAGTACCCCGTTCAGACTCAGCCTCCAATCGGAACGACGAATCCGCAGCAGCCGTTGCCCACTGCTGCACCGGGTGTAGGCCAACCCAATCTCGATCCACCCCCGTTCTACGGCTTTGACCCAATCTCAAGCGGAACGCTTCAGTTTCTAAATAACCGGTCGACGCAAGTCGTCGGCGAACTCATTGCCAACCTTGACGCGGCGACACAGGGACGAGTTCGCAATATCCCCATCGTTTACGACCCCAATAATTCAGAGGTCAACGCGTACGCCTCTTGTACCCAATCGGGGAAGGCCGCCGTTACCGTCACTAACGGTCTCGAATTGGTGGCCGCGCACCTTGCCGAAGCACAAGCTGTTGACGAACTCTACGGCTCGCGGCGGGTCGATGACTACATTCAGTTGGTCGCCCAAAATCAAAAGCAGGGGCAAATGGTAGTGTCACCCCCGCCAGGATTTTACTCATCAGCACAGCTGGCTGACCAGCGAAAGCAAAGTCGAGAACAGCAAGTATTTGATGAGGAAATTGGCTTCGTGCTGGGACACGAGCTTGCGCATCACTATCTGAATCACCTGCCATGTACGAGCATTCTTCCCTTGGATGCAGCCGAAATTGGCCAAGTCGTAACGAGCGCCGTGCCCATGTTCAATCAACCGTATGAGTCGGCTGCAGATGTCGGCGGTATCAACAACGTACTGCGAACTGGCGCACAGCGAGCCGGCTACCATTTCACCGAAGGGGGCGCCCTGCTGACCATGCGGTTCTTTGCAGGCCTCGATCAAGCCTCCCCAGTTGATATCTTTACTTTCGAGCGCACCCATCCTCCACCCAGTGTGCGCGAGCCCGTTATTCGCACTGCAGCGCAGGTGTTCCGCAGTACGAGCAATTTCCACTGGCCTTGGGGCGGCTAATCGAGTGACAGGCGCACCATGGCTACGCGCTCCGAACCGGCATCCGCGCGAAAGCTCAAGCGAGCCAGGGAATCTGGCGATACCCCTTCCTCCTCGCATCTGACTCAAGCCCTAACTCTGGGAACTGCGCTCTGCATCCTCCCTTCTATGTTCGTCCTGCTCTGGCAGCAGACCGGTAATCAGCTGCGGACTGTTTTTCGTGCCTCGACAATCGGCGAAAAAGGCCTTGAGCATGCCGCTCAATTGGCTCTAATTGACCTCATCAAGCACTGTTTGCCTATTTTGGCCGTAATAGCCCTTACTCAATTTGCTTCCAAGATAATTCAGAATGGCGGGCTCGGCAACAAACGCCGGTCAGGTTCGCCCGGGTATCGACACAATTTCAAGTTTGGGCTAGGTCGACTTTTCACGTGGCGCGGCCTATTGGCACAAGTTTGCGCATTGGCCATTGCAGCTACTCTCATTGCGCATTCGCTAGTCTGGGTGCGAGATCACGCGGTTGCAGTGACCGCAACACTTGGGAATATCCCTGCGGGCATGCGAATGCTTGGGCAAATGACGAAGCAGCAGTTGTGGTATGCCGTTGCTGCATGGGCGTGCGTGGGCTCGATTGAGCTAACTGTCGCCTATCGCTTATGGCTCGCTCGGCAGATGATGAGCCCTGACGAAAAGCGACAGGAGCAGAAGGAAACCGAAGGCGACCCGTTGATCTTATGGCAAAGAGCGAGGATTCGGTCTCAAATGCTGGCCGAATCGTCGAATTGGTCAGTGAGCGATGCGACCCTCGTCATTTGCGACCAACACCGGCTTGCCGCCGTCTTGCACTACGACCCGTCCAGCAAATCCGCTCCGCAATTGCTAGGCGTTGGTGCCTCGGATCTTGCCGGCGTCATAATTGCGGAGGCTCAGCGATTCTCGATACCGATTGTGGAACATGAGCCTTTAGCGCGAATACTCGCTGGCAGTAACGTGGGCGAGCCGATCCCAGAAAGACTTTACGAATTGGTCGCAGAGTTGATGTCAGAGACCCGCTAAGAGCGCCCCTATTCGACGCGCACGCGACGTTTCACTTTCGCGCCATCGGGACTCTCAATCGTGGGCGTCCCTTGGTCTGCTTCGGCTTCTAGTGGATTGGTCGCGGGCTCAAGTGCATCAATTTCTCGCTTTAGCTTATCACCAGGCGAAAGTAAATCGGTGAGTTCCTGCTGGGCTTCAGTTGCAAATTCGGCACTTTCGATTGAACTCTCGACGCGTCGCAATTCGTCAAATGGATTTCGGCCGGGTACGGCTCCAAGTGATTCCACGCCCCCACCCGCGCGGGCTTGCCGTACCGCGGTCTTGATTGTGTTTTGCCGAGCCGAGTACTGGCCATGCTTTTGTTCCATTTGTTGGATGTCCGCTTTGATGGACTGCGCCAACTCGCCGGATTCATCGGCCGCAGCTGCGTCGCGAGCCGCTTCGCCTTGAAGGCGCCTGAATTGCACCAGTGCGTCGCGCGCGAGGGAATCATCGCCCTTTCGCACGGCTAGTTCCGCCCTGTTTTGCCATTGTTGAGCATCAATCAATCGTGTATTGGATCGCTCGCGCAGAATCTTCTCTTCACCCATCACGCGCAGCAGTTCGCGCCTTGCTTTTTGAATCTCCTGACCCATTTGTTCGAGCAAACCGGGTACTTCCGCGCTGGATTGCTCCAATCGGCTCACTATGGCGTTGATGTTGCTCCAAATGGCCGTCCGGGCACGATCGGCGAGACTCATTGTACAACTATAGGGCAAATCTACCGATTTGCGACGTGAATCGCGTGTCCCAACGCAGCGGCTCCAGCTTCCATCATGGCCTCACCCAGTGTTGGATGCGGGTGAATCGTCAGGGCAAGATCTTCTGCCGTAGCCCCCATTTCAAGGGCCAGCGCGGCTTCGCTTATCAGATCACTCGCGTTTGGCCCGCATATGTGCACGCCGAGGACGCGCTGAGTCGGCTTGTCAGATACAATCTTACAGAATCCATCCGTTTCGCCGAGGCTCATAGCGCGCCCCAAGATGGAAAATGGAAATTTGCCAATTTTCACTTCGAAACCTTGCTGCTTTGCTTGCTCTTCTGTAAGGCCCGCTGTAGCAATTTCCGGATCCGTAAATACGATTCCTGGAATGGTTACCCAATCTTTGGCAGCCGCCTTGCCGGCAATGACCTCAGCGCAAACCTCGCCTTCCTTGGATGCCTTATGTGCCAGCATGGGGCCACCGCTAACGTCGCCGATTGCATAAACCCCGGAGACATTGGTTCTGCACTTTTCGTCCGTCCGCACGAAACCACGGTCGTCAATGGTCACACCGAGCTCCTCTAGTCCGATTCCCCGTGACCTTGGACGCATCCCAACTGCAACCAGGAGAGTATCACATTCCAATTGTTCGACATTTCCCGAAGCAATGACTTTGACGGAAAGCGTCTCGTTCGGGCCTCGTGTAAAACCTTCAGCGCGCGCACCCTTGAGTACACGGCCGCCTCTTGACGAAATCTTGCGTTCCACGACCCGCACGGCATCGAGATCTATGCCAGGCAATAGGCCGTTCGTGAGTTCCACGATTGTCAGTTGAGAACCAAAGGCTTGATACACCATACCCAGTTCGAGCCCAATCACTCCCCCGCCAATGACCACGAGCCTCTCTGGTATTCGATTCAGACTCACGGCTTCGCGAGCGCCAATGACCTGCTTACCATCGAATTCGAATCCAGGGACTTGAATCGTAGCCGACCCGGTTGCGACGACTATTGCCTTCGTGGCATCGAGAACTCGACTAGAACCGTCCGGGCTCTTGACTTCCAATTGATTTGCGGAAAGTAGTTTGCCATTGCCTTCGACGAGCATTACTCCATTTGATTTAAGCAGACCGCGAACACCGGACGTGAGTTTGTGGACGATCCCATCTTTCCACTTCTGCATGGCGTCCACGTCTAACTTTACATCAGAGAAGTTGAGGCCTTGGCCGGCACCGTGCTTTGCCTTCGTGTAAAGATGAGCGTTACTGATGAGCGCCTTGGAGGGGATACAACCCCAGTTTAGACAGACCCCACCGACTTGTTCGGTTTCGACGCAAACGGTCCGAATGCCCAATTGCGCGAGACGAATTGCGCAGACGTAGCCCCCGGGCCCCCCTCCGAGGACAATTGCTTCAAATGCTTC